>JBJEKQ010000105.1:0-31636 GCA_051878715.1 Prevotella sp.
TGTTGTTACCAACGCTCACATAGTTATAAGGCAGAGGCAGAGAAACCTGGATGTTGGCACTATTGATCAGGTCGCAAGCAGGCATACCCATCCAGTTTACGGGAGCAGCATCACCTACACCACCTTCACTGGTATCAGGAGCCCACCACATAGTAGCATAACCTGCAGCAACAGCAGCAGCCTGACCTGCAAACACCTCTGAAGGCAACTGTGCAGCAGTCCAAAGATCAGTGCTGTTTGCCTCAGAAGCGAGCACTTCATAATCCTCATCAGTGCACTCATCATACTCAATGCCATAAAGTTCTACAGAACCCTTTTCAGAAGCCATTACGTAATAGGTATGTCCGGGCTCCACGCCGAAGCGTGCCACATGGTTCTGCACGTTGTCATCGGGACAGCGGGTAACTGACCACAATACACTCTTGGCTTTGGTTGAGTCAACCACATACATGGCAGAGTTGTTACCACCACGGTTGTAGGTAAGGGTAATGGCACCATAATTGGCAGACTTCACATTGATCTTGACGATGGCGTCACTGATTTCATAGCCTGCGTCAGCGCCCTCGGCTTTCTGGTCTGCATTGCCGGCCTTGCGAACATAAGAGTTGTTAACCAAGCCTTCAGCAAAGTTCAGCACATCAATACCGTCGCGGGTAGAGTTGTTCATACCCATGATAATCTTGTAAGCATAACCTGCACCAGAATACTTGTTGTTACCAACGCTCACATAGTTATAAGGCAGAGGCAGAGAAACCTGGATGTTCTCGTTGTTAATCAAGTCACAAGCAGGCATACCCATCCAGTTCACGGGAGCAGCATCACCCACACCACCTTCGCTGGTATCGGGAGCCCACCACATGGTAACAAAGCCAGCCTCAACAGCGGCAGCCTGACCTGCAAACACCTGCTGTGGCAGCTGTGCGGCAGTCCACTCACAGTGTGCCTGTGCGAATGCAGATGCCGACATAAGGGCAGCTGCAACAAAAGTAAATAATTTTTTCATGTTGTTTGTTTTAAGTTAATAATAGAAATGAATAAATAGAAATTCTCATTGTTTCGATACTCATGTAAACACTCTCTCACCGGAGCGCATAATGCACTCCGATGAGAGATAGCCGGGGGTTAATATCCCTTGACGCCTATATAACCATAGCCGTTGTCTCCGAACTCGGCAGCATTTGAAATCTGGTCGAGGAAGAGTTTCGGGATAGGACGACAATAGTGGATGTCTTCATTGAAGCCGGCAGCGGCTTTCTTGTTATAGTTTTGCAAAGCCTGCTTGAACAAGCCCGATGCACGGTGACGTTTCAGCACTGCCCAGCGCATGTGCTCTCCGCAGAACTCGCGTGCATACTCATCAAGAATTTCCTGCTCACTTGGGTCGGTGATAGCGGGCACCGTATAGCCGGTACGACAGGCACGGTCGCGCAAGGGTTGCAGATACTGCTTGGCACCGGCTGCATTACCCAGCATCACGTTTGCCTCTGCGGCAATGAGATACACCTCAGCAGCACGCATGATGTAGATATCTCCGTTGCGGTAATCGTATGTGTCGGTACCCAAGTGGCGTGTGGAGCCATCAAATATCCAATTGTACTTGACAAGACAGGGGAACAACTGGTTTGCCTTGGTGGCAGGAGCCCCCTCGCGGTAGCGGTAAGCGTCTTCACGGTAGTTGCCGTCAGCATCAAAGAGTTCGCTGATGTTGATGCAGAAGTAGGCACGGCGGTCTTTTCCGTCCTTGCCGTCGGTAGGAATGGCGGGTTTCTCATCCTCATCATCGTCGTCACTGTCATCGGTAATGGGGTCTGCATAGCCAAGATCGTTCTTGGACAGATAGATGGAGAAGCGGTCATCGTCCTTGTCGAGAGGCATGTCCACCACCAGAGGATTCTTGGTGGGTTCGATGGTATTGGGGTCACCTTTCTTATACACGCCCATAGCCACAATCTGCTCGCCACCGGGCTGGTTCACCTTCTTCAGGTGAATGTATGGATTGATGTACTGGTCTACATAAGCCTTGTTGATGCCATAACGGTTGCACATGGACGAGGTAAGCTTGATACGCTTGCGCACCACTGTGGACACGCCCTCCTCGGTGAATGCGCCGAAGGCTGTGAGGAAGGTGTTCTCATAGCGTTTGTCCCAATCGCCATACACGTCGATGGCATGTTTGGTGGGAGCCATCACACCACCCTGGCTGTGGGAACCGAGAAGGTAGTTGAGCGACTTCTGCGTGGTATATATATCCTGCAAGCAGTTGGGATCAGGCCGGGTATAGCCGTATAGGTAGCAGGTGGCATTGAAGTAGCTGCCCGCCATGGCGGCATCCACACCTGTGGCATCCAGTCCGGCAGCTGTAAACAGCGCCTCCTTATTGTCACGGTTGTTGGCACATGCCCAAAGGTCAGACACGTCGGGATAGAGATACATACCGTATGCACTGCTGTTGGCAATCAGGTCTTCAGCCACCTCCTTGGCACGCTGCCAATAGGACTTGCCGTCTTCGCTCAGGTTCTCGCCTGCACCCTGGGCGTATGCTCTTGCCAGCAGTCCGAGGGCGGTCTTCTTGGTGACACGGGCATAGTTGCCTTCATAGGGCTGCACACCCAGGTCGGCGGCTGCCTCCTTCAGGTCGGTGACAATAGACTGATACACCTCTGCCAGCGAGTTTCTTACCGGAGCCTTGTCCATCTCACCCACTTCTGTAGTACACAGGGGGATGGGGCCGAAATAGGTGGTAAGGGTAAGGTGCATGAACGCACGGATGCACTTTGCCTCTGCAGAGAGAATCCTGATGGCATCGGCATCTCCGTTGTTCACATTGCCTGCCTCCTGGATAACACTGTTGCAGGTGGCAATCACGGAATAGGCCTGCTGCCATGTCTTGCGGGGCTCGCTGCGCTCCACACCCAGACCCGTATAGTAGAATGTCTCCTTGGAGTATTCCGTGCCTGCGGGGTTGAGCCACAGGTCGGTTCCACACTCAGAGAGGAACAGGAAATCGCTCTTGGAATACAGTTCGTGGTACAGGGTGGAATAACACTTGACCTGCAAACCCTTCCATGTGTTGTACGACTCAATGGTAGAAGCGCCTGCCGAGGGGTTGTACTCATCAAGTTCGCACGATGTCAGACCGGTGGCACATACCAATCCGACAGCCATATATATCAATTGCTTTTTCATATTTCGTTGGTTTGTATTCATTAGATTGTTGCATTTAGAATGTCATGTTCACACCAAATACCATCTGCTTGGTGAGAGGATAGTCCAGACTGCCCGCCATTTCGGGGTCATAGTCTTTCAGCAGACTGCTCTTTGCCACCACAAAGGGGTTAGTGATGGTACCATAGACACGCAAGTTCTCGATGCCGAGTTTCTTGATGAAGTTCTTAGGCAGGGTATAGCCCAAGGTAATGTTCTTCACCTTGAAGAAAGAACCATCTACGTAGGTGAGACCGGTCCAGCCGCTGTACTCGTTGAGAGGCTTGGTAGAGTTGAGGGCAGGATAGATGTGGTTTTCATCGCCTGTCTCAGTTGTCCAATAGTCGAAGTAGGTGGGGAAGTTGCTTGTGCCCTGTGGGTTGTAGCGTCCCAGCATACTGTAGTTAATCATCTGTCCGAAGCGCCAGTAGAGATATACCGACAGGTCGAAGCCCTTGTAGGTAAAGGTGTTCTTGATACCCATAGTCCAATCGGGCTGCTGATGACCCAGCACCTGCTTTGCCTGTGTGGCATCGTAGGGATTGCTTGCATCGTAGCGCACGTCGGCACCGTCGGCATCCTTGCCGATATAATATACCGTACCGTCGGCATCCACCTGACGGGTGATGTCTGGACAGTCAATCTTCAGGTCACCGGGCTGTGCATTGAAAATGGCAGCCTCGGCTGCCTCCGAGGTTTTCCAGGTGCCGTTGAGTTTGTAGTCGTAGAACGAGTTGATAGGCTCGCCCTCTTTCAGTATCTTGTTGCCGTTGATATACTGGGTGGTTCCGTCTTCTGCGGCAAACTTGGTCAGCTTCTCGCTGCTATTGGTATAGGTGGCATTGATGGTCCAACTGAAGTCTCCCTCTTTGCGTGCCACGAACGGGCGACCGGTGAGCGAGAGTTCCAGACCCTTGTTCTGCGACTCACAGATATTGGTAGTCACGGTGTATTGGAGGCTTGAATTATAGCCGCCATTGGTCACAGGCACCAGACTGGTCCAGATGATGTCCTTGGTCTTGGTGTAGTAGTAGTCAGCATTCAGTTCGATGCGTCCGCCCAGGAAAGTAGCATCCAGACCGATGTTGGTATTGTATGACTTCTCCCAGCCCAGATTGGGGTCAACGATGCCCTGCGGATAATTGTAGGAAACAAGGGTCTGGTTGCCCAGAATCATGTACGACTGCTCAAGTTCCGCCTGAGTCTGGTACTCGGAGATGGAGGCGGTACCTGTGACACCCCAGCCTACACGCAGCTTCAGGTTGTCAAGCCATCCGCGGGTACTCTTCATGAAGCCCTCCTCAGAGATGCGCCATCCCAAGGAGAATGCGGGGAAGGTGTCCCAGCGGTTACCTTTGGCAAGGCGTGAAGAGCCATCGTGGCGGACGGATGCAGACGCCAGATACTTGCCCTGATAAGAATAGGTGAGACGTCCCACGAAGCCCATGCCTTTGGACATTCTGTACCGTGACTGTGCGGTCTGGTTCTGTCCTGCCTCCAGCTTGTGCCAAAGGTATTCGTTGGCAGTGATGGTGTTGGAGCCTGCATAGGCGTACTCACTGCGGTTGTGGTTCCATGAGGTAACACCTGTAACGGTGAAGTCATGGTCTTCGCCTATCTTGAAGTTATAGGTCAGGATATTCTCCCACTTATAGTTATAAGCATTGGTATTTGCCACCGAAGCGGTCACATTGGCATTGGTGGTAACGCCATCGGCAGAACGGTTGGCATTATAATACTGGTACGATCCGATTCCTTGGAACCTGTTTGCCTTGCTGTAGGAGAGTGCAAGACTGAGACGGCTCTCGAAGGTGAGTCCCTTGATGGGGTTGATGCGGATGTAGGGATTCAGATAGATGTTGGTGTTCTGGCTGTTGTTGCGGTAGTTGTTGTGGTTGTTGAGCAACAGGCTCACCGTAGAGGCGTCACCGGCAACAGGGAAGACGTTCACGTTGCCCTCATCGTCATAGAGTGAACCGATGGGACGCGAAATCAAAGCATTCTCCAATTTGGCATACGCGCTGTTCTTGTGGGTAAAGCTGCCCTGGATATTGGTACCGATGGTAAGCCAGCTACGCAACTGATGGTCTATCTTGATATTGGTGGAATATACGCGGTAGTTGTCGTTGACATACTGTCCGTCCTCACCCGAGAAGTTGAGCGACATGTATGCCTTGGTCTTCTCTGTGCCTCCACTCACTGAGAGCGAATAGTTCTGGGTGATGCCGGTGCGCAGCAGGGCGTCTGCCCAGTCGATATCCTTGCCGGCAAGCATGGCCTGATATACCTCCTGGTTATACACCTCCTCATCGGAAGTATAGTGGCCTGACTGCTGCTGTGCGGTACGTGCCAGATTGAAGAACGATTCCCCATGGTACATCTCGGGCACTGTGGACCATCCGTTGATACCGAGATAGGCATTGAGACTCACCTTTGCCCTACCCTCTTTTCCACCTTTGGTGGTGACGATAATCACACCGTTGGCTCCCGAAGAACCATACACTGCCGTTGATGCAGCATCCTTGAGCACCTCAATGCTCTCGATATCGTTGGCATTCAGTGTAGAAAGGTTTCCGGGCAATCCGTCCACCAGCACCAGCGGGGCATCATTGCCGTCTTCCGAAGCCAGGAGAGAACGTGTACCGCGCAGTTTGATGCTGCTTGATGCACCTGCCTGACCAGAGGAGCGGGTAATGTCAAGACCTGCCACCTTACCCTGCAGAGACTCGATGGGGTTGGGCAGCGGTGCAGCGGTGATGTCCTCGCTTTTGATAGAGGTGATGGCACCTGTGAGGTCGCGTTTCTTCTGGGTACCGTAACCAATAACCACCACTTCATCCAAACCGGTATTGTCCAGTTCCATCTTCAACTGGTAGCTGGTCTTGGAGGCCTTGAAGGTCTGCGTCTTGTAGCCCACAAAGGATATTTCAATGATTGCGTTAGGTGCTGCCTGGATGGAGAAATTTCCGTCCATGTCAGTGATGGTTCCCTTTCCGGTAGCCTTTACACGCACGGTAACGCCAATCATGGGCTCTCCTGTTTCATCAACCACTTGTCCTTTCACTGTGCGGTTCTGCTGAACCGCCTGGGCAACGGGTGTAGTCGCCTGTGTCTCTTCTGCGTTAGCCTGGAGAGGCATGCACAGAAGTGCAGTAAGTCCCACTGCCATGGTGGCATTGGTAAAGCGAATGCCCGAATAATGCTTCGCGAGTTTTTTCATATTATTATATTTGGTTTGTTTTTAGAATCTTTTTTCTATGTAGTTATCTTCCTCTGACCTGCAACGGGCGTTGAAAACGCACATACGACATTATACACATTATTATATATATAGGTCAACATACGGCAAAAGATTATGTAAATCCAAAGTATCAATATCATGCCAACGAAGGGCAGACAAAGATTATCTCTTACATGGAGATACACTTTCGGTGCAAATGTATTAAAAATAATCTAAACTCAATAAGTTTTTCTCCATTTTTTTAGTTACATAATTACATTTTAAACGTTAAACTCACTTCAAACTAAAAAGTATTGGGATGAAACTCCCGTTGCTGCAATCAACGTGGCAGATAAATAGTTGTCTGCACACGGAAAAGTTCAAAAGAATAACTTCACTCACGGTTTGGCGTGCTGTCATCTCGGCTACAAATATACGGTTAATCACCAATACTTGTGGTATATATTTCGGAGATTGTTACCTTTTTTTGAGGTAATCTCAGGATGAAAAGCATGCAGTTTCATACGTTTTTGCACCATCCTGTAATGCTCCTAAAACGAGCAAAAAATCAGTTGCTAACTGAACAGGGCAATCAGTTGCTAACTGAACAGGGCAATCAGTTGCTAACTGAACAGGGCAATCAGTTGCTAACTGAATAGGGCAATCAGTTGCTAACTGAATAGGGCAATCAGTTGCTAACTGAATAGGGCAATCAGTTGACAACTGAATAGGGCAATCAGTTGACAACTGAACAGGGCATCCACTTGACAACTGAACAAGGCATCCACTTGACAACTGAACAAGGTAATCAATAAATGAGCGAAAATCAAGCGCCTGTCAGCCCCATTTTTTACCAGAAAATATAAAGACAGCAGCACCGAAAGTGTATCTCCATGTAAGAGATAATCTTTGTCTGCAACTCATTGACATGATATTGATACTTTGGATTTACATAATCTTTTGCCACATGTGACCATACAATAAATGAGTATAATTTGTACGTGCGTTTTCAACGCCCGCTGCAGGTCAGAGGAAGATAACTACAGAAACTCCAAAAACAAACCAAATATAATAATATGAAAAAACTCGCGAAGCATTATTCGGGCATTCGCTTTACCAATGCCACCATGGCAGTGGGACTTACTGCACTTCTGTGCATGCCTCTCCAGGCTAACGCAGAAGAGACACAGGCGACTACACCCGTTGCCCAGGCGGTTCAGCAGAACCGCACAGTGAAAGGACAAGTGGTTGATGAAACAGGAGAGCCCATGATTGGCGTTACCGTGCGTGTAAAGGCTACCGGAAAGGGAACCATCACTGACATGGACGGAAATTTCTCCATCCAGGCAGCACCTAACGCAATCATTGAAATATCCTTTGTGGGCTACAAGACGCAGACCTTCAAGGCCTCCAAGACCAGCTACCAGTTGAAGATGGAACTGGACAATACCGGTTTGGATGAAGTGGTGGTTATTGGTTACGGTACCCAGAAAAAGCGCGACCTTACAGGTGCCGTAAGTTCCGTGAAGGCTGAAGACATCAAACAGGCACCTGTAATGAACGCCATGGAGGGCTTGCAGGGTAAAATCTCCGGTTTGGATATTACCCGTACTTCCGGCCAGGCAGGTTCTACCCCTGAAATACTGTTGCGTGGTAACCGATCGCTCAATGCCAGCAGTGCACCACTGTTCGTTATAGACGGTGTTACCGGAGGCAGTATCAACGACCTGAACCCCAACGACATTGAATCCATTGAAGTATTGAAAGATGCCTCCTCAACAGCCATCTACGGTTCTGCAGGTGCCAATGGTGTAATCATCGTGACCACAAAGCAAGGAAGCAAGGGCAAAGTGCAGGTTGACTTTGATGCCTATGTAGGTATCAATGCATTCCCCTCCTATCCGTCAACCCTCAGCGGACAGTCGTGGATAGACTTCCTGACTGAAGGATACGTGGCAAGATATGACAAGCAGCCGGAAAACATCGATGAGCTTTTCAACGCAGCAGGACTGTCACAAGGAGCATTGGACGCTTATAACAATAACAAATGGGTGGACTGGAAAGACGAGATACTGCATACCGGTGTACAGCAAAACTACCACGTATCCGTCCGTGGCGGCAACGAGAAACATCAAAGTTATGTGAGCGCCGGTTATCAGCAGGAGAAAGGCTTGTACAAGAACGACCAAGTGGATATGCTGACATTCCGTGCCGGTACGACCTATAATATCAACAATGTGCTCACCGTAGGTTACCAATCCACCCTATCATACCGAAACCAAGAGAAGCGCAACTCCCGTCTGAGCAAGAGTCTGAACCAGATTCCTCTTGGAGAAGCATACGATGAGAACGGCAATCTGAACAAATATCCCATCAGCGATATGAACAGCTACATCAACATCCTTGCAGATGACGAGATGGATGCCTATCGGAACAACACTAAAAGCACGGCAATCACCATCTCACCATTTGTAGAGATAAAGCCTTTCAAGGGATTCTCGCTCAGATCCATGTTCAGCGCCTCTTTATCTCACTCAAGAAATGGCTTGTGGGACGGACTGGATACCTACATGAAGCTCAGCGGCAGCGCAGAAAACAAGCGCATCGCCTCTTATAAGTCATCTAATTCATGGAACTACCTGTGGCAGAATATTGCCAACTACAACTTCAAGATAAAGGAAGACCATGACATTACCCTGACGGGAATCATCGAATACAGCAAGAACACCTACGATGAATCCTTTGCGCAGAACGAGCAGTTTGAGTACGATGATTTCCTGTGGTACAACCTGAGTGCAGGATTGAAGGCAGCCGTATCTTCTGCATACAAAGAGACAGCCAAGATGTCGTATGCCGTACGTGTGAACTACAGTTATCTGGGACGCTATCTGCTGTCTGCCTCTACCCGTTGGGACGGCGCTTCCCAACTTTACAACAAGTGGTGTGCATTCCCCGCTTTCTCTGCAGGATGGCGCATTTCTGACGAACCGTTTATGAACGGCACGAAAAAATGGCTCGACAATTTGAAACTGCGTGTAGGATATGGTGTGACCGGTAATGCCAACATCGACCCATACGTCACCCTTACAGCCGTGACCAATTCCGCCAACTACCTGAACCTTGGTTCCGGACAGCTCCAAAGTTACATCCTCGCCCGCAACGTGGCAAACAGCGAACTGACATGGGAGAAATCCTATAACTGGAACTTTGGTTTGGACTTCTCTGTACTGAACAGAAGAATAGACGGTTCTATCGAATTATACACGACCGACACCAAGGGAGTGCTGTACAACCGTCCGCTGCCCACATCGTTTGGAGGCTTCAATGCAAAACAGCCTTACTACAAGATGTCAAACATTGCAAGAATAAAGAACAAGGGTGTGGAAATCACCTTGAACTCACGCAACATCGTGAAAAAGAATTTCCGCTGGAACAGCACATTCACCTTTGCGAAGAACGTAGAGAAACTCAAAGAGATTGACCTGGGCAACAACGTGACAGTGAAAGACCTCATCGCCCTTAACCTGTTCCTCGACAATCCGGTAAACACATACTACGGATACAAGAAAGAAGGTATCTGGCAACTTGGACAGGAAGACATGGCTGCCTGTTTTGACGCCGAGCCCGGCCAGGTGCGCATAGAAGTACCCGAACTGGTATATGACCCTACCTATACCTATACCATCACCAATCCCGACACAGGAGAAGAGAAGACCTATATCGGAGCCTACTACAAGCCATCTGAAGACGCAGAAGACGGAACACACAAGTACTACACCAAATCAAATCCATATACCGTATCTGCCAATGACAAACAAATCCTTGGTTCGAAGACACCCGACTGGACCATTGGTTTCCACAACACATTCGAGTTCTACAATTTCGATATTTCCATCATGGCAACCATGCGTTGGGGACAGATGGTCAACGGTGAACTGCTGGGATATAGCAGCAAGATAAACCAGCCCGACTGCTACGACTACTGGACTCCCGACAATCCCACGAACGCCTATCCAAGACCTAACTTCGGAGGCGGAATGACCGACGCTCAAAAGGAATCCATGCGTTATGTTGACGGCTCATTTATCAAGATAAAGAACATCACAGTGGGCTATACTCTTCCCAAAAACGTGCTAAAGAAGATGAGCATGACCAAACTACGCGTATATGCCACCATCACCAACCCATTCATCTGGAGCAAGAGCGAGATGCTTGACGGTATGGACCCGGAGAACAACGCATCCGACTCATTCCCGCTGTACAAGACCCTTGTATTCGGTATCAACGCCTCATTCTGATATAACGTATAAACAAAAAAGAACACAATGAAAAAACTGAAATATCTGGCTATTGGATTAGTGACCTCTTGCATGTTTTCATGCTCGCTGGACGAAACTAATTATTCCACCGTTGACGTGGAAGTGGCTTATACATCCATGAACGGATATCAGGGATTGATAAATTCCTGCTATGAAAACCTTTACTATCTGTACGGCAAGTCAGACGGTATCGGTCCGATGGAGATGGGTACGGACTTATGGAAAATAGGAAGCCGAGACGGGAGTTACGGCGACGTGACCAACTACAACGGAAACCTGACTCCAAGTACAGGAGTGTTGCGTACCTGCTGGAATGCACTCTATGCAATCGTGGGCTATTGCAATACGGCTCTTTACTTTCAAAACCAAGGAAAGGATTTTACTGCTGAGCAAATAAAAGCAACAGCAGCCGAAGCCCGCTTTATGAGAGCCTTTGCCTATTTCCACATCGTAGAGCAATGGGGAGATGTGGTGCTTGATACAATGTCCTTTGCCCAAAGCGGAATATCATCGGAGATAGCATTACGGACACCGGAAGAGAAATTCTACGAAGTATTGATAAACGACTTGAAGATTGCAGTCAACGACCTGCCCGTAAAACAGGGCGAACGCGGACGTGCTACCAAAAAGGCGGCTCTCGCTTTGTTGGCAAAAGCCTATATGCAGCGTACACGACTATATCCGGAAGGTTCACAGGAATACATTGCAAGTGCGGATGCTGCCTACAAGACCGCAACAGAACTGATTGACAACGCTGCTGACTACGATTGCGGACTGTATGCAAGTACCGCCACCAAAAGCGGAAACGCACAGGCATGGGACGGTGACAACAACAAGTCAAACAAAGAATTTCTGTTCATTGAGGCCATTGACCATGAGGGAGGATACAACCCCGAGGGGTGGAATCGCGGACGCACCTCACAATATTACATGATGAAGATTTCCACACAAGCGGGAAACTTCGGAGTGAAGGGAGACGGAGTTCGCTATGGACGAGACAACGCTACCGTGTGGTCGCCCACACTGTATCTGCTCAAAGACTGCTTCGACCCCAGAATCCCCAAGTCAGAAACAAACACGGAACTTGTTGACCTCGCAGCCAACCCGAATGACCGCACAGCCGACACCCGCTTTGAAGATGCGTTCTACTACAAGTACTACTCTAACGAAAAGCGAATAGTGTCCAAGCAGATATTGTCAAACTACAAGAAAGACATCAACGCTACAGAGTTGTCGAGCTCATCCAAAAGAACCATCGCCTCCGCACAATTGATTGGCAAGGAATATGAACAGAAGTTCCCCGGCGCAAACTACTATGCAGGTGCACAGAACGCCAATGTAGGATATGAACGCGAAGACCTGCCCGATGCCTTGGGATGCTATACCCCCAACTGGGAACTTGACTCGCTGAAAACAGCCAAGAACAAACGCCTGTGCGTGGGAATAACCGATTATTTCAACACGAAACCCGGCAACTATGGTGAGGAGGCAGAGCACACCTACTTCAGGAACCTGTTCCCATCACTGAAAAAACACCGTTGCTTCAAATATGCATATACCAACCAATACTGCATGATGGACATGCCTGTGATACGCCTTACAGATATATATCTGATTGCCGCAGAGGCAGCCATCTGCAAAGGCAATCCGGCAGAAGGCCTGCCCTATCTCAATGCAGTGAGACGCCACGCCGCAGTTTCTGGAGACGCTGCGGAAATGGAGGTTACCATCAACGAAATGACGATAGACTACCTGCTGAAAGAACGTGCGCGAGAACTTTGCGGAGAGCAATGGCGCTGGTATGACCTAAAACGTACAGGAAGACTTACAGCTGAGTATCTTACACAAAAGGGCATGAACCCCTTTATCACGACATTTGACAAAGCAAAGCACACAAAACGGCCGATACCGCAGGAGTTCCTGAATATGATTGCCAATCCATCCGAGTTTGGCTCCAACGGATATTAGAAATTATCATCGGTGTCCGTACTGACATTTACGGACACCGATACACAAGAAATACGCTTTATTTATTAACCATTTAACAATTAGCGATTTATGAAAAAACTATTACTTTCTGCGCTGACCCTGTTTATTGGGTTGACAGCATCTGCTACCGTTCCTGTTGGTGGCGCACAGATTTTACAGAAAACGTCTTCCAATCCTTATGCCATTGGCGAGACAGCAGTTTACAATGTTGACCGCGACGAGGCTTGGTTTAAAGAAAATTTCACAGCCGAGCAACTCACAGAGGCTTGGGGCATGGGCGTATGGCTCGATAAAGGCTATGTGGTATATGAGGATGAGATGATTACCATCACAGCTGCAGTAGATGCCACTCCCGTTTACTTTAAAGGCAATAAAAACGAGCAGATACAGGCAGACGGGCACAACGGCTACTTCAACATGGGTTCCACCATGCCCGACCAGGTTCTTAGCGGAGAAGAGACCATCACTGACCTGAGCCTCGATGGACTGAAAAAATCTTATATGGGTGTTCTGAAAGTTGTTGCCAAAGCAAAAGGAACTCTCGGTGCAAAGATCTATGCAGGCGACAGCAAGCGCTGCTTCGGCATCTACAAACTGGCTACAGAGGCTGAAATGGACAACGATGACTTCGGTGGATGGGCTGCATACGTGAACTTCCGTAACGGTGACCCTGCAAAGGACGAAAACCTTGAATGCTCTTACCACAAGGAGCACCACGAACTGAATGCTCCCGAGTATATCACATGCGAGATTGAAGCCGGTCGCGAGTATCTTATCATTGCAGGTGGACAAAAGAACCTGAACCTCTCGGAGATTACCTATGCTCCTGCCGAGATGCCCGCACCTGCCGGAGTTCAGATAATGCAGAGAAACGGCAAAGAAATCACCGTTGACCGCGATGAGGCATGGTTTACAGAAAATTTCACAGCAGAACAACTCACAGAGGCTTGGGGCATGGGGGTATGGCTTGATAAAAACTACGTGGTGTACAAAGATGAGGAACTCACCATCACCGCAGCCGTTGACGACACTCCCGTTTACTTTAAAGGCAACAAAAATGAGCAGATACAGGCAGACGGCCATAACGGCTACTTCAACATGGGTTCTACCATGCCCGACCAGGTTCTTACCGGAGAAGAGACCATCACTGACCTGAGCCTCGACGGATTGAAAAAATCGTACATGGGTGTTTTGAGAGTTGTACCGAATGTAGATGGTGTATTGGGCGCAAAGATTTATGCAGGCGACAGCAAGCGCTGCTTCGGTATCTACAAACTGGCTACAGAGGCTGAAATGGACAACGACGATTTCGGCGGATGGGCTGCATACGTGAACTTCCGCAACGGTGATCCCGCAAAGGACGAAAACCTTGAATGCTCTTACCACAAGGAGCACCATGAACTGAATGCTCCCGAGTATATCACATGTGACGTTGTAGCCGGACGCGACTACCTTATCATTGCAGGTGGACAAAAGAACCTGAACCTGAGCATGATTACCTTTGAGGCTTCTTCAACGGGCATTGAAGGTATCAATACCGAGAACGGAATGAAAGCCGTCAAAGCCATTTACAGCATCAATGGCACACAGGTGAATGGACTTCAGAAGGGAATCAACATCGTTAAGTATTCCGATGGAACTTCCAAGAAAATCATCAAATAAGTAAGTGCATACTCTTTCAACTCATTCGTGTTCTACTCCGTTAGAACACGAATGAGTTTTTACGTTTCTCGGGAGGCTGTTTATCCGCAAAATTTACCATGACAGTCCGTCTGTATCCCCAAAAACGGCAATACGGTGGCAATGGAGAATACAGCTATCGCAACTTTTTGTATCATGGTTTCAAAATAATCAGGAAACCATCACCAGAAATACACAATAATCCATATCTTTGTAAAATCTATAAAAAACACGGACTATCAGCGATTTTGCCGTTTAAACTACCCTACCAAGAATCATTGAATTAACCTAAAACAAAAAAGCCATGAAAAAAAACTTATTACTATTACTGACTTTTGCAGTATGTACTATCGTCAAGGCTCAGACACTTGCCTTTCCTACGGCAGAAGGCTTCGGGAAATATGCCAGTGGCGGCAGAGGCGGTGAAGTGGTAGAAGTAACCAACCTGCTTGACGACCCGAGCAACCCGCCTGAGGGCAGCTTCAGATGGGCATTGAAACAACATCCGGGGAAACCCCTCACCGTGGTGTTCAGAGTGTCGGGCATCATAGACCTTAAAGGCAACGATCTGAGGAACATGAGAGACAATGTGACCATTGCGGGACAGACGGCTCCCGGTGACGGTATATGCATCAAGGGAGGATGTATCAATCTTGGCGGAAGCCGTAACCTCATCATCAGACACCTCAGATCGAGAGTGGGCGTACTGGGCGAGGACAACGTGTATGAGCCGGGCACTACCAATTCTGACAACTTCATAGCAGGTGCCTCACTCAACATCGAGAACGGCGGCAACTTCATCATCGACCACTGCTCGTTCAGCTGGTCCGCCGAAGAGGTGGTAGGCTTCTACGACAACGACCACACCACCATGCAGTGGTGCATTGTAAGCGAGGGACTGTACAACGCCGGCCACCTGAAAGGCAACCGAAGCTATGCCGCCGTGTGGGGAGGAAAGACTGCCACCTATCACCACAACCTGCTGGCACACAACTACAGCCGTTCGCCACGCTTCGGCTCAACAACGAAAAACGACAAACACATGCTGCTTGATATCGTAAACAACGTGAACTATAACTACGGCAAATCAAACAGCTGCTACGGAGGCGACAACAGACAGGGTGACGAAGGACTGTTCCAGTTGAACTATGTCAACAACTACTACAAGCCCGGACCTGCATACGAAGGCACCAACAAGGCTTATTTCATACGCGCCTCATACTGCAGTCCTTCTCAGGGCAGCCAAGGCACAAGTTACGGTGACTGGCATCTCGACGGCAACTACATGGAGGGCAGTTATGCGGAAGGAAACGGCTACAACACAGACAACTACAAAGGCTTTGACATCAGCGAATACACCGAAAGCGTGGCAGGACTCACGCTCGATGACATGAAATCCGACTACATCGACGTGGGCGAATACGCCATCAGGAAAGAGAGCGCAGCAGATGCCTACAAAAGCGTACTGGCAAAGGCGGGTGCATTTCCAAGAGACTCGCACGACAGCAGGGTACTCAACGAGGCTTCCACAGGTACGGCAGAGTATTACGGCTCGTGCAATGCAGGAAGGGCAAAAGGTATCATAGACAAACCGTCTGACTCCGGCGGCTATCCTACATACAACACCTACAACGAGATAACCGACAACGACCACGACGGCATGGATGACGCCTGGGAAACAGCCAACGGCTTTGACCCCAACAATGCAAACGACAGGAACACCGTGCTCAAAGGGGGCTATACGGCTCTTGAAGCCTATCTGTGCAGTCTGGTGGGAGAAACCATCGAGATAACCGCAGCCAAACCCTATGACATCATTGTGGCACAAGACGGCAGTGGCGACTGCACTACCATCAACCAGGCCATAGAAATGGCTGACGAAAATGCTGAAAGGACAACCATCTTCGTAAGAAACGGCACATACAACGAGAAGGTGTTCATAGGCAACAGATACCAGGAATCGAAGAAGGTGATAAGCATCATCGGCGAAAGCAAAGAAGGCGTAATCATCTCATGGGATGACTATCACGGAAAGCGAATAGACTATCCGGGCAAAGGCTCCGTCACCGCCGACGGAATGACCGCACCTACCATGACTGTGACCTCCCCCGACTTCTATATGGAGAACGTAACCGTGAGAAACACCGTGAAAGACGATGTGGCACAGGCTGAAGCCCTGTACCAGGCAGGTGACAGACAGATACTGAAAAACGTGTCGCTGGAGGGTTATCAAGACACTCACCGCACGAAGAAGACAAAGAGGTATTTCTACTACGACTGCACCGTAAAAGGAAACGTTGATTTCATCTATGGAGGCGGCACCGCCTACTATTACCAATGCAATATCGTGAGCAGAAGCAGGGTTGGAGGAAAATCGGGCGGATATATCACTGCACCGGAAGACATCACACACAAGACATGGCTGAGCAGCGGACAGCCGCTCTATTATGAGTTTATCTTCAACGACTGCGACCTGACAGCGGAAGACGGTGCCTCTGATGCCTATCTCGCACGCCCATGGGCAGACACGGATTGCGGAACCGTCTATCTGAACTCTCGCATAGGAAACCACATCAACGCTGCCGGATGGTCTGGCAACGGCAACAACACATCCATGTCGTTTGCCGAGTACAACAGCATGAACAGCGACGGGTCACCGGCAGACCTGAGCAAAAGGGCAAGCTGGGGCACCATCCTCACTGCAGAAGACATGAAACTGCTTGACCTTACCCACATCTACAACATGGAAGGCAAGGATGTGTTCTCGCCTGAAGAGGCTGTGGTGGGAGTTATGCCGCCAACCAACATAAAAAGTGAAAACGGTTACGTGACGTGGGATGCTGCGCAGGGAGCACGTGGCTATGTGGTTTATCTGGATGGCGCAATCGCAGGATTTACTGACGGGAATGCCTACTATGATGCCTCGGAACCTGCGGGCACCTACACCGTAAGAGCCATCGCAGCCAACGGAGCATTGAGTCCGCTCAGCGATACGGAATACACGCTGACCGCAGAAAGCCTGCACAAGGCACTTAACCCGAGCGAAAACACAGGAGGAGAAGTCGTAAAAGAGGAAGTAACCATTACTGCCACTGCCTCACCTGCAGAGGGAGGAACGGTTTCACCGGCTTCAGTGACATGCATGCAAGGCAAGAGCGTGACCGTTACTGCCACTCCCGCAGAGGGATATGCTTTCAAGAACTGGACTACGGCAAACGGCAGGGTATATTCCACTGATGCCACATACACCTTTGACGCAGAGACAAGCATAGATCTGATTGCCACGTTCACGATGTTGGACAAGACTGTTGAACACCATATTCCCCAAACATCATCGTACCTCTATGAACTGGTTGACATGACACTCATTCCAGAGCAACTGCCCAATGCGACGACAGGAGCACTTGAATGGAGCATCAAACACGAATACACCAACTGGGTAGTGCACAACAACCAGGCTATGAACGTGAGCGGCAGAATGGTGGAGATAGACCCTGTAACAGACGAGACGGTGCCTTACTACACATACAGCACAAACAACATGATACGTGTAGGGGCAGAGAAGCACCTGTCTCTCTTCGTCACCGGAACAGAGCGGGCAAAGATTTACTTCAACGGCGCAGCTTCCACACCCGGTCATATCATTATCGACATCAAGCCAGAGGGTGGAATAGCCACAACCGTCAGTTCTACAAACGAATACGGCAAGAAGACGGAACACCAGTCTGACATGCTGGAAACAGAACTTGACGCGGCAAAGAAGTATGAACTTGTATTGCGGGGAACAGCCGACATGGCCTTATGGGCACTGAAGCTGTGGCCGGCAACGGACGGCATCAACGAGATAAATGCTGACCATAATGACAATGCCCCCATCTACAACATACAGGGCTTGAAAGTAAAGAGTCCCATGCGGGGAGGCATTTACATAAAGAACGGAAAGAAGTATCTTCAGACGCACTGAAATACTTTCCAGACAAGCACAAGAAAGGTTGCACCATCATCACGGTGCAACCTTTCTTGTATATGGAGAATTTGTGTGTGGGGGAAGAAGAGACTTCTGACCTACTCCACATAGTCGAGTTTGACCACTATCACACGAATATGCTGGTCTTCCTTGTCTGTCTGCACCTTGGCGATATGCCAGTCGTCGGGGAAGAAGAGGAAGAAGGCATCGGGGGTGGAATCATGGAAAATGGCTTTCTCCAAATCATAGTCGTAGTGCATCACGTCGGGCTTGTATTTGCTGTTGGGCTTGGAACTGTTGTGCTCGATAATGCCAAAACGCTCGGTTCCACGCACCACATACTGGAAGTCGATATGATGATAGTGACTTTCACTGCGACGCTTGGCAAGAGGACCATTCTCGCTGTCCTCCACACTGACTACCAAGGATGTGCCCTCGATAGGATGCTTGCCCGCAGGGACAGCAAGCAAATCGTGGGTTGACAACCAGCGGAACATGGCTTGCCACTGGGCGGTGTTGCGCTGGTACTGGGTATAGAACTCACTGAGATTGACAGAGGAATGGGGACCTGCAGCAGTGAAGCCTTCTCGCCAAGCTCCTTTTTTTGCCCATTTGGCAGCTTTTTTCTCGGTCTTCTTGTCAGCAGGGGCTTTGGTATATACATCCTGTGCAGTAACCTGAAGCAAGAAGAAGGTACCGAATACTACGGTAAAAAACGTTTTCAGATATTTCATAGTGGATAATGATTATAGTAGCAGAATAATGATTAAAAGTCTGCAACAAACTCCACGCCTGTTGCAGACTTTCCCTATTAAATCTGTATGGGGACGGACACTAAAGCCCGATATTCCCCATCAGTGGTTTACTCCTGTTCGCTTTCGCTCTGTTCGTTCTCTCCGGCAAAGTCGAGCACGTTCTTGCGGTTTGCCTGCATGCGCTCGTACTCTTCCTTAGAGCCGACAATAATCTTCTCGAACTCACGCAGACCGGTACCGGCAGGAATGAGATGACCGCAGATAACGTTCTCCTTCATACCCTCCAAGCGATCTACCTTGCCACGAATGGCGGCTTCGTTGAGCACCTTGGTGGTTTCCTGGAAGGAGGCTGCCGACATGAAACTCTTGGTCTGCAAAGCAGCACGGGTGATACCCTGCAGGATCTGGGTAGATGTGGCAGGCACAGCATCACGTACCGTAACCAGTTTAAGGTCTCGACGCTTGAGTGAAGAGTTTTCGTCGCGCAACTTACGGGCGGTAACTATCTGTCCGGGCTTCAGGTTCTCGCTGTCGCCTGCATCTGTAACCACTTTCTTGCCCCATATACGGTCGTTCTCTTCATTGAAGTCGAGTTTGTCCACCACTTCCTGCTCCAGGAATGAGGTATCTCCAGGTTCGTTGATCTGCACCTTGCGCATCATCTGACGAACGATAATCTCGAAGTGCTTGTCGTTGATCTTCACACCCTGCAGGCGATACACATCCTGCACCTCGTTGACGATATACTCCTGCACGGCTGTGGGACCCTTGATGGCAAGGATGTCGGCGGGAGTAATCACACCGTCAGAAAGCGGTGTTCCTGCGCGAACGGCATCATGCTCCTGCACCAGAATCTGCTTGCCAAGAGAAACGAGATACTTGCGCTGCTCACCGGTCTTGGAGGTGACGATAATCTCGCGGTTGCCTCGCTTCACCTTGCCCATAGTTACCTCGCCATCAATCTCGGAAACCACAGCGGGGTTGGACGGGTTACGTGCCTCGAAGAGCTCGGTAACACGGGGCAGACCTCCGGTGATGTCACCACCCTTCACTGCCACGCGAGGAATCTTGACGAGCGTCTCACCGGTTTTCACCGTCTGACCATCTTCCACCACGATATGACCGCCTACGGGGAAGTTGTAAGTTCCAACCTTCTCTCCCTTGGCATTGATAATATCGCAGGTGGGCACCTTGGACTTGTCTTTCGACTCGGTGATAATCTTCTCGGTCAAACCGGTTGTCTCGTCAGTCTCAGAGCGGAAGGTAACACCCTCAATCACATCATTGAATTTGAGGACACCTGCATACTCCGTAACGATGACGGCATTGAAGGGGTCCCACTGGGCTATCTTCTCGCCCTTGGGCACCACATCGTCTTGCTTGTGATAGAGCACCGAACCGTAAGGTACGTTCATGGCAGAGAGCACGATGCTGGTATTGGGATCGACAAAGCGCACCTCACCCAAACGGCTTACTACCATCTCACACAACTTGCCATCCTCGTCGAAAGGCACGGTGCGCAACTCTTCAAACTCAAGACGGCTCTCGTTCTTTGCCACTATGCTGGCATTGGCGGCTGCGTTGGCAGCCACACCACCGGCGTGGAAGGTACGGAGGGTCAACTGGGTACCAGGCTCACCAATGGCCTGTGCGGCAATCACACCCACAGCCTCACCCTTCTGCACCATCTTGCGGGTGGCGAGGTTGCGACCATAGCACTTCATGCAGACACCATGCTTGCTCTCGCAGGTGAGCACAGAGCGGATTTCCACACTCTCGATGGGTGATTCCTCTATCGCCTGCGCCACCGACTCGGTAATCTCTTCACCGGCAGCCACGATAAGTTCGCCTGTAGTGGGGTTGATGATATCGTGTACAGACACACGGCCTAAAATACGCTCAGAGAGGGTAGAGATAACCTCGTCGCCATTCTTCAGGGCTGTACATACCAGTCCACGCAGCGTGCCGCAGTCTTCCTCGTTGATAATCACGTCGTGAGACACATCCACCAGACGACGGGTCAGATAACCTGCGTCGGCAGTCTTCATGGCGGTATCTGCCAGACCCTTACGTGCACCGTGGGTAGAGATGAAGTACTCCAGCACTGACATTCCCTCCTTGAAGTTGGAGAGGATGGGGTTCTCAATAATCTGCGCTCCCTCGGCTCCGGCTTTCTGAGGCTTTGCCATCAGTCCGCGCATACCCGAAAGTTGCCTGATCTGGTCTTTAGAACCACGGGCTCCGGAATCAAGCATCATAAACACGGCATTGAATCCCTGATCGGCCTCGGTCATCTCTTTCATCAGCACATTGCCCAAGTCGTTGTTGATGTGTGTCCAGGTGTCAATAACCTGGTTGTAACGCTCGGTATCGGTGATGAAGCCCATGTTGTAGTTTTCGGTAATCTGACGTACCTCTTCGTTGCCGCGTGCCACCAAATCCACTTTCTCTTTCGGGATGATAATGTCATCGAGGTTGAACGACAGACCTGCCACGTATGCCATGCGATAACCGAGGTTCTTGATTCCGTCAAGGAACTCACATGCCTCAGCAAATCCTACAGTCTTGATCACATCGGCGATGATGTCGCGCAGACTCTTCTTAGAGATAATCTTGTTGACATAGCCCACAGCATCAGGGATGATGCCGTTGACAATCACACGACCCACAGAGGTCTCCACCAAATGCTTGATGGGGTTTCCGTTCTCGTCAAGGTCATCTACCATCACCTTGATGATGGCGTGCAGGTCACACTTGCCTTCGTTGTTGGCAATGATTGCCTCTTCAGGACCATAGAAGGTGAGTCCTTCGCCCTTGGCTCCGGGACGTAACTTTGTGATATAGTAGAGTCCGAGCACCATGTCCTGTGAGGGCACCGTGATAGGCGCACCGTTGGCAGGATTGAGAATATTGTGGCTCTGCAGCATCAGAATCTGTGCTTCAAGGATAGCCTCATTGCTCAAAGGCAGGTGCACAGCCATCTGGTCGCCGTCGAAGTCGGCATTGAATGCAGTACATGCCAGAGGATGCAACTGTATGGCCTTGCCCTCAATGAGCTTGGGCTGGAAGGCCTGAATACCCAGACGGTGCAGTGTAGGTGCACGGTTGAGCAACACGGGATGACCCTTCATCACGTTCTCCAGAATATCCCAGATAATGGGTTCGCGGCGATCGACAATCTTCTTGGCGCTCTTCACCGTCTTCACGATGCCGCGCTCTATCAGCTTGCGGATGATGAACGGCTTGTAAAGCTCGGCTGCCATCAGCTTGGGCAGACCGCACTCGCCCATCTTCAACTCAGGACCAACCACGATAACCGAACGGGCAGAGTAGTCAACACGCTTACCCAACAGGTTCTGACGGAAGCGTCCTGCCTTACCCTTGAGAGAGTCTGACAAGGACTTCAACGGACGGTTGCTCTCGCTCTTCACCGCACTGCTCTTGCGTGAGTTGTCGAACAGGCTGTCAACAGCCTCCTGCAACATACGCTTCTCGTTGCGCAGAATCACTTCGGGAGCCTTGATTTCGATGAGTCTCTTCAGACGGTTGTTGCGGATGATGACACGACGGTAGAGGTCGTTGAGGTCGGAAGTAGCAAAGCGACCGCCATCCAGAGGTACCAAGGGGCGCAACTCTGGAGGTATCACGGGGATAATCTTGAGAATCATCCACTCGGGCTTGTTGATTTCCTTGCTTGAGCGGAATGCCTCCACCACCTGCAGACGTTTCAGCGCCTCGTTCTTGCGCTGTACGGAAGAGTCGGAATTGGCGCGGTCACGCAGTTCGTATGACAGGGAATCGAGGTCCAGACGGGCAAGGAGGTCGTAGATAGCCTCTGCACCCATCTTGGCGATGAACTTGTTGGGGTCGCTGTCTTCCAGCAGGTCGTTTTCTGTAGGCACCACATTGTCCAACAAGTCATTATATTCATCCTCAGACAAAAGGTCGTAGGCATTGGAGCCCAACAGGGGGTTGCCTTCGGCATCGGTACGACCAGCCAGAATACCCGGCTGAATCACTACATAGCGCTCATAGTAGATAATGGCATCCAGTTTCTTGGTAGGCAATCCGAGCAGGTAGCCCATCTTGTTGGGCAGTGAACGGAAGTACCAGATATGTGCCACAGGAACCACCAGTTCGATATGTCCGGTACGCTCACGACGCACCTTCTTCTCTGTCACTTCCACACCGCATCGGTCGCACACAATACCCTTGTAGCGAATGCGCTTATACTTGCCGCAGGCGCATTCGAAATCCTTGGTAGGACCGAAGATACGCTCGCAGAAAAGTCCATCACGCTCGGGTTTGTAGGTACGGTAGTTGATGGTCTCGGGTTTTGTTACCTCACCAAACGAGTTTTCCAGCACCTCTTCGGGAGAAGCCAGACCAATGGTTATCTTGGTGAAATTACTCTTTATCTTTGTATCTTTTTTAAAAGCCATATTCTTTAGATTGTATTTATCGATGGTTTTAATCCAGGGTGACACTCAAACCAAGTCCCTTCAACTCGTGCAGCAGCACATTGAGCGATTCGGGAATACCGGGAGTAGGCATCGGCTCACCTTTGACGATAGCCTCGTATGCCTTGCTGCGGCCTACCACATCGTCTGACTTGATGGTCAATATCTCTTGAAGCACATGGCTGGCTCCGAAAGCCTCAAGTGCCCAAACCTCCATCTCTCCGAAACGCTGTCCGCCAAACTGTGCCTTACCTCCGAGAGGCTGCTGTGTGATGAGCGAGTACGGACCGATGGAACGGGCGTGCATCTTGTCTTCCACCATGTGGCCCAACTTGAGGAAGTAGGTGATACCCACAGTGGCGGGCTGGTCGAAACGCTCTCCTGTCTCGCCGTCGTACAGATGGGTTGAGCACAGGTGGGGCAGGCCTGCCTTGTCGGTCCACTCTGCCAGGTCGTCCAGCTTGGCACCATCAAAGATAGGAGTGGCGAACTTAACACCCAGACGCTTGCCGGCAGCACCGAGGATGGCCTCGAAAATCTGTCCCAAGTTCATACGTGAGGGCACACCCAGAGGGTTGAGCACCAAATCCACAGGACGCCCGTCTTCCAGGAATGGCATATCCTCCTGACGCACCACCTTGGACACAATACCTTTGTTACCGTGACGACCTGCCAACTTATCACCCACACCAATCTTGCGCTTCTTGGCAATATACACTTTTGCCATCTGCAGGATGCCTGAAGGCAGTTCGTCACCGATGGTGATGGCAAACTTCTTGCGCTTCATCTCCGCATCAAGCAGCTTGTATTTCTTCATGTAGTTGATAATCAACTTGGAGATGAGGTCGTTAGCATGTTCATCGTCGGTCCACTGGCTAATTTGGATATCGCTGTACTCCAGATTCTTCAGGTTGGTCATGGTAAACTTGCTGCCCTTGGTGATAATCTCGGCACCGCTATAGTCTTTGATACCCTGAGACACCTTGCCCTCGGTGAGGGTGAGCAGTTTGTCCACCAAGATATCCTTCAAGTCTTCGCCCTTGGCTGCATATTCCTCGTCAATCTTAGCCAATACTATCTTGTCTTGCTGCTTGGTCTGACGGGTCTTGATGGCGCGGGCAAAGAGTTTCTTGTCGATAACCACACCCGAGAGAGAGGGGTTAGCCTTGAGTGAAGAGTCCTTCACATCGCCTGCCTTGTCACCGAAGATGGCACGCAGCAGTTTTTCCTCAGGTGAGGGGTCGCTCTCTCCCTTGGGCGAAATCTTACCGATGAGAATATCACCGGGCTCTACACGGGCACCCACACGGATGATACCGTTGTCGTCGAGGTCCTTGGTTGCCTCCTCACTCACGTTGGGGATGTCGCTGGTAAATTCCTCCAGACCGCGCTTGGTTTCACGCACATCGAGTGAGAACTCATCTACATGTACAGAGGTGAGCACATCCTCACGGACGATGCGCTCATTGAGCACGATAGCGTCCTCATAGTTATATCCTTTCCAAGGCATGTAAGCCACAAGCAGGTTGCGGCCCAGTGCCAGTTCGCCATTTTCGGTAGCGTAGCCCTCGGTAAGGATGTCGCCCTTCTTCACACGCTGTCCCTTGGTACAGATAGGACGAAGGTCGATGGTCATATTCTGGTTGGTACGACGGAACTTGGGGATACGATACTCGCGCAGGGCAGGCTCGAAGCTCACAAAGTCCTCGTCTTCTGTACGGTCGTACAGCACTCGGATGGTAGTGGCATCTACATACTCTACCACACCATCAGACTCAGCAGTAATCATAGTACGGGAGTCCTCGCACACCTGCTTCTCGATACCTGTTCCCACGATGGGAGCCTCGTTGTGAAGAAGGGGCACAGCCTGGCGCATCATGTTGGAGCCCATCAGTGCACGGTGGGCATCGTCGTGCTCCAGGAAGGGGATGAGAGATGCGGCAATAGAGGCTATCTGCTGCGGTGACACGTCCATCAGATCCACATCCGAAGGAGGCACTACAGGGAAGTCAGCATCCTGACGGCACTTCACCACGTCGCGGATAAAGGTGCCATCGTCGTTGAGCGGAGCATTGCCCTGACCGATGATATGCTCTTCCTCTTCCTCTGCGGTGAGATATACCACATTCTCGTTGTTCAGGTTGGCTATACCGTTCTCCACCTTACGGTAAGGTGTCTCGATAAATCCGAGCTCGTTGATCTTGGCATACACACAGAGAGAAGATATAAGTCCGATGTTAGGACCTTCAGGACTCTCGATGGGGCACAGACGGCCGTAGTGAGTATAGTGCACGTCGCGCACCTCAAAACCTGCACGCTCACGCGACAGACCGCCAGGACCCAATGCAGACAGACGACGCTTGTGAGTCACCTCTGCCAGAGGGTTGGTCTGATCCATGAACTGCGATAGCGGGTTGGTCCCGAAGAACGAGTTGATAACGCTTGATATAGTCTTGGCGTTGATAAGGTCGGTAGGAGCAAAAACCTCGTTGTCACGCACGTTCATGCGCTCACGTATGGTTCTGCTCATACGCGCCAGACCGATGGAGAACTGGTTGCTCAACTGCTCACCCACGGTTCTCACACGGCGGTTGGACAAATGGTCAATATCATCAACGGTAGCCTTGGAGTTAATCAACTGGATAAGATACTTGATAATCTCGATGATATCCTCCTTGGTAAGCACGCGCACATCCATCTCGGTGTGCAGTCCTAACTTCTTGTTGATTCTGTATCTACCCACATCTCCCAAGTCATAGCGCTTGTCGGAGAAGAACAGGTTCTGTATCACCTCGCGTGCCGATGCATCATCAGCAGGATCGGCATTACGCAACTGACGGTAGATATACAGCACAGCCTCTTTCTCAGAGTTGCTGGGGTCTTTCTGCAGTGTGTTGAAGATGATAGAGAAGTCCTGTGCCAGATTCTCGTCCTTGTGTACAAGAATGGTCTGTGCACCGCTCTCCAGTATATCCATCATTTTCTCCTCGGTAATCTCCGTCTCACGGTCCATGATTACCTCGTTGCGCTCGATAGATACAACCTCGCCTGTATCTTCATCGGCAAAATCCTCGTTCCAGCTCTTGAGCACACGGGCAGCCAACTTGCAGCCAAGCACCTTCTTCAGGTTTGCCTTGGTCACCTTCACCTCTTCTGCCAAGTCAAAAATCTGAAGTATCTCCTTGTCGGTCTCGAAACCGATGGCACGCAACAAGGTGGTCACTGGCAACTTCTTCTTGCGGTCAATGTAAGCATACATGACGTTGTTGATGTCGGTGGCAAACTCAATCCACGAACCCTTGAACGGGATGATACGTGCAGAATAGAGCTTAGAACCGTTGGCATGTACGCTCTGACCGAAGAACACGCCAGGCGAACGGTGCAACTGCGACACCACCACACGCTCAGCACCGTTGATGACAAAAGTACCATTGGACGTCATGTAGGGAATAGGACCGAGGAACACATCCTGAACCACAGGTTCAAAATCTTCGTGATCGGGGTCAGTGCAATAAAGTTTCAACTTTGCCTTCAAGGGTACGCTATAGGTCAAGCCACGCTCCAGACACTCGTCAATAGTGTATCTGGGCGGGTCGATATAGTAATCCAGGAACTCAAGCACGAAATTGTTTCTTGTGTCGGTGATAGGGAAATTCTCTGCGAAAACCTTATACAAACCGTCGTTCTTGCGTTCTTCAGGTGGAGTATCCAACTGCAGGAAGTCTTTGAACGACTTTAGTTGCACATCAAGGAAATCCGGAAGGGGCATCGGATTCTTGACGCTTCCAAAGTTAACTCTGTTATCTACTAATTTTGAAGCCATATATTTGATATAGTTATTCTGTCTGAATGCGTGGAATACATCATCAAAGCTCAGTTCTCTCTCAGGATGACGTACAAAAAGAAAACAAAGGGTTAAGAACCTCCGACTGGGAGATTCTTAACCCTTATGTATTATGTAGCAATTGAAAAATTACTTGAGTTCGATTACTGCACCTGCAGCCTCGATGCTCTTCTTCAGGTTCTCAGCCTCATCCTTAGACAAGCCTTCCTTCAGAGTAGAGGGAGCACCGTCAACGAGTTCCTTAGCCTCTTTCAAGCCAAGACCACAAGCCTCTTTCACTGCCTTAACAACCTGCAGTTTGTTTGCGCCAACCTCCTTCAACACAACGTCGAAAGAAGTCTTCTCCTCAACTGCGGCAGCAGCGCCACCAGCAGCAGGACCAGCAGCAACAGCAACAGCTGCAGCAGCGGGCTCAATTCCATACTCGTCCTTCAGGACTGTTGCCAACTCGTTTACTTCCTTAACTGTAAGATTTACCAATTCTTCAGCAATAGCTTTGATATCTGCCATTTTATTTAAATTTTATTGATTTTTAATGTTGATTATTATGACTTTATTTAGTGTCTTTTTCCGACGTTTATTCAGGACGCTCGCCTAAAGTCTTCAGCACACCATGTATGGTGTTTGCTCCTGATTGAAGAGCAGAAACAACGTTCTTTGCAGGCGACTGCAGCAGAGCCACAACATCTGCGATAAGTTCGTTCTTGCTCTTGAGAGATGCCAGTTCCTCAAGTTTATCTGCACCCACGAAGAAGCTCTCTTCCACATACGCTGCTTTCAGCGCAGGTGTTGCATCCTTGGTGTATTCCTTGAGCAATTTGGCGGGCACATTGGCTGTGTTGCAGAACATCACAGTCGTATTGCCTTTCAAGCAACCATAGAGTGGTTCAAAATCAATAT
This sequence comes from Prevotella sp., assembly GCA_051878715.1. GTDB lineage: Bacteria > Bacteroidota > Bacteroidia > Bacteroidales > Bacteroidaceae > Prevotella. The sequence goes on from JBJEKQ010000105.1 coordinate 28,339, forward strand.
CCGAAGCCTCGAAAGCCTTGTGAAGAAGGGTGTTCTTCACAACAACCATCTTGATTTCGCTCTTGAAGCACTTTCTGCGCAATTCACTTGTCTTCTCAGCACTGAGTCCCTCGGCATTTACCAGGTAAAAGTGAGGATATTCCTTCAGTTTGGCACCAAGTTCTGCGATGATAGTATCTTTTAATTCCTTTTTCATTTTACTAAACTTTTACGAGTTATTCAACTGATTTCGGATCTACCTTGATACCCTTACTCATCGTACTTGAGATGAAGACGCTCTTCAGATAAGTACCCTTCGCAGCTGCGGGCTTCAATTTGATAACGGTCTGGATGAACTCCTTGGCATTATCGAAAATCTGGTCCTCAGTAAATGAAACTTTTCCGATGGATGTATGCACGATACCGGCCTTGTCAACCTTGAAGTCAATTTTACCTTGCTTCACGTCTTTCACAGCCTTTGCCACATCCATGGTCACGGTACCACTCTTGGGGTTAGGCATCAGTCCGCGAGGACCAAGCACACGTCCCAAAGGACCGAGCTTACCCATGCACGAAGGCATCGTGATAATCACGTCAATATCAGTCCAGCCGCCCTTGATCTTCTCGATATATTCGTCAAGACCAACATAATCGGCTCCTGCTTCTTTAGCAGCGGCTTCCGCATCGGGGGTGCAGAGGCAGAGCACGCGGGTCACCTTACCGGTGCCATGAGGCAGCGTCACTACGCCACGCACCATCTGGTTTGCCTTACGCGGATCTACTCCCAAGCGCACATCAATGTCAACAGAGGCATCAAACTTGGTGGTAGTAATTTCCTTCACCAAGGCGGCAGCCTCTTTCATAGAGTATGCTTTCCCTGCTTCAACCTTATCAGCTACTAACTTTTGATTTTTTGTCAGTTTACTCATTTCTTAATTGAAGTTATAAATTATTTTTCAGGGAAATCCCCTTTTACGGTAATACCCATACTTCTCGCAGTACCAGCCACCAGTTTCATAGCAGATTCGATAGTAAAGCAATTCAAATCGCTCATCTTATCCTCGGCAATAGCCCTAATCTGCTCCCAGGTTACGGTTGCAACCTTTTGGCGGTTAGGCTGTGCTGAGCCGCTCTTCAATTTGGCAGCCTCCTTCAGCTGTACGGCAGCAGGAGGTGTCTTGATTACGAAACTGAAAGACTTGTCGTTGTAGTAAGTGATAACGACAGGAAGAATCTTGCCTGCCTTATCCTGGGTTCTGGCGTTGAACTCTTTGCAGAATCCCATGATGTTGATACCCTTTGAACCCAAAGCAGGTCCTACGGGAGGAGAGGGATTCGCAGCGCCACCTTTAATCTGTAATTTGATTAATCCAGCAACTTCTTTAGCCATTTCTTTTATTAATATTAAATGATTTGAATTATGTCTCGGATTGCTCCTCGACAAATTATGCGGAATTCAAAGTATCGTAACAAATACCTATCCTTCCTTCTCGACTTGCATAAAACCAAGCTCTAACGGTGTTTTACGTCCGAAGATCTTGACCATCACCTTCAATTTACGCTTCTCGGCATTCACCTCTTCGATGATACCGTCGAAACCACTGAAGGGACCCTCTGTCACTTTGACTGTCTCGTTGACCGTGAATGGAACATTTACTTCAACATTCTCAATTACAGTCTCCTCGGCAGATCCAAGAATGCGATTGATATCAGCTTGTTTAACAGGAGTAGGATTATCCAAACCACCCAAGAAACCTAAAACATTAGGCATAAAACGCAAAGTGTGAGCAACCTCACCCTGAAGGTTAGCCTGTATCAGGACATAACCAGGAAGATAAAGTTTCTCCTTAATCACGCGCTTACCGTTGCGAAGCATGGCATACTTTTCTGTAGGGAGAAGTATTTCCCCCACATTAGGACGAAGCATGTCATTGTTCTTGACAGCAGCCTCGATGTATTCCTTAACCTTTGCTTCCTTACCGCTTACAGCACGTAATACGTACCATTTCATACCTTTTTCAGACATCTCGATTGAGTTTTTATTAATTTGGATAAATCGAACTCATGACAAACTTAAATACCAAATCCATTGCCCACACAACCAATGCAATGACAAGGGAAGCAGATAAAACAACCACTGCACTGTGTGTTAGCTCGGCACGAGATGGCCATGAGGTCTTATGCGCAAGTTCGTCGAAACATGACTTGCAATAATTAACGAATTTCTTAAACATATCGCTTTCTATTTAGCACGGGAAGGAGGACTCGAACCCACGACCCTCGGTTTTGGAGACCGATGCTCTACCAACTGAGCTATTCCCGTAAAATAGGTTCCCATACGATAAATACGGGAACCCTTAGTGTTATTATCTTATACTATAATATTAGTCTTCGATAATCTCAGTAATCTGACCGGCACCTACCGTACGACCACCCTCGCGGATAGCGAAACGGAGACCAACGTTCAGAGCCACAGCGTAGATAAGATCTACAGTGATGGTTACGTTGTCGCCAGGCATTACCATCTCAACACCCTCCGGCAGAGTGATCTCACCGGTGCAGTCCATAGTGCGGAGATAGAACTGAGGACGATACTTGTTTCCGAATGGAGTGTGACGGCCACCCTCTTCCTTCTTCAGAACGTAGATCTGAGCCTTGAACTTCTTGAAAGGCTTGATCTGTCCAGGATGACAGAGCACCATACCACGCTTGATTTCCTTCTTGTCGATACCACGGAGGAGAAGACCTACGTTGTCACCAGCCTGACCCTCATCGAGGAGCTTGCGGAACATCTCAACGCCAGTTACAACTGACTTCTTGTCCTCACCAAGACCAAGGAGCTCAACCTCATCACCTACATGGATAACACCAGTCTCGATACGACCAGTAGCAACAGTACCACGACCTGTGATAGAGAATACGTCCTCAACAGGCATAAGGAATGGCTTTTCAGTGTCGCGCGGAGGAAGTGGAATCCATGTGTCAACAGCGTCCATTAGCTCCATTACCTTGTCAACCCACTTGTCAACTCCGTTAAGAGCACCGAGGGCAGAACCACGGATGATAGGAGTATTGTCGCCATCGTACTCATACTGATCGAGAAGCTCGCGCATCTCCATCTCAACGAGTTCGAGCATTTCCTCATCCTCAACCATATCGCACTTGTTCAGGAACACAACCAGCTTAGGAACGTTCACCTGACGAGCGAGAAGCACGTGCTCACGTGTCTGAGGCATAGGACCGTCAGTAGCGGCAACTACGATAATAGCACCGTCCATCTGAGCAGCACCAGTAACCATGTTCTTCACATAGTCGGCGT
>JBJEKQ010000106.1:0-1781 GCA_051878715.1 Prevotella sp.
CAGATACCTGCGTTGCCCATCGCAGATACCTGCGTTTGAAAACACAGGCAGGCAAAGGGAATGACTATTCAAAATAGACATGGATGAAGTAGAGTCCGGCAAGGATGAACAATATGGCTACCAAACGGTTGAGCCATTGCTGGAATACCTGTATCTTTGTATAGATGCCGGAAATGCTTGTCATGCTGTGGGCGATTATCCACGAAACTGCCACCACGGGCAACCCTGTGGATATGGCATAGATTGCGGGTAGGGTATAGCCACCGGCGGTGGTGGCAGACAGGGGGATGAGAATGCCGAAAAACATAAAGGCGCTGGCTGGACAGAACGCCATGGCAAAAATCATGCCCAGCAGCACGCTGCCCCATGCCCCTCGCAGTCGTTCAGCCCTTTCAGTTACGTTTTTCCCCCATCTGCAGGTGTGCAGATGGTTGTCAAGCAGCATCAGTATGCCTATGACCAGTAATATGGGAGCAAGCAGCCGTTCGCCCCACAGGCTTACCGCAGATTGGAGTTGCAGGGTGTCTGCACCGCTGTGCAGCATATAGATAAGCAGTGCACCGAGTGAGGTATAAGCCAACACACGCCCCAAGGTATAGAGCATGCCGTACAAGAATATGCGGTTCTTGCTTTTCAGATTTTTACCGATAAAGCCGATGGCAGTGATGTTGGTAACTAACTGACAGGGATTTACCGCTGTAAACAGTCCAAGTAGCAGGGCTGTCAATACGGGCACATTGCAGAAGTCCAACCATGTTTGTAATAATTCCATCTTTGCCGTTTGAGTGGTTTGTTGAAGTGTTGTTTGCTTCCTATTTATGCAATCAACAAGGTTGCAAATTTACGAATTATGACTGATGGATGCAAATTTATGGGGAAAAAACCTGCAGAAGTCATCTGCCATCCAAAATAATTCCGTATCTTTGTTCACTGTGATTATGGCGATTGTCGTATGCCGTATTTGCGACACACATGTTATGAGCAGGAAGGTAATAGAATTTGAAGGAGTGGGCAAGCAATATGTGCTTGGAACATTCGGCACAGGCACACTGAGTCAGGACCTGAACCGCTGGTGGGCTAAGGTTCGTGGTAAGGAAGATCCCTATCTGAAGATTGGCGAGGTGAACGACCGTACCAAGAAGGGCGACAGCCGCTTTGTATGGGCGTTGAAGGATATCTCCTTCAGTGTAGAGCAGGGAGATGTAGTAGGTATTATCGGCAAGAACGGAGCCGGAAAATCAACTTTGCTGAAGATATTGTCTCGTGTCACATCGCCCACAGTGGGCACCATCAGAATCAAGGGGCGTATTGCTTCGCTGCTTGAGGTGGGCACTGGCTTCCATCCGGAGATGACCGGTCGTGAGAACATATATATGAACGGCTCTATCATGGGAATGACGAGAGCCGAAATCACACGCAAGCTCGATGAGATAGTGGATTTTGCCGGGGTTGAGAAGTATCTCGACACCCCCGTAAAGCGTTATTCTTCAGGAATGATAGTGCGCCTTGGTTTTGCCATTGCCGCCCACTTGGATCCCGAAATTCTTGTGGTAGATGAGGTGTTGGCTGTAGGCGATGCCGAGTTCCAGAAGAAGGCCATCGGCAAGATGCACGATGTGGCAAGCGGGCAGGGCAGGACCGTGCTTTTCGTCAGTCATAACATGGCGGCGGTGAAGAGCCTGTGCAAGAAGGGAGTGGTAATGAAAAACGGCGGTATTGAATATACCGGGGATATAGAGTCGAGCGTGAGCCATTATCTTCAGATTGGAAATCATTCTTCT
>JBJEKQ010000107.1:0-30893 GCA_051878715.1 Prevotella sp.
TTCATATTCTGTTTATTTAGGCACGGAGTCTTTTTTTAGGCACGGAAAACACGGAGGGACACGGAGTGTCCTTACGGCTGTTTGTTAGGCACGGAGGACTCTTTTTTTTAGGCACGGAAAACACGGAAGGACACGGTTAAGTCTGTGTTCGTTTTGAGGTCATTGGAATCGGTCACTAAAAGCATGTTTTTATGCTTCCTCGAAGCACTTGCTAACTGAATGCCTTATTCACTTGATAACTGAATGCCCTGTTCAGTTGATAACTGATTGCCCTATTCAGTTGCTAACTGATTGCCCTGTTCAGTTGATAACTGATTGCCCTGTTCAGTTGACAACTCCTTTTTGGGGCATATTTTTACCACTTCGGGACAGGTGTCTTTTCCTGACTTTAGCAAAGGCGGGTTCTGTAAATTATTCACACATGACATAATTCACACATGACATATAGCAACGATGTGTTCATCAATTACATAGTTCCACCACAGATATTATCCGTTTTTGCGGGCAGACGTTTTTGTCATCTGTTTGCTTTTTATTCGCTGAAAAACAGACACTCTTCCCATAAGTCCTGCCGGATTCACAGACACAATACACGGTCTATTCCAAGACTTGGATGTAGTCGGGAGATACTTCCGCAGTGACGACAAGCAGGTCGGGAATGATGACAACAAGTTGACGGCCACGTCGCCGGGCGACCTTCACAAAGTAACCCTCCACCTGATCGAACACGCCGCCATGGACCCTGACACGACGGCCCTTCCCAATGTTCGGCATTCCTTCTTTCAGAATGTCATCAGGGGTGTAGAAATGCACCTCTTTCTCCTTCTGCTCGCATACGGTGATGAAACTGTCCATCTGCTTGCCCGGAACGGTGAGGCAGATATTCCTGCCCTCGTCCCTGCGGGTGACGAACTGGAGTCCGTTGTAACGATTACGCTTGAAATCGACAATCTGCTGATGGGTGGCATAGACAAAAACCAGACTGTGGATGACGGGCACCTCGTAAAGCACCTTCCTTCCGTTGACAGTACGGAGCACCTTGTGCTTGGGTATGAAATGCCTCATGCCATACTCAGCGTCGGAGAGCATCTCTTCTGCCGTCTTCTCGCTCTTGTAGGCACGCATCACATGCCACTGCGCCTCTTCCCTGTCAGGTACGTTTTCCATTCGCCGTCCTATTGCCTGTTTCCCGGTTTTCTTATGCCCTGTTTTTTGGGGGAAAGAGCATACCCTTAGTTCATCCCGGTATTCGTACCGGTCTGTAAGTCAGCGGCTTTCCCAATTTTCCAACAAAAATGCAACATGATTTTCCTTGATATGAGTCCACCTCTTAAGAATCCCCCACTACTGTTTTGTTTGCAAAGATTATAAAAAACATTTCAAATAGCCAAACAATCACAGGATTTTTATTTTACATTCAAAAAAAATACCACAAGTAAATGTATTTCAAAAACGTATAATCTAATACGGAATATTTAAATAACTCAACTTTCGCAAGTAGTAAAAAGGAGATAAATGAAGATAAAAGGAGATAAATGACGTATGTTGAAACATGGTTTTTTGCTATTGTCCTTTATCTTCTTAAGCGACCACAGGGAGCGATAACTTCCTATAACTCCTTTTAACTCCTAAAGTTGAGCACATGCGAAACTTGAATAAAATAATTACCATCCGGAAATGACACTCGGAAACATAGAGATCAGCGGTACCTGTAGCTATGGACTTAAGTGATGATAAGTGATGATAAAATAATAACTTGGTACGATTTGTAATTTGCCAAGTATATTGTCAGAGTCTCATCTTTTTGGCTGTTTTGAATCCTCTCATCAGTCACGTAGCCCGCTATGCTCCTTCTTCGAGCATCCAAAACATCTCAAAAATATGAGGTAAATCGTACCAAGTTATTTCTTCACCATCACTAAAAACAACAAAAGGTAAAAAGGGGAAGGAAGTTGAGTTTTTACTGAAATATCTGCGAGTGTTGTCTTGGAATCCAACAAAAAACATTAAATTTGTGGCGACAATCTGCTTCTGTCCTGATATGAAGACAGGAACGGAATTGATTACAAACCTACCTGAAACACGTCATTCGAGTAAAGGAAACGTGCCCGAAGGCACTGTCAATGAAAAACATCTGCCAATGAAAAACATACTGAGAAAAAAAGCGGTGATGGCTGTTGCCATGCTATGCAGTGTGCTTGCAGGAAGCGTGCAGGCGAAAGACATTTATGTATCCACCTCCTTCCATGAACCTGCCGACGAGGGACTGAGGTTTATCTACAGTTATGACGGACTGAAATGGGACAGCATTGCCGGCTGCTTCCTGAAACCCGAAGTGGGCAACCAGAAGGTGATGCGCGACCCATCCATCGTGAAGGGTCCCGACGGCACGTTCCACCTGGTATGGACCTCCAGCTGGCGCGGCGACAAGGGCTTTGGCTATGCCTCGTCCAAAGACCTGATACACTGGAGCAAAGAGCGTTTCATCACCGTGATGGACGACCCGACCACAGTGAACGTATGGGCACCGGAACTGTTTTACGACGACGTGAAGAAACAGTACATGGTGATATGGGCATCGTGCATCCCCGGCAAATTCCCCGACGGACTGGAGGAGCATAAGAACAACCACCGCCTGTACTATACCGTGACCAAGGACTTCAAGACCTTCAGCAAGGCAAAGCTGCTGATAGAACCGGGATTCAGCAGCATCGACGCCACCTTGGTGAAGCGGGGCAACAAAGACTATGTGATGGTGCTCAAGGACAACACCCGCAAGCAGCGCAACATCAAGGTGGCTTTCGCCTCCTCTCCCTACGGTCCGTGGAGCGAGGCGTCGGAGCCTTTTACCGAGGGCTTCTGCGAGGGGCCTTCCACCGCATACGTCAACGGCTGGTACTATATCTACTATGACTCCTACCGCCGCAAGATTTACGGGGCACACAGAACCAAGGACTTCAAGACCTTCGAGGACCAGACGGGCACCGTGAAATTCCCCGTGGGGCATAAGCACGGCACCGTGTTCATGGCATCGGAGGAAATAGTGGAAAACCTGAAGAAATACAACCGCGACGCCGTGCACTATACGGGCAGCGTGATTGCCACACCGGCACGACACGACGGCGGACTGACTCCCGCGGTGGGCGTGCACAGCATACAGACCATGAGAGGAGCCACGGGATGGCTGTACAACCACCAGCCCATGATGGCATACTGGAACGGCAGGTTCTACATGCACTACCTCACCGACCCGCGCAGCGAGCACGAACCGCCGGGAAAGACCATGATGCAGACCTCTGCCGACGGCTATGCCTGGACGGAGCCTGTGGAACTGTTTCCCGAATACAGCGTGCCCGACGGAGTGACCAAACCCGCCTGGCCGGGAGCCGTGGCAAAAGACCTGAAAGCCATCATGCACCAGCGCGTGGGATGGTACGTGTCGTCCAAGGGCAGACTGATAGCCATGGGCAACTACGGCATCGCACTGACGCCCAAGGACGACCCCAACGACGGCAACGGCATAGGGCGCGTGGTGCGTGAGGTGTATGCCGACGGCAGCTTCGGTCCTATCTACTTCATCTACTACAACCACGGATTCAACGAGAAGAACACCGACTTCCCCTACTACAAGAGGGCGAAGGACAAGGCTTTTGTGAAAGCCTGCGACGAGATACTGGCAGACCCCATGTACCGTATGCAATGGGTGGAAGAGGCTGACCGGGACGACGACCTGCTGCCGCTGAAGACACCCTACAAGGCATTCAGCGGATATACCCTGCCCGACGGGCGCAAGGTGGCGCTGTGGAAGCACGCGCTGACCAGCATGAGCTACGACGGCGGCAACACATGGCGCGAACCGGTGAAGCGGGCGCACGGATTCGTGAACTCCAACGCCAAGATATGGGGACAGCGACTGAGCGACGGCACCTACGCCACCGTGTATAACCCGGCGGAATACCGCTGGCCGCTCGCCATCTCGCTGAGCCGGGACGGACTGGAATACACCACGCTCAACTTGGTGAACGGCGAGGTGACGCCCGAACGCCACTACGGACTGTACAAGAGTTTCGGACCGCAATATACGCGCGGCATACTGGAGGGCAACGGCACACCGCCCGACGGCGACCTGTGGGTGACCTACAGCAACAACAAGGAAGACATGTGGGTGTCGCGCATCCCCGTGCCCGTGGCACTCAAAGCCACCACACACGCCCAGGGAGGGTTTGAACAATACGGCAAGCTGGCAGACATGACCGACTGGAACATCTATTCGCCGCTGTGGGCTCCCGTGACACTGGAGGGGAAATGGCTGAAACTCTCTGACAAGGACCCCTACGACTATGCCAAGGCGGAGCGTATCATCCCTGCCACCAAGGAACTGACGGTAGCGTTTGACGTGATGCCCCTGCAGAACAACCGTGGGGAACTGCATATCGAGTTCCTTGACGACAACGGCAACATGTGCGCCCGCATCGTGCTGGACAGCCAAGCCACCATGAAGGTGAAGGGCGGCGCACGCTACGGCGGGATGGTGAAAAACTACGAAGGCGGCAAGACCTATCATGTGGAGGCATGCCTCTCGGCAGACGGGCACACGGGCACCTACTACGTGGACGGCAAGAAGGTTGCCTCCAGAATGTTCGACACACCGGTGAAGAGCATCACGCGCATCGTGTTCCGCACAGGTCCGCTGTTTGACTATCCCAGCATCGAGACCCCTGCCGACCAGACGGAAGACATGCCACGCGCCGACGAGGAGGACGCTCTGGCACAGTTCTGCATCGCCAACGTGGTCACTTCATCGGCAGATGCCGACAACACGGCGGCGGTATTGCGCTACGACGATTTCGCCCACTATGCACAGCACTTCAACACCATGGAGGACGAGAACATAGTGACCGACATACCCAACAGTGCCTCGTCGGAATGGATGAGCCGCAACATACCGCTGTTCAGTTGCGACGACAAGGACTTTGAACAGATGTACTACTACCGCTGGTGGACACTGCGCAAGCACATCAAGCGCACCCCCGTGGGATGGGGCATGACGGAGTTCCTGGTACAACGCTCCTACGCTGACAAGTACAACCTGATAGCCTGTGCCATCGGGCACCACGTGATGGAAAGCCGCTGGCTCAGAGACACCACCTACCTGCACGGCATACTGAACACATGGTACCACGGCAACGACGGCAAGGCGATGCAGAAGATGGAACGGTTCAGTTCGTGGAACCCCGCCGCCATCTACGAGGCATACAAGGTGCAGGGCGACCTGCCCTTCCTGCTTGCCCTGAGACCGGCACTGGAAGAGGAATATGCGCGCTGGAAGAGCACCCACCGCCTGGACAACGGACTCTACTGGCAGGGCGATGTGCAGGACGGCATGGAAGAGAGCATCAGCGGCGGCAGGAAGAAGAAATACGCACGCCCCACCATCAACAGCTACATGTTCGGCAACGCACAGGCACTGCACGACATCTGCCTGCTGGCCGGCAACGAGGAAAAGGCACGCAGGTATGCCGAGGATGCAAGTGAGATGAGGACACTGGTGCAGACCCTGCTGTGGAGCGAGAAGGACAGTTTCTTCGAGACGCGCCGGGGCGACACCCTGGCAGCGGCAAGAGAGGCGATAGGATTCATTCCCTGGTATTTCAACCTGCCCGACAACAGCAGGTTTGACGTGGCATGGAAACAGGCGGATGACGAGAAGGGCTTCTCAGCCCCCTACGGACTGACCACCGCCGAGAGGAGGCACCCGCTGTTCCGCTCGCACGGTACAGGCACCTGCGAATGGGACGGTGCCGTATGGCCCTTTGCCAGCAGCCAGACGCTGACCGCCATGGCCAACCACCTGAACAACAGCAGCGAGCCACAGACCAGCAAGGACTCCTTCTTCAAACAGATGAAACTGTATGCGGAAAGCATGCACCACCGCGGACGCCCCTACATCGGGGAATACCTGGACGAGACCAACGGCGCATGGCTGATGGGCGACCGGGAGCGCAGCAGGTACTACAACCACTCTACCTTCAACGACCTGGTGATAACGGGCATCGTGGGACTGCGCCCGCAAGCCGACGGCAGCATCGTGGTGAACCCCTTAGTGCCCGAGGGCACCTGGACCCACTTCTGTCTGGACAACGTGAGCTACCACGGCAACCACCTCACCATCATCTATGACGAGAGCGGCACCCACTACCACCAGGGAAAGGGACTGGTGCTGCTGGTCAACGGCAGGAAGGTGGCGCAGCGCGACAACCTCGGCATACTGAAGTACGAGACTGGAAAAGGAAACTGAAGAGTATCAATCACTAATCGGCAAAACTGACCATGAGAAAATGGATTCTTTCATTGGCGCTGACGGCTGCAATGGGCGCCAACTCGCAATGCTTTGAAGACAAATACACGCGGCCCCTGGGCGATGTGTTGAACGATGTGGCAAAGAGGTTCAAGGTGAAACTGAAATACAATGTAGATACCACCGGACTGAAACTGACCTACGCTGACTTCCGCATACGTCCCTACTCTATCGAGGAAACACTGACCAACATACTGTCGCCCTTTGACTTCAAACCGGTGAAGCAGGACGACAAGTACTACAAGATAAAACCCTACGAATATCCGCGCAGGCAACCCGAGGACGGCAAGAAACTGATGGGCTACCTGTCGGGACTCTATCACGACAAGGCATCGTGGGAGGCACGCCGCAGCGTGCTGAAACAAGAGGTGAGAGAGCGGCTGGGCATCGACCCTCTGCTGGCACAGTGCTCCACCGAGGCTCCCAAATACTCCAAGGTGAGACGCTTTGACGGCTATACGGTGCAGAACTTCCGGCTGAAGACAGTGAACGGGCACACCGTATGCGGTTCTGTCTATGCCCCTACAGGCAAGGGCAAGCATCCGCTGATTATCTGTCCCAACGGTCATTTTGCCAACGGCAGGTACGGCACGGTGCAGCAACTGAGGCTTGCCACCCTGGCACGCATGGGTGCCATCTGCGTGGATTATGACCTGTGGGGCTGGGGTGAGTCGGCTGACGAGGTGGGCAAGGAGGCGCACCAGACTGCCGAGGCACACGTGATGCAGGCACTCAACGGCATCGTGATTCTGAACCACATGATCAAGCGCAAGGACGTAGATACGTTGCGCGTCGGTGTGAACGGCGGTTCGGGAGGCGGCTCGCAGGTGGTGCTGCTCACCGTGCTCGACGACCGCTATACGGCTGCCAACCCCGTGGTGAGCATGTCGTCATGGTTTGACGGCGGATGCCCCTGCGAGAGCGGCATGCCCATCCAACTCTCCGGCGGCGGCACCTGCAATCCCGAACTGGCTGCCATGTTTGCCCCCAGACCCATGATGGTGGTGAGCGACGGCGGCGACTGGACTGCCACAACCCCCGAACTGGAATATCCCTATCTGCAACGTATCTACGGCTTTTACGGTGCTGCCGACAAGGTGAGCAACATACACCTGCCCAACGAACGGCACGACTTCGGCGACAACAAGCGCAACGCTGTCTATCGGTTCTTTATCGACACCTTCGGACTGGACGAGAGCAAACTGGACGAGAGCAAGGTGACCATTGAGGAGGAGAGTGCGCTGAAAGCCCCTAAATTCTAACAACCGATGAGAAAGACTATCAAACACGGCATCCTGTGGGCTGCACTGCTGACAGGATTGCCCTACACGGCAAAGGCACAGCAGCATCTGCTGTGGTATGACCAGCCGGCAACCACCTGGACAGAAGCACTGCCCATAGGCAACGGACGGCTCGGTGCCATGATCTACGGCACGCCTGCCACCGAACGCCTGCAACTGAACGAGGAGACCATCTGGGCTGGACGCCCCAACAACAACGCCAACCCCGAGGCTCTGGAGTATCTGCCCAAGGTGAGGGAACTGGTGTGGCAGGGCAAGTACAAGGAGGCACAGGACATGGCGACACGCCATGTGCAGGCGCAGACCAACTCGGGCATGCCCTACCAGCCTTTCGGCGACCTGTATGTGAGTTTCCCGGCACTGGGAGAGTATAAGGACTATTACCGCGAACTGAGCATCGACTCGGCACGCGCCATCACCACCTTCACCGCCGGAGGAGTGACCTATAAAAGGGAGTATATCGCCTCACTGGCGGAGAATGTGATTGCCGTGAGACTGTCGGCAAGCAAGAAGGGGATGATTACCTGCAACGCCCATCTCACCACACCACAGCAGGATGCAACCGTCAGAACGGAAAACAACCAGATAGTGCTGAGCGGTACCAGCGGATGGCACGAGGGACTGAAGGGAAAGGTGAACTTCACGGGCAGGGCAAAGGCACTGCTCAAGGGAGGAAAGGCGATTTATCGCGATGGGGTGATGCAGATAACGGGGGCTGACGAGGCGGTCATCCTGCTGACCATCGCCACCAACTTCAGGCATTACAACGATATCAGCGGCAACGACACCCTCCTCTCGGATGCCACCCTGAAGCAAGCAGAGGCACAGTCCTTTGAAACGCTGAAGCGGAAGCATGTGGAGAAATACAGGTCACAGTACGACCGGGTACAGCTGCACCTGGGAACTGACCGCTATGCCCATCTGACCACCGACCGCAGGGTGGCTGCCTTCAAGGAGAACAACGACCTGCATCTGGCGGAACTCTACTTCCAGTTCGGCCGCTACCTGCTCATCTGCACCTCGCAGCCGGGCTGCCAGCCCCCAACGCTGCAGGGTATATGGAACGACAAGATGCTGCCTTCATGGGACAGCAAATATACGTGCAACATCAACCTGGAGATGAACTACTGGCCCGCAGAGGTGACCAACCTGTCGGAACTCACCGCACCCCTGATGTCGCTCATCGAGGATGTGAGTGCCACGGGCAGGGAGTCGGCACGCATCATGTACGGCGCCGACGGATGGGTGCTGCACCACAATACGGATATATGGCGCGTGACGGGAGCCATCGACAAGGCACCCTCCGGACTGTGGCCCACGGGTGGGGCATGGATGAGCCAGCATGTGTGGGAGCACTGGCTCTACACCGGCGACAAGGATTTCCTGCAGAGGTTCTACCCCATCATGGAGAATGCGGCACGCTTCATCAACCAGATTATGGTGACCCATCCCGTCACAGGAAACAGGGTCATCTGTCCCAGTCTTTCGCCTGAGAACCAGCATCCCTACGACGCCACCACGGCGGCGGGCGTGACCATGGACAACGAACTGATACACGACCTGTTCAGCCATGTGATTGAGGCATCGCGAATACTGGGAATACAGAGCAGTCTCAACGACAGTCTGCAACAGACCCTGGAGGCACTGGTGCCCCTGCAGACCGGCCGCTGGGGACAGTTGCAGGAGTGGATGGACGACTGGGACAATCCCGAGGATGCGCACCGCCATGTGTCGCATCTGTATGCCCTCTATCCCAGCAACCAGATTTCCCCCTTCCGCACACCGCTACTCACGGCTGCCGCCAGACGCTCGCTCATCAACCGCGGCGACCCCTCCACGGGATGGAGCATGGGCTGGAAGGTGTGTCTGTGGGCACGCCTGCTCGACGGCAACCACTCCTGGAAGCTGATTGGCGACCAGCTGACCCTGGTGAGGAACGAGAAGAAAAAAGGCGGCACCTACCCCAACCTGTTTGATGCCCATCCGCCCTTCCAGATAGACGGCAACTTCGGATGCAGCGCAGGCATCGCCGAGATGCTGCTGCAGAGCCACGACGGCTTCGTGTATCTGCTGCCTGCCCTGCCCGATGCGTGGGAGAAAGGCGAGGTGAAGGGACTGAAAGCACGCGGGGGATTTGAGGTGGACATGAAATGGGACAACGGCAAGGTGACCGCAGCCACCATCACATCCACCCTGGGCGGCAATCTGAGAATACGCTCTGCCGTGCCGCTGAAAGGACTGAAGAGGGCGAAGGGCGAAAACACCAACATGCTGTATGGCGTGCCGCAGGGAGTGAAACAGAAGATAAACCACCCCGAGGCTCTCGACCGCTGGAGTCTGCCTGAAAAGACATACCTGTACGACATCCCCACCCAAAAGGGACAAGTCATCATCGTCAACGCAAAATAACTTATTACCATGAAACATAAATTGCTTATCGCCACACTGCTGGCACTGTTTACAATGAACGCCTTTGCGGCAAAAAGTGTATATAAACCCTGGAAAAACGGCAAGCTGAAGGTATCAGCCAACAGTCTGTACCTTGTCCATGAAAACGGAACCCCCTTCTTCTGGCTGGGCAACACGGCATGGCTGCTGCCCGAAAGACTGAACAGGGAAGAGGCGGAGTACTTTCTGACGAAAGACCGTGAGGCCGGATATAACGTGGAGCAGATACAGGTGCTCAACGCCATTCCCACATTCAACGTATATGGACAGCAGGCAAACAACATGGAGTTTGACTTCAGCAAGGTGAGCAAGCCCGGCGTGTACGGCTACTGGGAGCACCTGGACTACATCGTGAACGTGGCGGAGCAGAACGGCATCTACATCGCCATGGACTGCATCTGGGGCTCCATGCTGAAACACATGGACACCAAGAAGGCTGAGGCGCTGGGCAAGTTCCTGGCACAGAGATACAAGGACTGTCCCAACATCATCTGGATGATTGGCGGTGACATCCGCGGTGACAAGTCGCCCGAGGTGTGGGACGCCATGGCAAGAGCCATCAAAAAGATTGACGGCAACCACATCATGACCTTCCATCCCAGAGGAAGGACTACCTCGGCATGGTGGTTCAACGACCGCGAATGGATGGACTTCAACATGTTCCAGAGCGGACACCGCCGCTACGGACAGCGCAACGGTGACGGTGACTATACCATCAAGGACAACACGGAGGAAGACAACTGGCGCTACGTGGACATGAGTTTCGAGAAGAAGCCGCTTCGCCCCGTCATCGACGGAGAGCCCTCCTATGAGGACATCCCCCAAGGGCTGCACGACTTCTCGGCACCACGCTGGATGGACTACGACGTGCGCCGCTACGCCTACTGGGCTGTCTTCGGAGGATGCTTCGGCCATACCTACGGTCACAACTCGGTGATGCAGTTCATCCGTCCGGGACTCAATGCCTCGTTCGGTGCGGAGAAGCCCTGGTGGGAGGCGATGAACGACCCCGGCTACAACCAGATGAAATACCTGAAGTGGCTGATGCTCAACCTGCCCTTTACCGAGAGGGTGGCTGACCAGAGCGTGATAGCGGGCACCAACGGCGAACGCTACGACCGCAACATCGCCACCCGCGGCAACGACTACCTGCTGGTGTACAACTACAGCGGCAAGCCCATGGACATCGACCTGACCAAGATAAGCGGCAAGAAGAAGAACGTGTGGTGGATGAACCCTGCCGACGGCACGCTGACCTACATCGGAGAGCTGGACAGCAAGGTGCACACCTTTACCTATGATACGGCTTACCTGAGAGGCTCTGACCGCGTGCTCATCGCCATTGATGCCGACAAGAACTACCTGAGTAAAAATGACACCATGATACCGGAAAAGGAATGAAACGACAGACTATATCCCATATCCATACGAGGGGAGCACATTGGCAGCAATGTGCCATCCTCGTTTTCCTGTTTCTTGTGACTGCACTTTCGCTGGAGGCAAAGACAAAGGCGAAGAAGAAAGAGGCGGCACCCGTAAGCGTGAGCGAACTGAAGACCGAGAGGATGGTGATGCCCATGAGCATCGACACCCCTACCCCACGGTTGGGCTGGATTATCCAGTCGGACAAGAAGAACGTGATGCAGCGGTCGTGCAGCATCATCGTGGCATCATCGCGGGAGAAGGCGATGCAACTGCAAGGCGACCTGTGGACAGCCCAACTCCAGGGAGACCAGTCGCAATGGGTGACCTATGCAGGAAAACCGCTGCGCAGCAACACCCGCTGCTACTGGAGGGTGAAGGTGGAAACCACACAGGGAGCATCGGAATGGAGCGATGTGGCACAATGGAACGTGGGACTGCTGAACGAAGCCGACTGGAGCGGACAGTGGATAGGACTGGAGAAGGCGATGCCCTGGGATGTGGAGGATGTGCACAGCCGGCTGAGTTCGCGCTACCTGAGAAGGGAGTTCCAGTTGGACAAGCCCGTCAGACAAGCCACCCTCTATATCAGCGGACTGGGACTCTATGAGGCATATATCAACGGAAAGAAGGTGGGCGACAGGGTACTGGCTCCCTCTCCTACCGACTACAGGCGTACCGTGCTGTACAACGCGTATGACGTGACAGGGATGCTGGACAAGGACAACGCCATCGGCGTGGTGCTGGGCAACGGCAGGTACTACACCATGCAGCAGCACAAGAAGCCCTACAAGATAACCAACTTCGGCTACCCCAAACTGCGTGCCAACCTGGTGATTGAGTTTGAAGACGGTTCCAGGAAAACCATCGCTACCGACACGAAATGGAAGATGAACGCGGACGGTGCACTGCGCTCGAACAACGAGTATGACGGGGAAATCTACGATGCCCGCAAGGAGTGGGCACAATGGACCATGCCCCACTATGACGACAGGCAGTGGACGGATGCCGAGCGCACGGGCATCCCCCCCGGTACCCTGCGCGGAGAGATGATGGATGGCATGAAGGTGGTGAAGACCGTCAAGGGCAGCATCGTGAGCAAGCAAGGCAACAAGACCATCATCGACTTCGGACAGAACATTGCCGGATGGGTAAAGATGCGCATGGCACAACTGCAGAGCGGCGACACCGTGGTCATCAGATATGCCGAGAAGCTGGACAGCACAGGACAACTGTACAGGGAAAACCTGCGCAATGCCCTTTCTACCGACTACTACATAGCCGACGGCAAGGAGAACGGCAGGTGGTGGAGCCCCATCTTCTCGTACCACGGATTCAGATATGCGGAAATCAGCGGCACCGACGCGCTGACGGATGCCGACGTGACCGGCGAGGTGGTGAGCGACGAGATGACACAGACGGGCTTCTTCTCCTCGTCCAACAAAATACTGGACAAGATTTACAACAACGCTGTATGGGGCATCCTGGACAACTACAAGGGAATGCCTGTAGATTGTCCGCAGCGCGACGAGCGTCAGCCATGGCTGGGCGACCGCACCAAGGGATGTATGGGAGAGGCATACGTGTTTGACAACAACATGCTCTATGCCAAATGGGCACGCGACATCACCGAGGCACAGCGCGAGGACGGCTGTATTCCCGATGTGGCACCCGCCTACTGGAACTACTACAGCGACAACGTGACATGGCCCGCGGCACTGCCCTTCAGTCTGGAGATGATGCTGAACCAATACGGCGACAAGCAACCCCTGCAGAAGTACTATCCTGCCGTGAAGCGATGGCTGCAACACCTGAAATACCAATACGGCAAGGACGGCATCATGCCCCGCGACAAATACGGTGACTGGTGCGTGCCACCCGAGGAAATCACCATGATACACAGTCAGGATGCGAAGCGCAAGACCGACGGCACACTCATTGCCACCGCCTACTACTATCACCTGAACAAGATGATGGAACGCTTTGCCACACTGCTGGGACTGGATGACGACGCCACCGGCTTTGCACAAGAGGCTGAGACCGTGAAGAAGGCATTCAACGACAAGTTCCTGACCAGAAAACCGGGAACGGCAGAGGTGGCCGACCATCTGCTCTATCCCGACAGCACCTATTACGGCAACAACACTGTGACTGCCAACCTGCTGCCATGGGCATTCGGCATGACAAGTGACGAATATGTGCGCCAAGAGGTGGAGAAGAACATCATCAAGACCATCATCACCGACAACAAGGGACAGATATCCTGCGGCGTGATTGGCGTGCAATGGCTGATGAACGCACTGACACAGATGGGCAGGGGCGACATTGCCTGGCTGCTTGCCACCAACGACAAATACCCGTCGTGGGGCTATATGGCTGAACACGGTGCCACCACCATCTGGGAACTGTGGAACGGCGATACCGCCAGTCCCAAGATGAACAGCGGCAACCATGTGATGCTGCTGGGCGACCTGGTGACATGGGTGTTCGAGTCGCTGGCAGGCATCCAGTATGACAAGGCAGAACCGGGATTCAAGCACATCCTGCTGAAACCCGATTTCAGTGTGGACGAGATAGACGACATCAACGGCACCTACAAGAGCATCTACGGCAACATCGTGAGCCGGTGGAAGAAGAAGAACGGCATGCTGCAGTGGCATGTGGAGATACCTGCCAACACCCGTGCCACCCTGACCCTGCCCGATGGAAAGACACAGGAAATGGGCTCGGGTATCTATGACCTGCTGGAGCCGCTGCCCAAGAAGCATCCCGCCATCGTGACCGACGAGTTCCTCTATACGGAAGCATCCTTCCCCGAATGTCACTCCGCCACCATCACGGAAACGAAGAAAGGCGACCTGATAGCCACCTACTTCGGAGGCACCAAGGAGCGTAATCCCGATGTGTGTATATGGATAAGCAAGAAGCCCAAGGGCAGCAAGGAATGGCTGCAACCGCAGTTGGTGGCTGACGGTGTGTTCAAGACCGGTTCTGCAGAGGCTGCCCTGGCAGGACTCTCGGGCATAGACAGCACCAATGCCGCTGCCAAGGTGGGACCAGTCTTCGACAAGAAGGTGGCGCAGCAGCCCGAGGGCTACCAGCGAAAGGCGTGCTGGAACCCCGTTATCTACGAGCAGCCCGGCGGAGAACTGCAGATTTACTTCAAGATAGGCAACAACGTGGCTGACTGGAACGGATGGATGACACGCTCTGTCAACGGAGGAAAGACCTGGGCACCACGCACCATGCTGCAGCCCGACTATCTGGGACCCGTGAAGAACAAGCCCATCGTGAACAACGGCAGACTCATCGCACCCACCAGTATAGAGAAAGGCGGATGGAGACTGTATTTCGAATACTCCGACGACCAAGGAAAGACATGGAAGAGGAGCGACTATGTGGAGGCTGACAAGGGAGTGCTGGCGATACAGCCTGCCCTACTGAAACTGAAAGACGGACGGCTGGCTGCCGTGGCACGCACCCGAAGCAAGCATATCGGCATCACCTACAGCAGTGACAACGGAGAGACATGGAGCAAACTGAAGCTCATCGAGACTCCCAACAACAACAGCGGACTGGATGCCCTCACCATGAAAGACGGCAGGCATGTGATGATATGCAACGACCGCCCCATCCCTCACGGCATCAAGAACGGCAAGGGCCTGCGCACACCGCTGTCGCTGATGATTTCGGAAGACGGAGAACACTGGAAGCACTGGATAACTCTGGAAGACTCGCCCATCAGCCAGTATTCCTACCCCTCCATCATCCAGACTGCCGACGGTCATCTGCACTGCATATACACCTGGAGAAGACAGAGGATAAAGCACGTGGAGCTGATTCCTGAATAAGCAGGACACAGAGCGACACCTCATCCCCCATCCGAGAGAGAACCGAACTTGCTGATGAAAAAAAAGGAACAAGATGAAATACACATTATATAATATATGGAACAACGGAATGGCGAAACGTATGGCTGGCATCCTGCGCATAGTGGGTATGGCACTTGCCGCAGGCTTCGCTCTCCCCGCCCTTTGCGAAGAGGGGAAGGCAGACACGCCATCGGTGGCAGGCATGTTTCCCCTGGCAAACAGCGGGCGACTGGTATATCAGTTCAACCAAGGCTGGCGCTTCTTTTTGGGAGATGCCCAGGGGGCGGATGCCGCGGACTTTGACGACAGCCGGTGGACGGTGGTCAACGTGCCCCACAGCGTGCGCCTGGAACCCGCGGAAGCAAGCGGTTGCCGCAACTATCAGGGAGTGGCATGGTACCGCAAGCATTTCACAGTGCCTGCAGAACTGGCAGGCAAGGAAGTGAGTCTGCATTTTGAAGCCATCATGGGCAAGCAGGTGTTCTACGTGAACGGGAAAAAGGTGAAAGAGCACCTCGGCGGCTATCTGCCCGTTACGCTGAACCTGACAGCAGCAGGTGTGAAGTGCGGAGAGAAGTGTGTGGTGGCTGTGATGACAGACAACAGTGACGACAAGACCTATCCGCCGGGAAAGAAGCAGACGGCACTCGACTTCTGCTACCACGGAGGAATGTATCGCGATGTATGGCTCATCGGCAAGTCGCAGGTAGCCATCACCGATGCTTTGGAAGCCGGCAAGGTGGCAGGCGGAGGCATCTTCGTGCACTACGGAGATATATCGGAGAAAAGCGCACAGGTATATGTAGATGTGGAAGTGGCCAACCATGGCAACCGCACGACAACCCCCACTGTAGAGGCACGTATCAAAGACCATACCGGCAAGGTGGTGGCCACGATGAAGCAGAAAATCAGCATTGCTCAGGGCGGCTGTGCCACAGCAAAACTGGGCACCACCCTGAAGCAAGCACGCCTGTGGAGTCCTGAACAGCCCTATCTTTACCACATGGAAATCAGCGTGATGCAGGGCAAGCAGAGTGTTGATGGCGGCATGGTGAGAATGGGCATCAGACAGGCGGAGTTTAAAGGAAAGGAAGGATTCTGGCTCAACGGCAAGCCCTACCGCCAGCTGGTAGGCGGCAACAGGCACCAGGACTTTGCCTATGTGGGCAATGCCCTGCCCAACAGTCAGCAGTGGCGGGATGCCAAGCGCCTGCGCAATGCGGGCATGACTATCATCCGCTGTGCCCACTACCCCATGGACCCCTCGTTCATGGATGCCTGTGACGAACTGGGACTGTTTGTGATAGTGCCCACACCGGGATGGCAATACTGGAACAAGGCACCCGAGTTCGGACAGAGGGTGCATGAGAACACACGCCTCATCATACGCCGCGACCGCAACCATCCCTGTGTGCTGATGTGGGAACCCATCCTCAACGAGACACGCTATCCCGAGGACTTTGCACTGGAGGCACTGCGCATCACAAGAGAGGAATTCCCCTACCCCGGCAGACCTGTGGCAGTGGCTGACGTACAGTCGGCAGGAGTGCGCGACAACTACGACGTGGTGTATGACTGGGCTGACAACATCGGCAAGGGAGACTGGCCCGAAAACAAATGCGTGTTCACCCGCGAGTTTGGCGAGATGGTGGATGACTGGTATGCACACAACAACATCAACCGTGCTTCCCGGTCGTGGGGCGAACGCCCCCAGCTGATGCAAGCCATGGCATTGTGCAACAGCATCGGCGAGATGTATCACGGTCAGCGCCAGTTCATAGGCGGTTGCCAGTGGCATCCCTTCGACCACCAGCGCGGCTACCATCCCGACCCCTACTGGGGAGGTATCTACGATGCGTTCCGTCAGCCCAAATATGCCTATGAGATGTTCCGTTCGCAGGATGCGGATGCGGCACCCATGGTATTCATAGCCCATGAGATGACACAGTTTTCCGACAACGACGTGACCGTATTCTCCAACTGCGACAGTGTGAGGCTCACCCTGTTCGAGGGCGACAAGGCAGAGACGCTGCCCGTAGTGCACGATGCCAACGACAAGCCCTGTGCCCCTGTGGTGTTCAAGGGATTCTGGGATTTCTGGAAAGCCCGTGAATACAGCTACAAACAGCGCAACTGGCAACGGGTGTCGCTGCTGGCAGAAGGCATCAAGGACGGCAAGGTGGTGGCAACGGAGAAGAAGATGCCATCGCGCCGCTCTACCAGGATAAGACTGCGTGCCGACAGGATGGACAAGCCGTTGGTGGCAGACGGCAGCGACTTCATCGTGGTGGTGGCAGAGATTACCGACGACAACGGCAACGTGAAGCGGCTGGCAAAAGACTGCATCCGCTTTAGCGTGGAGGGCGAAGGCAGCATCATTGGCGACGGTCAGGATATCATGGCAAACCCAAGGGCTGTGGAATGGGGAAGCGCACCCGTACTGATACAGGCCACGGGCAAGCCCGGCAGCATCACCATTACGGCACAATCCGCCTATGAGGGCACCTACTCCCCTACTGCCGATACGCTCACCATCCACAGTGTGGCACCGGCACTGCCCGCCTGTTTCACCGATGTTCCGGCAAGGAGCACAGTGGCACAGCGCTCCAAGGTCCCCTCTTCTGCCACGATGATGACTGAGGAAGAGCGCCGGCGCACCTTAGAGGAAGTGAACAAGCAGCAGGCAGAATTTGGCATCCAATAACAATGTCCATCCCCAAGAACCTCTCCAAAGAAAAAAAACAGATTTTTTCAGTTTGTAGTGATTACATCACAGAGTCTGATACGTTATACGTAAAACCAGACAAGATTATTTAACCTATTAACACTATTTGCATATGAAAAAGATTTTTACTTTAGTTGCCCTTGCATGTGCTGCAATCAGCGCCAATGCACAGGAGAGTTGGCATGTGAACAACGAGGATGGAACCCTGAAGGCTGACTATGTTGCCAATGAGGATGCCAATGCCATGTCGGTAGTCAAGTTCAGCACCGCCAATGTAGAAGGCACACACACCTCCGGTCCCGTTGCCGGCTACAATGACGGTCCTACCACCCCGCTGGAACCCAAAGTGGACAACACCTGGGGCAATATCAGCAAGAAAGCACTGAGCAAGGATGACTCAGTACCCCCATTCTATTATGTACAGGGCAAGGGAAACCCCGTGAACCTGGAAAAGATTGCATGGGAAGAGATTATGACCGACGGTGTAGGCACAGGAACATTCCGTGCAAACTGGACTGATTCCTATTATGCCTTCGACGGTTCTGCTGGCCTGCCCAAGAACGGTACCTACGTCACGCTGACTCCCAAAGTGGCCGGTACGCTGAAAGTGGCAGCATGGATAAACAAGGGTAACCGCGATGTTTATGTGGCAAAGGCAAGCGATGCCAAGGCTCTGGTTTATGGCACAGAATGCAAGGTGTCTGGATACATCAATGGCCAAAACTGGGAAATTGAGAGCGATGAAAACCCATTGAAGGGCTATCCCGAACTCCAGGAAGAACTTCCCACCAAGGGAGAAGAGGGAACTGACGCCTTTGTCATTGGTGCAGGCAACCAGGCTGCATGGGTATATTTTACCTTTGCCGCTACCGCAGGTGAGACCTACTACATCTTCTGCAAGAACACACAGATTGGTTTCAGCGGTTTTGAGTTCACCGCAGGTGGTGCCGACGGCATCAACAGCGTATCTAACGCCAACTCACAGCAGGTGGCTGCCTACTTCACCGCTAACGGAGCCCGCGTAAGTGCTCCTGTCAAGGGCATCAACCTGGTGAAATATGCCGATGGCACCACCAAGAAGATAATCAAGAAATAACAGCACCCGCCAAGAAGGAAAAACCTACTCAGCAGAGTTGTAAAAACATACCACTTGGTAATAAAGAACTACGGCAGTATCGGGGGAATACCCCGGTACTGTGTTTTTTTATCTCCGCCCCTCCCCTTTTCCTTTTTACTCTCCTTTTTATCATTCCTTTTGATTACATTCTTTTTTCATTTTCGTTATGTATTTGAATTATTTTACTAAATTTGCATAAATGCAAACCTAAGACCTCGGCAAAAAGCCGTTACACTTGTATTACCGACTATTCAATACACTTCCTCCTTGTAAGAGAAAAAGAATAATATCTATATTTGTTGAACTTTAACAATCGTTTTATGAACAGAAAAACATGGATTGAACTTGCCAAAGGCACCATGCACAACAAGTGGTTTGCCGCTTGCAGCATAGGTATTGCCGGACTGATGGCAGCATCTTGTGCGCAAGATGGTTTCGATGAAGACGAGCGGTTCGTCTCTGATGTGACCAATGCCGTGATGACTTCGCCCAGCAGCGACGACATCACCATTACGGCAAGTGCCGATGGGAAAACGCGTACTGCCTCATGGCCCCTTGTGAAGGGAGCCGGTGGCTATCTCGTGACGGTAATCAACAAGGACATTCCCGAAGAGCCCATTGTGAAAGACAGCATCGTGGATGGCTGCAGCGTTACCTTCAAGAGTGAAGAAGACGTAAACTACCTGCTCACCATCAAGACTCTGGGCAACGCCAAGAACAACAACAAGGATGCGGAGAACACAACGGAGCTGAACTTCAGTACCTTCACTCCTACCTATGCCGTCATTCCTGCCAACAGTGACCTGAAGACCTACTTCGACAGCAATCCCCTGCCTGCCGACAAACTTGACGAGGAACTCAACTTCGACCTTGAGGCAGGTGCCACATACACCATGTCGGGAGCCGTGGATTTCGGTGCCTTCCAAGTGACACTGCGCACCAACAGCAAGAATAACAACGCCAAGATCAGGATGACAGGCGAGGATGCAGGTTTTATCCTTTCCAACGGTTTCACACTGAAATACCTGAACATCGACTATACCGACAGCAATGCCGGTTTGCTGGTGATGAGTACCACCCCCGCCATCGAACCGCATGAAGGAAGCAGCAACTACTATGTAGTTACTCCGCCCATCAGGGTAATGGGCTGTAACATAGAAAACCTCCGTTCATACATTTTCTATGACAGTTCTGTAAAGACATGGCTTCCCACCACTCTGATTATCGACAACACCGTGATTCACCTTGCCACCACAGTGACAGCCATCAAAGACCAAGGCTATATCTGGACCAACAAGGGCAACGGCTTTATCAAAGACCTCACCATCAGCAACTCCACCGTGTACAACACCGGAGAGGTGGACGTGAAGTACTTTGTGCAGTATGGCGGTATGGGTATCAGCAATACCGATTTCTGGGACAAGTGCTCCGTCAACTACACCAACTGCACATTCTATGAAGTGTGCAAAGCAGGACAATGGGGCAACTATAATGGCATCCAGGGAAAGAAAACATCCTATTGGGTAATGACAAACTGCATCTTCTACAACTGCAGCGCATCGGGTGTGGCACGCCGTTTCCTCCACGGAAGGCCCAATCAGGAGACAGCCACCTTCGAGAACAACACGTACATGAAAGCAGACGGAACCTTTGACACCCCCGCTCCTTACGACAACTCGGGTACACAGATAGAGGAAGACCCCTGCTTTGCTGACCCTGCCAACGGAAACTTCACCATCAGCGGTCCCACACAAGTGGCCAGAAAGACCGGTGACCCACGCTGGCTTCCCTAACCCCAATCTCTTACAACGAATAAATAATCACAAGATATGAAAAGAAGTTTTTTTGTAAGTTTGTGCATGAGCCTTGTCATGGCTTGGATTTCCCTGCCTGCCCTTGCCCAAAACAAAACGATAAAAGGCACCGTGGTGGATGAAAAAGGCGAGCCCATCATCGGTGCATCCGTCCGCCTGAGCGACCAGTCTGGCGTGGGAGTGATTACCGACCTGGACGGAAACTACACCATCTCTGCCCCAGAGGGAAGCAAGGTAGTCATCTCGTTCATCGGCTACATCCCGAAGACCGTAGTACCCGGAGGCAAGGTGCAGCTGAAAGAAGACTCACAGAATCTGGAAGATATCGTGGTGGTAGGCTACGGCACACAGAAGAAAGCCCACCTCACCGGTTCTATAGCCACCGTGCCGATGGAAGAGATTCAGGACCTTGCCTCGGGCAACCTGGCAAGTACCCTGAGCGGACTGGTGAACGGACTGAGCGTAAGCGGCGGTGAGGCACGTCCCGGAGAGAGCGCACGTCTGAGCATCCGCGACGTCAACTCCATGGGCGACATCGGTTCTACCGCCCAGCAGCCCCTCTTCGTTATCGACAACTACATCTATCCCAACGATGTCAAGGTGGGCAATACCTACCAGAACCTGGGTGCAGAAGCATTCAACAACCTCGACCCCTCTGAGGTGGAGAGCATCACCGTACTCAAGGACGCATCGGCTGCCGTGTATGGAGCCCGCGCCGCCAACGGTGTCATATTGGTGACCACCAAGAAGGGAAAGAAGGGTGCACCCCGCATCTCCTACAACGGAACCTTCGGATTTACCGATGAGGTGTCGCGCCCCAAGATGCTGAGCACCTATGACTACGGACGCCTGTACAATGCGGTGAAGATGGCCGACCCCACCAACACCTCTACCAACCTGACCACCGGCATCTTCCAAGCCGACGAGCTGGAAGCCATGAAAGGCATGAACAACGACCTGCTTGACAAGTACTGGGAAACAGGATTTACCCACAAGCACAGCGTGAACGTGAGCGGCGCCACCGACAATGTGAACTACTTTGCAGGCGGCAGCTACTTCAACCAGGACGGTAACCTCGGCAAACTGGACTATGACCGCTGGAACTACCGCGCCGGCATCGACGTGAAGATAAGCAAGTGGCTGGGTGCCAACCTGACCGTGAGCGGTGACTACGGCAAAAAGAACACTCCCTTGGTAAAGGTGGGAGGATCTGGCAGCGAGAAAGACTATAACCTGCTGCTCACCCGTCCCGGCTACATGCCCGAGACCGTGGGCGACTATGACATGGCAGCCTTCGGTGTAAGCAACGGAGCCAAGAACCAGAACCAGTACTACAACTTCGGTCTGCTGCAGAACAACGGTGACTACAGCCGCACCATGACCTCTAACATGAACATCAACGGAAGTCTGAGTTACGACTTCGGCTGGAGCAAGATTCTGAAAGGATTGAAGTTGCGCTTCTCCTACTCCAAGAGCATCAACAACGACAAGACCAACCAGTATGGTTCGGCATTCACCATCTACAAGATGAACACCCGCTACGGAAGCGGAAATCACCTGTACACTCCCACAGGACAGGAAGACCCCGACTTTGACTATATGGCAGAGTCAAACTTCACGGGCATCTCACAGAGCAACGGCAACATGCTGTACCGCACCATGACACGCACCGACAACTACCAGATGAACCTTACCGCACAGTATGCCAGAACCTTTGGCGGTCATGATATCAGTGCCCTGTTCTCTATCGAGAAGTCAGAGGCAGAGAGCGAGTATCTGGTGGGACAGCGCGAGAATCCCTACGAGTTCACCACCGGTCAGTACAACTCTGCCACCGGCGAGATGAGCACACAGTTTACCCGCAGCGAGAGCGGAACACTCTCTTATATCGGCCGCATCAACTACGCCTACCGTAACAAGTACCTGCTGGAACTGATGGTACGCTGCGACGCTTCCACCAAGTTCGCTCCCAAGAACTATTGGGGCACCTTCCCCTCTGCAAGTGCAGGTTGGGTAATCTCTGAAGAAGAGTGGTTTGCCAACAAGGTGAAATGGGTGGATTTCATGAAGCTGCGCGCTTCGTTCGGTCTCACCGGCCGTGACAATCTGGCTGCATGGCAGTGGATGCAGGTGTATGCCCAGGATGCCAACAGAGGTGTGGTGTTCGGCGAAGGCACCGGCAACGACTCCAGCAACCGTATCACCATCAACAAGAACAACTCTGCCGTGAACACCGATGTGCACTGGGACAAATCGTATAAGTTCAACGTGGGTATCGATGCCCACTTCCTCGACCGTCGTCTGGCAGTGACCTTTGACGCCTATCGTGAGTGGAACCGCGAGATGCTGCTCAACATCAAGCAGGACATCCCCTCTACCGTGGGAACACAGTCGGCATCTACCAACCTCGGCGAGATGGACAACTGGGGTTACG
This sequence comes from Prevotella sp., assembly GCA_051878715.1. Classification (GTDB taxonomy): domain Bacteria; phylum Bacteroidota; class Bacteroidia; order Bacteroidales; family Bacteroidaceae; genus Prevotella. The sequence continues at coordinate 23,492 of JBJEKQ010000107.1, forward strand.
AGCTCTCTGTGACCTGGCGCGACAAGATTGGCAAGGACTTCAAATACCACGTGGGCATCAACACAGGCTACTCTGACAACAAGGTGCTCAACATGGACTGGGAAGACGAATACATCTACCGCCAGATTACCTACGGAAGCCGCACCGATATGGGCTTGTGGGGTATGCAGTGTCTGGGCATGTTCCGCTCGTTCCAGGACATCGAGGAGTATTTTGACAAGTACATGAAGAAGGCCGACGGCACCTATGGCACCTATATGGGTCTGACCAAGGACCAGGTGCGCCCCGGTATGCTCATCTACAAGGATGTGCGTGGTGCCTACGACCCCGTGACGGGCACCTACGCCGGTCCTGACGGCATCGTGGATGCAGAGAACGACCAGGTAGAGCTGAGCCACAGGAGCAATCCCTACGGCTTCACCGTCAATGCAGGATGCAGCTGGAAAGACATCTCGCTCACCTTCCAGTTGAGCGCAAGCTGGGGAGGTTATACCACCGTGCCCTCATCTGCACTGAAACCTGTGGGCGACCTGGAGTACTGCAACATGCCTTCATTCTGGAATCCCGACGACATGTTCGTTTATCAGGACATCTACGACGGCAGCGGCAATCTGGTGATGAAAGCCAACCGCGACGGCAGTCTGCCCAACCTGGCTTACTCAAGCGTCAACAGCGTACAGTCCAGTTTCTGGCGAGTAAGTGCCGCACGCGTACAGCTGAACCGCCTTACCCTGGCTTACACGGTTCCCTCCAAGTGGATCAAGAAGTTCGGAGTGCAGAATGCCCGCTTCAACGTGACGGGTGTGAACCTCATCAACTTCTACAACCCCTATCCCGACAACTTTATGAACCCGATGGCAGGAACCTACGGCAACTATCCTAATCTGAGGAAATTCACTGTGGGTGTAAACCTTACCTTCTAATGAAAGCGTGTGACAACAAGCCAAAACACAACCCTTATAAAAAGAAAGAACAATGAAAATAAATATAAGATTGCTCAGCATCGGTCTCATTGGTACACTCGGACTTTCCTCTTGCAGCGACTCTTTCCTGGAAGACAAGAAGAACTACGACAATGCCAACAAGGACATCTACAACTATTACAGTGGTGCCAACGGCAGGTTGAACGACATCTACTCATGGTGTCTGCCAGCCACCAGCGACCAGACATGGAAATATCCCTCCATGGGAAATGCTGACATAGCAGCCAAATCGACGGAGGAATATGCCGGTTTCAGCGACTTTGTAAACCCCGAGATTGAACTCACCTCCACCAGTTCTACCAATGCCGTGCCCGACTTCTTCATGGGTACCCAGAACAACATCCAGGAGGCTGTCTATGGACGCATCCGCAACATCAACGACGCCTTGGCAGGCATCAGCGCAGGCACATTGAGCGAAGAAGAGAAGAATATCCTTATGGGACAAATCTACTTCTTCCGCGCATGGTGCTACTACAACCTGGTGAAGTGGTACGGCGGCGTGCCCCTGGTAAAGGAGCTGCAAGATCCTGTGGAAGGTTCGTTCACCCCACGCTCCTCTGCCAAGGAATGCATCGACTTTATTCTGGAAGACCTTGACAAAGCGGCCACCATGCTTGCTGCCAAGACTACCAACGGTGGATGGACCGGCTCTGACTACGGACGCGTGACCACAGGTACCGCCCTGGCACTCAAGGGGCGTGTGCTGCTGCTGTGGTGCAGTCCGCTGTTCAACCGCGCCAACGACCGTTCCCGCTGGGAGACTGCCTACGAGCAGATGACCGCCGACCTGACCACCATCAATGCCTGTGGCTATGGATTGTATTCCAGCTCATCGAATGTGAACGGCTCCGACTTTGCCGCACAGTTCCTGACCAGCGGCAAGAATCCAGAAGCCGTGTTCGTGACCCTGCACAACAACATCACGGGCGACGGACTGGACAACCAGAAGAACAACAGTTGGGAGCGTGCCATACGTCCTGCCAACACAGGCGGCAGCGGCAAGGGAGCCTGTGCCATGCTGGTGAACCTGTTCCCCATGGCCGACGGAAAGATTCCTGCCGGTGCGGGTACCTACACCAAACTGGAGGCTTCTTCGATTACCTACGATGCCAACTATCCCTTTGTGGGCAGAGATCCCCGCTTCTACCGCACCTTCGCCATGCCCGGTTTCCGCTGGTCGTACAATGGCGACGCCAGTGCCAAAGACCCCAACAACCCCTCTGACGGCAAGAACTTTGAACTTTGGAACTACGTGTGGTACACCGACCTGAACGACCAGGGCAACCCTGAAAGCGGCAGTTCCTACGGTGCCGACAACCTGCTGGACAGCAAGCAGAGCATCTATGTACGCAAGAAGAGTGACGACCTGGACGTGAACGGCAGTCCGCTCTACCAGTATGTGGCAACCGACAACAAGGGAGCAGCCCCCTTCTACTCTGCCGCACCGCTCATCGAACTGCGCTATGCAGAGGTATTGCTCAACCTGGCTGAGGTGGCTTGCGGAGCCGGTCATCCCGACAAGGCAGTGGAATACCTGCAGCAGATACGCCAGCGTGCAGGATATACCGCAGCCAACAATTACGGACTGCAGGCAAACCTGTCGGGCGACGAAGCAGCCTGCATGAGTGCCATCCTGTATGAACGCCAGATAGAGTTTGCCTACGAGGGCAAGCGCTTCGACGACATGCGCCGCTGGATGCTCTTCGACGGCGGAGCGACAACAGTTCCCGGCGCACCTGCCACATGGCAGCTCACAGGCTGGGGCGGCAACACCTGCACATGGCTTGGCTTCAAGCAGTTCAACGGACAGCGCCGCGACAACATAGAGTTCCGCGTAGCCGACAAGTACGGTGTGGGCGGTACCAGTTTCGACAGCGACCCGCTGCTCAAGAACGGCGGCACACGCTGCGCAGCAGTGGATTTGCGCAATGCCGACCTGGACACCCAGCTGGAGACCCTGAAGACCTGGTATGCCGACAACCTGGCTGTCAAGGAGAAGCGCGGTGACGGTTATGACTCACAGCACAACCTGCTGTACATCCATTTCCGTCCCAAGTACTACTTCCTCGGACTGGCATCAGGTGCACAGAACGCCAACAAGGGTCTGCCACAGACCATCGGTTGGGGAGACTACAACAACGGTGGTGCCGACGGTACCTTTGACCCCCTGGCACAATAAATCTACAAGATATGCTGTAGAATATGCGAAATACAATCATTCACTCACTTCGCCACACCCTGCCCGTCATTGCGCTGGGTGTGGCGATGGCTGTTGAAGCCAAGCCTAAGAAGGAGCTGTATGTCCCCATGGACTACTCTACCTGCGGGTACCATGCCTCGGAAACAGATATACCCAATGTAGCCAATGTGATATACGTAGAGGCACAGGAGGGCGACTGTGCACCGCTTCTTCAACAAGCCATCGACTATGTGCAGGCACTGAAGCCCGACAAAAACGGGCACCGTGGTGCCATTCTCCTGTCGGAAGGTACCTTCAGACTGGCGTCTTCCCTGCGCATCAGCGCCTCGGGAGTAGTCATCAGAGGAGGCATGGGAGGCGGAGCCACCATCCTGAAGAAAGAGGGTGCCGAGCGTGGAGCAGCCATCTACATAGAGGGTTCCCATGCCATCCCGGCATCAGACACCCTGTCTGTTGCCCCCACGAAAGTGACGGCAGGTGCCACCACCCTACCCGTTGCGGACAGGCATACGCTCAAAGCCGGTGACCGCATCACCATCGTCCGCCCAAGTACTGCCGAATGGATAGCCCACCTCAACTGCAACGATTACGGCGGAGGACTGGACTATACGGGATGGAAAAAGACAGACATCGACATTCATTGGACACGCACTGTGACCTCGGTCACGGAAGGGGCGATAGAGATTGATGCGCCCATCACCACTACCCTCACCCCCGAATATGGCGGAGGCTATATCCTGCAGGGAGGCAACATGGGAGAGATAACGGAATGCGGTGTGGAAAACCTGAGCATTATATCAGACTACTGTGCTGCCAACCCCAAGGATGAAGACCACTGCTGGGAGGGCATCAGCATGAACGATGCACGGGACTGCTGGGTACGCCGAGTAAGGTTCAGGCACCTGGCGGGCAGTGCGGTGACCCTGCAGAAGCATACCTCGCGCATCACGGTGGAGGACTGCATCGCCACAGACCCCGTATCAGAAACAGGAGGATGGCGCCGCAGCGTGTTCATCACCCGCGGACAGCAGAACTTAGTGCAGCGATGCGTGTCGAGAAACGGCATCCATGACTTTGCCGCCGACTACTGCGCAGCCGGTCCCAATGCCTTTGTACAGTGTGAGGGAGAGGAGTCGCTGGGTTTCAGCGGCAGTATAGGCTCGTGGGCGGCAGGCTTGCTGTTTGACATTGTGAACATCGACGGCAACGCCATATCCTTCAAGAACCTGGAGCAGTTCAGGTTCGGCACCGGCTGGAACACCGCCAACAGCATGATGTGGCAGTGCACGGGAGCCGTACTCGACTGCTATTCGCCCGATGCCGACAACCGCAACAGCGCCCATGGCTGCTGGGGTATGCTCAACGGCAACGGTGAATGGACCGGCAGCAACGACCATGTACAGCCACGCAGTCTGTTCTACCACCAGTTGGAACAGCGTATAGGCAAGGAGCGCATGCGCAACGGCTACGTACTGCCTCGCAACACCAATGCCTCAAGCAGTCCCACCATAGAGCAGGCGGAGGAGATGGCAAGGCAATCGCTCACCACTCCCCGACTCACCCTGGAGATGTGGATAGACTCTGTGCCCTACACTGCTTCCACCTCAGCACAGGGGGTGAAGAACATGCTGGATATCAGGCAGAAGAATACCGACAAGGGCACTCCACTGCCGTCTGTCCGCTATACGGTAGAAAACGGATGTCTCAGTGCCAACGGAGCTCTTGTGACGGGCAACCGCTACCAGATACCCTGGTGGTCAGGACGGGTGAAAGACAACTTCGTGGAGAAATCTGCCAAACCTGCCATCACCCGCTTCGTACCCGGACGGGAGGGCACAGGATGGACAGACCGCATCGACTCGGTGGTCAGTTACCTCACTGCCAACGGCTACTGCATGCTTGACCACCACTACGGACTGTGGTATGACCTGCGCCGCACCGACCACGAACGCGTGCGCCGCAACAACAGCGAAGTATGGGCTCCGTTCTATGAACAGCCCTTTGCACGCAGCGGCAAAGGTACAGCCTGGGACGGACTGAGCACCTACGACCTGAACACCGTCAACAAATGGTACTGGCTACGTCTCAACCAGTTTGCAGCCAAAGGGGCTCCGCAAGGAGTGATGCTGTTCCACCAGCACTATTTCCAGCACAACATACTGGAGGCAGGCGCCCACTGGGTGGACTGTCCCTGGCGACCTGTGAACAACGTGAACAGCACCAGCTTTCCCGAGCCCGTGCCCTTTACAGGCGACAAGCGCATCTTCATCGCCGAACAGTTCTATAACGAGAACGACAGCACCCTGCGCCCCCTGCACCAGCAGTACATACGCACCTGTCTGGACCAAATGAAAGAGCACGAGAACGTAGTGCACCTCATCAGCGACGAATATACCGGTCCGCTGCACTTCACCCGCTTCTGGCTGGAGACCATCGCCCAATGGGAGGAAGAGACCGGCAGGCATCCCCTGATTGCTCTGAGCTGTACCAAGGATGCCCAGGATGCCATACTGCAGGATGCACGCCTGTCGCGACTGATAGACATCATTGACATCCGCTACTGGCACTACAACACCGACAGTCTGTGGGCTCCCCCTGCCGGCAAGAACATGGCACCCCGGCAGTTCATGCGCAGGATGAAGGTGGGCAAGACAGGATTTGAAGAGGCATACCGTGCCGTGAGGGAATATCGCACCCAATATCCCGACAAGGCAGTGACCTTCTTTGCACAGCAGTATCCGCAATACGGATGGGCGGTGCTGATGGCAGGCGGTTCCATGCCCAACGTGAAGGTAGAGAGCCGTGAGTTCCTGCAGGCGGTGTGCAGCATGAAGCCTATCGACCTGTGTACAGATACCCATGCCTGCAAGGCGCTGGGCAACGAAAAGACCGGTTATGTAATCTACCCCACCTCATCGGCAGCGATGACCCTGAAGGTGGCTCCCGGCAAGTACCGGCTGCACATCATCGACACGGAAAGCGGCAAGGTGACAGTGAGGAAAGGCACCGAAAAGGTGGAACACGAGATGGTGATAGCCCACCCCCAAAAAGGAGAGGTATATTGGCTGAAGACCTTGTAAATAATGGTGAAAGCCACGTAAAAGCCCAAAGGAAGGGAAGTGGAAAAAACTGTGACAGGTATTGAAAAATCCATTCAATACCTGTTTTTTTTATTTTTTGATTAAATTTTCCCATTCTGTATGGTTACAGAGCCTTAACTTTGCGGCAAAACTAAGAACCTATGATTGACTTCAGCGAACTTTACGACCAGACCATCGACAGGCTTTTCGCCATGGGCGCAAGGATGACAAGCGACAGAGAGATGCTGAGCGACTGCATCCAAGACGTGTTTGTAAAACTATATACCAAGCGCGTAGAACTGGAGTTGGTGGAAAACATTGAATCCTACCTGTTTGTTTCTCTGCGCAACCGGCTCAACGACGAGTTCCGTATGCAGGCACACCGTTATGACAACGAGACCTGCGAAGACTATATAAACATAGTGGAAGAGAGCAGTGAAAGCGACCCTTTGGAACTGCAGGAGGAAGAGAACCGCAGACAGATGTGCGTCAATGCCTATATGCAGGAACTCAGTCCGCGCCAACAGCAGATAGTGCGCCTGTTTTTCATCGAGCAGATGAAATATGAGGACATCTGCAAGGTGATGGGCATCAACTACCAGTCGGCACGCAACCTGATACACCGCAGTGTGAGTCGGCTGCGCATGCTGGCATCTGCGCACCACACCTCTGCCGCCCGTATTTCCGTGGCATAGTGCAGGAGAGAACGACCGGGAGGGTATAAAACTACGATTCAAACGGATTATTTGTTATTTTCTCCCGTATAATCATAGTACAACGTTACCAAAATCACGTCATATAGCAAAGAAGTGTAACCCACACACCGCCAAAACAAACTAAATGACGTATCACAATGAGTAACAACATCGGGCAGTACCATACTATGAGTCCGTCGGAAGAAGAGCCGTACCACTTCACGGAAGAGGAACTGCAGCTTTTGTCTCCCAAGGAAAAACTGATGTTGAAAGAGCGCATACAGCGTGCTATCAATGAGCGTCTGAAACAGGTATAGACTTTTTTAGAATATACAATAGGGTGTAGGTATAGACTTTTTTAGAATATACAATAGGGTGTAACTAGTCAGCGTGACATGATACAGATTTACTTCACACGTAATTAACAATTAAATCGTGTAGTAT
>JBJEKQ010000108.1:0-30133 GCA_051878715.1 Prevotella sp.
GGTTTTCATTGTTATCTTACCTCAGAGATGTTGCACTTCTAATTGGAAAGAGCGAAGATGTCTCTTTTTTGAACTCATAATGCACTTTACAGTTCCATCACCTCATTGTCATACGCGATATGAACATGGGCAGGCAGCTTCTGTTCTGCCTCTTCATGGCATCCCATATCGTGACAAACATGGGTGAGATACACACATTGGGCACCCACCTTATCAGCAAAACTAATGGCATCATCCACCAGGAAATGCGAATGATGGGGCTTTTCAAACCTCAGGGCACTGACCACCAAGGTATGTACTCCCCTAAGCATTGAAATCTCTCCGGGAGCTATCGTCTTTATATCTGTGACATATGCAAAATCACCAAACCGATAGCCTATGATGGGCAACTGATCGTGCATCACATTGACTGGAAGGATATCTATGTCGCCAATAGTGAAATGAGAGCCGGCAAAAACCGGGTGCATCTGTATTTTCGGCACTCCCGGATACATCTTGGTGCCACGAGGCGGAAAACAATAAGGCATCATCTGCCTCATGCTGGCTATGGCTGTTTCATTGGCATAGACATCAATATTGCCCAATTTGCAGTATGGACGCACATCATCCAGTCCGCCAACATGGTCATAGTGCGCATGCGTCACCAAGATGCCGTCTATCTTTCTGAAAGGGCGACCCATCATCTGCTGCCTGAAATCGGGCCCACAGTCTATCAGCAAGCGGGTGGACTGTGTTTCCAGCATCGCCGCACACCGCAGGCGTTTGTCCTTAGGGTCACTGCTTTGGCACACTGCACACTCGCAACCCAATACCGGCACTCCACAACTGGTTCCCGTACCAAGAAATGTTAGTTTCATGATTGTATGAGCAGTTTATATTTCAACTCAAGGTGGGTTCCATGAACACCCACTGAAAATTACAACACATTCACCTCCGGATGAATCACAATGCCAAAGCGCGAGCGGACATCACTTACAATCGCATCACACAATGCCATGATTTCACCACCTGTAGCACCTCCCCTGTTCACCAGCACCAGGGCCTGTTTGTGATGCACTCCGGCGGCTCCCAAGGTCTTGCCCTTCCATCCACATTGATCAATCAGCCAAGCAGCAGGAATTTTCATTCTCTGCCCATCTACATTGTAGAAAGGCATGGCAGGATACTCTTTCCGTAGGACCTCAAACTGAGATGACGGTATCACCGGATTCAAGAAAAAGCTGCCGGCATTTCCTTCTGCCTGCGGGTCTGGAAGTTTTTCTGTTCTGATTTCTATAACGGCATTCCTCACATCTGCTGCTGCAGGTTGATGTATGCCCTTTGCCGCAAGGACCTCACGAATATTGCCATAATCCAGATGCGGCACAAATGACGGGCTCAGCCGGTAAGTGACGTGGGTGACAAGATATTTACCTTTCCAGTCATGTTTGAAATTGCTGCTCCTGTACGCGTAACCGCACGAAGCGGCATCAATCTCCATTTTGCTGCCGCTCTGGATATCAACGACACCCACACTCGCAATCACATCCTTCGCCTCGACCCCGTAAGCACCGATATTCTGCACGGCAGAGGCACCCACCGTGCCCGGTATCAGCGAGAGGTTTTCCAAACCATGCCATCCGTGTTCCACACAATGCTTCACCAGTTCGTCCCATCTCACTCCAGCCGTAGCCGTGACCATCACATTGTTGTCCCGGCAGATTGCTGAAATTCCCTGCGTGACGGGATGTATCACCGCACCACGAAAATCATGGACAAACAGAAGGTTGCTCCCCTCACCGGTTATCAGTAATTGCCTGCAGGATGATTTGGCTATATGCAGTGCCTCTACAATTTCCTCTTCGTTTTCCGGCTCCAAAAAAACATCACACAGAGCCTTGATACCGAAGGTATTGGGTATAGGCGCGTTATAGTTTATCTTCATTATAGCGTAAAAATGAGTGAAAGGTCAGGTGTTCAACTTGACCAGCTTCCATCGTTTGTTCAGTTTTTTAAATACCATCTCTATTTCCAATCCGTTGGAGATGCCTCTAATCAGAAATATCTTATGGTTGCTTTCCTTGTAGTTCTGCCCATAGACAATGTTATAAATCATTTTTTGGGGCAGTTCGGGAGAGAAGGCAAGCCAAGTGTCAGGCGCAATAACTCCTTCCATCTGCTTGAAATCATCATCTGGATCCGGACCCGTAAAGGCGACAGGATTGTTCAGGCTCTCCAACTGGAACAAAGTGTCGGTGGCAAATTTATGATAAAACTCAATGAACGAGGCATTCATGGTTTCCCAAGACGATTTGCTCTTCACACATTGCAGCATCCACAAACCGTTCTGCCGTTCAAACTCATACTGTTTCACCCACTGCTTGTCAAGGAATATCTTCTCTACCACCACATGTGCCACAGAGGTGTCTTTCAGCAAATCCATTTGCTTTCTGTTGTCGAAAATCAATGTGTAGTAGCCCTGATTCATAAAGAAACGATCCATTTTCCACTCGCTTTTCTGCTTCAGCACAGCCTTGCCGTCTTTCCATTCGGGCAGGGGGAAATGAATACGCGACATCTGCAGACGCCTGTTCGCTACAAAATTGAAAAAGAAATCGTCAAAAAGCTCGTCGGCAGCCTTTGGCACGGTGACCTCCACGGCAGAAACATTTTCCATACTGTCATTCACCGCTGCCGTATCCAGAGAATCTGCTGATACATCTTCTTGCCCGCCTGTCGTTTTATTGCCTCCACAAGAGAACATCACACCCACGCAGAGTCCTAAAACAATCACATACCTTTTCATCGTAAATCAGGAGAATTAGCCACCTTTTAAAACGTCGCAAAATTACAACTTTATTTTGATAACATGCACTATTTCCCAACAAAAATATTACCTTTGCAGAAAATTTTAAAAATAAGCAAAAATGATACTTGACAAGATAAGCCGGCTTTTGGAAGAAGTGCAGAATATCAGCGCTTCCAGTGCAGAAGAAATCGAGGCTTTGAGAATTAAATACTTGAGCAAGAAAGGTGAAATAACCGCTCTGATGTCAGACTTCCGCAATGTTCCTGCCGAACAGAAGAAGGAAGTGGGAATGAAAATCAACGAATTGAAGCAGACGGCCATTGAGCGTATCAATGAAATCAAGCAGTCGTTTGACACCGCCGACACGGAGAGCATGAACATTGACCTGACGCGCACCCCCTATCCCATCGCCTTGGGAACCCGTCACCCGCTTACCATCATCACCAATGAGATTATCGATATCTTCTCGCGCATGGGATTCATCCTTGCCGACGGTCCTGAGGTGGAGGATGACCTGCATGTGTTCACCAAGATGAATTTTGCAGCCGACCATCCCGCCCGTGACATGCAAGATACGTTCTTTGTGTCACAGCATCCTAATGATGTGACCAAGAACATTCTGCTACGCTCGCATACCAGCAGTGTCCAGGCGCGGGTAATGGAGACAACAGAGCCTCCCATACGCATCATCTGCCCCGGACGCGTTTATCGCAATGAAGCCATCACGGCACGTGCCCACTGCTTCTTCCATCAGGTCGAGGGGCTGTATATCGACAAGAATGTATCATTCACCGACCTGAAGCAGGTACTCCTGTCCTTCGCACGCGAGATGTTCGGCGCAGACACCCAAATCCGCCTTCGTCCCAGCTATTTCCCATTTACAGAGCCAAGTGCCGAGATGGACATCTCATGTCATATATGCAACGGCAAAGGCTGTGGCTTCTGCAAGCACACTGGCTGGGTGGAGATTCTGGGCTGCGGAATGGTTGACCCCAATGTGCTGGAACAATGCGGAATAGACAGCACCGTATATAGCGGCTACGCATTCGGTATGGGTGTGGAGCGAATCACCAACTTGAAATACAGGGTAAGCGATTTGCGAATGTTCTCAGAAAACGACATCCGCTTCTTGGATGAGTTTACCTCCGCCAACTAAATCCCCCTTCTCTGGAACAGCTTTATCCGTGCGCCCATGCGAATTGACATTATCACCGTATTGCCTGAGATGATTGAGGGGTTCGTACAAGAATCCATCTTGGCACGTGCCCAGAAAAAGGGACTTGCAGAGATTCATCTGCACAATCTCAGAGACTATACAATGGACAAATGGCGCAGGGTTGATGACTATCCTTATGGCGGTTTTGCCGGTATGGTGATGCAATGTGAACCCATTGACCGTTGCATCACCGCACTCAAGAGAGAACGGAATTACGATGAGGTCATATACACGTCGCCCGATGGCGAAAGGTTCTCGCAACCCATCGCCAACGAGTTGTCCATGAAAGAGAACCTCATCATCCTTTGTGGCCACTATAAAGGCATTGACCACCGCATACGCGAACACCTTATCACACGTGAGATAAGTATAGGTGACTATGTGCTTACAGGTGGAGAGCTGGCTGCCGCCGTAATGGCAGATGCCGTTGTGCGCATCATCCCCGGGGTTATAGGCGATGAGCAGAGTGCCTTGTCTGATAGTTTTCAAGACGGGTTACTCTCCGCGCCCATCTATACCCGTCCCGCGGAATACAAGGGTTGGAAGGTACCCGACATACTTCTTAGCGGCAATGAGGCGAAAATCAAGCAATGGGAACTGGACCAGGCGATGGAACGCACTCGCCAACTGCGACCAGACTTGTTGGAAGGACAGTAATTTGGCCGTCTCAATGTATGGTCTCCACGTGACCATGATACTGCCGCAACATGTCTATTTCAATAAGGTACGACAGTAACATTCGCCCAACTCGAACCCTTCCTGATAAAGACGCTCCAGTTTTTCCGGGTTCTTTTCTATTCTATCCACTTCCATCGGTTTTAAGGGGCGGATGCAAGTTACAGTACCCTCATCCTCCATCCGTTCCAGCATTTCCAGTTGCTCGTTGTAACAGGCAATACGATGGCTCAGTGCCACGCGGAGACGGGGATAGTTCTTATACACAAATGCAGGAATCTTTCGGTCCTTGCCGTTGTTTCGATAGCCCTTGTTCCTCGTCGCTACGACAACGGCATGCCGGAATCCCTGTTCCAGTGCCCTCTGCACAGGAATACTGTCAACAATTCCACCATCCAGCATAGGCACTCCGTCCACCTTGACTATCGGTGTGACATAGGGCAAACTGCTGCTTGCCCTGACGATATCGAGAAGTCTCTGGCGATTGCCGGAATGTTCGCACAGGTATTCTGCCCTTCCTGTACTGCAGTTGGTGGTCACCATTTCAAACGTACACGAGTTTTCGAAGTACGTATCATAATCGTAAGGAACCAAGTTGTTCGGAAATCTGTCATATAGCAATTCAGGATCAAATATACAGCCATGGGTCAGAAGATGGCGAATACCCAAGTAATCGTATTTGACCAGCATATCGATATTGGAGAAACGGGCTCTCCGTGGCTGACGACTGGCATACGACAAGCCATTGCATGCACCAGCCGATACAGCTACTACATACCTGAAATACACCTCATATTTCATGAAAGCATCCAGGACACCACTTGTAAATACGCCTCGCATTCCGCCTCCTTCCAAGACGAGAGCACTATTTCTGATTATTTTCACGACAACCCCTTATTTTCAGCAAAGGAACATTGTTATACAAAAACCATCTTTTCACGCAACCGTTCCACTCATCTTACTTGCACCTGCCTGTTCCGGAAGACACATCCGCAAAATCCATCAAAGCATCTGCACCACATCCTTCGATATTCGCTTTTCATGAACAACGGACTCCCATGTGGACAACCGGTGTGTGTCAGTCCCCAAATACCGGTAATACCGGTTCTCCAGCAGCCACTTGGCCTTGCGCTTGGCATCCGCACCGTAAACTCCCGCCAATGAGGGAAGATTAAGTTGGTAAGTCATATCCAAGGTCTTCAGCTGTTCGTAATCTTTCTGATCCATATAAACATACCGTTCAGGATGGGCAAGAACAGGTGTATAGCCTTTCTCCTTGATACGACGCAGAATATCATGCAAGGCGTAGGGAGGGTTGAAATAGGAGGTCTCTACCAGCAGGAGCTTGCCGTCCTCGCCCAAGGGCAGCAGATCGTCCTGTTGCAGACGTTCCTCAAACAGGTTGTCGAGCATATTTTCGGAGGCAAGATGGAGAACAATCCGCCCCTTATAGGCTGACTTCAATTCGGCATAACGTGAACGTAATGAAGCCGTAGTGTTGGGTATGTCTTCCATAATATGAGGGGTGAGCCAAACTTCTCTGACACCAAACTGCTCATAAGATGCCAGTATATTGAGAGACTCTTCCATCGTCCTTACACCATCGTCCACACCCGGCAGAAGATGACTGTGCCAGTCGGTAAATCCCTGAAGGATGCCGCTGCTGGCGATGCTATATCGTTTACTGAATGGCCACACTATTCTATTTCCTATTTAAGATTTATAATTCTTTGGCGCGCAAAGATATGAAGAACATTCCAAATCACCAAATTATCTAATGACTTTACAAAAACATTTCCTTATATTTTTCACCATTCTTCCATTCATTCTCAGTTTTTTGTTGTACCTTTGCCGAAAGGTAAACTGCTTTTGGCACTTGTTGTTGACCAAATAGATGAACCGGCCAGAAACAAGTGTCCGATAGGGGGGTTCGCCTGTTATTTGTATGGACATATTTTTGCAGAGATAACAACACAACACATCACAAATATAACAAAATTGTATTAAGCCTTATGTTTGAAAAGAACACGTACATCCAGCGTCGCAACAGACTGAAGAAACTGGTCAGCAGCGGCATCTTGCTCTTCTTTGGAAACAACGAGAGCCCAGCCAACTATCCTGCCAATGCCTATTCACCATTCCGCCAGGACAGTTCGTTCCTCTATTTTTTCGGAATACACCGCGACGGACTTGTGGGAATGATTGACATTGACAACGACACGGAAACCATATTCGGTGACGACATTGACATCGAAGACATTGTATGGTATGGTGGCGTGGACAGCGTGCAGCAATTGGCAGAAAGCGTTGGCGTCAGCAACACTGCTCCCATGGCTGCCCTTAAGGCTGCCTGCGATAAGGCTGCCATGCAGAACCGAAGCATCCATTTCCTGCCTCCCTACCGCCACGACACCATGATTCAGCTGTCCGACCTGCTGAATATCCATCCCAAGGAGCAGCGCGACAAGGCATCCCTTGAGTTAATCAACGCTGTGGTGGCACTGCGTAGCACCAAGGATGCGGCAGAGATTGAAGCCATCGAAAAGGCATGCCACGTAGGTTATCTTATGCACACCACCGCCATGAAACTCGTAAAACCGGGTGTAACGGAAAGGTATGTGGCAGGACAAGTGGATGGCATTGCCCGCTCCCATGCTCAAGGTGTGAGCTTTGCCACCATCTTCAGCCAGCACGGGGAAATCATGCACGGTGCCCCTTCCAGTGCCCCGCTGCAAGACGGACGATTGGTTCTTTGCGATGCAGGGTGCGAGTTGGATGACTACTGCTCCGACAATACCCGCACGATGCCGGTGAACGGCAAATTCACACAGCGCCAATTGGAAATATACAGCATCGTGGAGGCTTGCCACGACTACGTGCTTGAAGTAGCTAAACCCGGTGTCAAGTACTTTGACGTACACATGGAGATGTGCAAACTGATGACCGACCGCCTTAAGGAGCTGGGTCTGATGAAAGGCGACACGGAAGAGGCGGTGCGCGCTGGTGCACACGCCATGTTCCTGCCTCATGGATTAGGGCACATGATGGGCATGGATGTCCACGACATGGAAGGATTGGGACAGATACACGTGGGCTTCGACAAGGAGACGCGCCCCGTACTCGACCAGTTCGGCACCAACTGCCTGAGAATGGGCAGGCGCCTGGAGAAAGGCTTTGTGCTCACAGACGAGCCAGGCATCTACTTCATACCAGACCTCATCGACAACTGGAAAGCCTCCGGACACTGTGCCGAGTATCTTAACTTCGACCTGCTGGAAACCTACAAGGATTTTGGAGGCATCAGAATTGAAGATGACATACTCATCACCGACAACGGCTGTCGCTTCCTGGGCAAAGAACGGATTCCCTATCATCCCCAGGATGTAGAGGCATATATGGCTGCCCACCGTTCATAAGGTGTTCAGCATACAACTATAGCAACATACATTATTAAATAAACAAACTCAATCAAAACAAAGAAGACTCATGAAGAAATTCTTTTCTGTTGCGCTTCTGGCATTATTCGCCATAGGTGCACATGCAGAGGACAAGGACTCTGTGAACAAAAACAAACCCGTATTCACAACCATCAAGGAGAACAAGATTACCAGCATCAAGGACCAGAACAGAAGCGGCACATGCTGGGCGTATTCCACACTGGCATACTTTGAAAGCGAAATCCTGAAAAAAACAGGAAAGACCTACGACCTCTGCGAAGCGTTTGTGGCTAACAAGACCTATATGGACAGAGCCATCCAGGTGGTTCGTCTGCACGGTGACTGCCAGTTCTCACAAGGCGGTTCTTGCTATGACCCTCTCTATTGCCTGCAGCACTATGGCATTTGTCCTGAAGATGCCATGCCGTTCCCGGGGTCCCTATACGGTGATTCACTGAACAATTTCAACGAGTTCTTCGGCGTGATGGAACCCTATGTGGCAGCTATCGCAAAGAGCACAGAAAAGAAAATCAGTTCGCAATGGAAAGTGGGCTTGCAGGGCATTCTGGACGCCTATCTCGGTCACTGTCCCGAGAAATTCACCTATCAGGGAAAGGAATACACCCCCCAGTCATTTGCCAACAGTTTGGGACTTGATTTCAACGACTATGTCACCATCACCTCTTACACTCACCACCCCTTCTATACCCAGTTTGCCGTGGAAGTGCAGGACAACTGGCGCAATCCCCTCTCCTACAACGTTCCGATGGACGAGATGATGCGCATCATTGACAATGCCATCGACGAGGGCTACTGCATCGCATGGGGAGGTGACGTGAGCGAAGAGGGTTTCACCCGCGCAGGTCTTGCCTATGCTTACGACACCAAGAAAATCCAGAGCATGAAGGGCAGCGACGCAGCCAAGTGGCTCCGTCTTGAGAAATCGAAGAAAGCTGAACTGTTCGACTCTTTGGGATGCACCGCACCCGAAATCGTCCCCACACAGGAAATGCGCCAGGAGCGCTATGACAGCTGGGAACTCACAGACGACCACGGAATGCTTATCTACGGTGTAGCCAAAGACCAGAACGGCAAGGAATACTACATGGTAAAGAACTCATGGGGCGAATGGGGAGACTACAAAGGTATCTGGTATATGACCAAGACATTCATTGCCGCAAACACCATGGACTACATGGTCAACAAGAATGCCATACCCAAGGATATCCGCAAGAAATTAGGTTTATAGCCAACAGAAGCCCTCTCACGTATAAAGTCTAAGGAAAACAAGTGGGAAGGCACGAACACACAGAACCGGAAGAGGCGTATCAGACAGCACGATACGCCTCTTCTGTTATCACAACTACCTAAACCGAAAACCCGTAGCGACGATACTACTTTCTCTTAAAAACTCTAAAAGTTGACCATCCACTAACAATATATTGCATATTTTTTGTACCTTTACACGGTATAATGGACATTATAGTTTATTTGCCAACAGAATAATCCGCATATCGGGTTCATTTGTATTGTTAATAATCATCACGTGCCAGCAAGGTGCGTGCGTATTATGTTTCGTTTGAGATAAGGATGCACAATAAATGGATATATAACACCCCGGCGCCTGACCAGATACAAGCGGCAAAAGAACTGGGTGAAAAGATAGGTATGAGTGCCACCATGGCACAACTGCTGATAAGAAGGGGTATAAAGACCGAATCGGCAGCCAAGCGATTCTTTCGACCCATGCTCAACGAGCTTATCGATCCGTTCCTGATGAATGACATGGACATTGCCGTTGACCGGCTCAACGATGCAATGGGCAGAAAGGAACGAATCTTGGTTTATGGGGACTATGACGTGGACGGATGTACTGCCGTGACATTGGTATATAAATTCCTGCAACAGTTCTACTCCAACATCGACTACTACATACCCGACCGGTATGAAGAGGGCTATGGGATTAGCAAGAAAGGAATTGACTATGCCAAGGAAACAGACGTGAAACTCATCATCGTGCTGGATTGTGGCATCAAGGCGATTGAGGAAATAGCCTATGCCAAAGCCAACGGCATTGACTTCATCATCTGCGACCATCATGTACCCGATGAAGAGATGCCTGATGCCGTGGCTATCCTCAATCCCAAGCGCAAAGACACTACCTACCCTTTTCACGATTTATCCGGTTGCGGCGTGGGCTTCAAGTTCATGCAGGCATTTGCCAAAAACAACGGCATCACCTTCTCACGCCTCATTCCACTACTCGATCTGTGCGCCGTCAGCATTGCCTCCGATATCGTACCGGTGATGGGAGAAAACAGGATTCTGGCTTTCCACGGGCTGAAGCAACTCAACCAAAACCCTTCGGTGGGTCTCAAGGCTATCATAGAAATATGCAATCTCAGCAACCGGGAACTGACGATGAGCGACATCGTATTCAAGATAGGGCCTCGTATCAATGCTTCCGGAAGAATGCAGAACGGCAAGGAAGCCGTGGATTTACTGGTGGAAAGGGACTTCAAGAAGGCATTGCTTGCTGCTGGCCACATCAACGAGTACAACGAACAGCGGAAAGACATAGACAAGCAGATGACAGAGGAGGCAAACCACATTGTGGAACGCCTTGAAGGACAAAACCACCAGTCGTCCATCGTGTTGTACGACAAGGACTGGAAAAAGGGGGTAATCGGCATCGTGGCTTCACGCCTCACAGAAATATACTTCCGCCCAACCGTAGTACTGACCATCATTGACGGCATTGCCACCGGTTCGGCACGAAGCGTGGCGGGCTTTGACATTTACGAAGCCATCAAGACCTGTCGCGACCTACTTGAAAACTTCGGCGGTCATACCTATGCTGCGGGATTGTCCATGAAAGTTGAAAACATCCCGTTGTTTAAGGAGAGATTCCAGCAATATGTGTCTGAGCATATCACCACCGAACAGATGCAACCCATGCTGGACATAGAGAGCATAATAGATTTCAAAGACATTACCAAACGCATGCACGCCGACCTGAAGAAGTTTGCGCCGCATGGTCCGGACAACCCCAAACCTCTGTTCTGCACCGAGAGCGTATTTGACTACGGTACCAGCAAGGTGGTTGGCCGCCAGCAGGAACATATCAAGCTGGAACTGGTGGATTCCAAGTCAAGCAACGTGATGAATGGCATTGCTTTCGGTCAAAGCGATGCAGCACGATATATCAAGAGCAAACGCTCTTTCGACATTGTATATACCATAGAAGAGAATATTTACAAGAGAGGCGAAGTTCAGTTGCAGATAGAAGACATCAAACCCTCCATGAACGATGAATGAGGCGTTAGAGGTTCTTGAAAAGTACTGGGGGTACAAGGGGTTCCGAGGCGTTCAGGAGGATATCATCAAGAGCATCCTTGACAGGAAAGACACCCTCGGTCTGATGCCTACCGGTGGAGGAAAGAGTATTACCTTCCAGGTTCCGGCAATGATGTTGCAGGGCACGTGTGTTGTCATTACCCCATTGGTAGCACTGATGAAAGACCAGGTAATGAACCTGAAACGCAGGGGAATAAAAGCGGCAGCCATTCACTCCGGCTTGAGCAGAGAACAGATTCTCACTATTCTTGAGAATGCCGTTTTCGATGCGGTAAAGATATTGTATGTTTCTCCCGAACGACTTTCCTCCGAATTATTCCGAAAAAAACTGTCTCATATTACCGTCAGCTTCATCGCAGTGGATGAGGCTCATTGCATCAGCCAATGGGGTTACGACTTCCGCCCTGCCTACCTTGAGATTGCAAATATAAGGACGATTCTGCCTGACCCCCCCATCCTTGCACTCACTGCCACTGCTACCCCCCCGGTAGTCAAAGACATTCAGCAGAGACTCCTTTTCAAACGGGAGAATGTCTTCAAAATGAGTTTTGAACGCAAGAACCTGGCATACTGCATACGGCATGTACACGACAAACACTGTGAACTGGTACATATCCTGCAATGTATCAAGGGAAGCAGCATCGTCTATACAAGAAGCAGGATGCGCGCCAAGGAAACGGCACAGATGCTCAACGAGCAGGAAATCAAAGCCACATACTACCATGCTGGTCTGGAGGACTCGGAAAAAGACAGACGCCAGAAGCAATGGCTCAACGGCGAGTATCGTGTCATGGTTGCGACCAATGCCTTTGGCATGGGCATTGACAAGCCAGACGTGAGAACCGTGATACATATCGACTGCCCGGACTGCATAGAAAACTACTTCCAGGAAGCAGGACGTGGCGGTAGAGACGGCTTGCCCTCGTACGCCGTTTTGCTATACAACGATTCAGACAACACCAAACTCACCAGAAGAATACAGGAGAACTTCCCTGACAAAGAATATATCCGCAAGGTTTACGATGACCTTGCATGTTTTTATCAGATTGCTTCAGGCTCAGGTTACAACGAGACCCACGAGTTTGACATGGGAAAATTCTGTGTCTTTTTCCACCATTTCCCCATCCAGCTCACCTCTGCCCTCCACATACTGACCCGTGCCGGCTATATTGAATACATAGAAGAAGGAATGTGCAGAGACCGCGTGCGTTTCATGCTCACACGCGAACAGTTGTACCTGCTTGAAGAGACCTCTGCACAGGAAGAAAAAGTATTTGTTGCCCTGCTGCGCAGTTACAGCGGTCTGTTCTCCGACTATGCAGACATAGAACTGTCGTTACTGAGTGAGATTACCGGTCTGACGCGCCAGCAGCTATACCTCACATTGCAGGCACTTGACAAGAGACATATTCTGCACTACATACCCGCAAAAGACATACCTCATATACGTTATACACAAAACAGAGAAGAGAGCAAACATATCGTCATTGGCAAAGAAGTGTATGATGACAGGAAGAAGACCTATTCTGAGCGAATAAAAAAAATCATCCAGTATGCCAACAACGACACGATATGCCGTAGCCGCCTGCTTCTCAACTATTTCGGGGAAACGAATACGGACTCTTGCGGCATCTGTGACACCTGCAGAACCATCAAGAAGGAGCAGGTAAAAGAGGCAAAAAAAGCCATTGCAGGTTTGTTAGAGGGCAAAGAACTACTGCCCATAGAATCGCTGAAACAAATAAAGATGCCGTCAGACGTCGTCGATAAAGCCCTGGCGATGATGATAGAAGAAGGCACCATACGTCAGAATAGCGGTTCCATCACACACTAAAACAGCATGCCCTTTTCATTACATCAAGAGCATGCTGCGATATCACGATTACAATATTCTCGGAATAGTTCAAAGGGCAGCCAGCAACTGTTCCTTCATTGCCTGATACTCCTCATCAGTCAGGTACACCTCCTTGGGATTCATTCTGAATACGCCTCCGAAGTCAGGACCACCTACATATTTCGGTATGAGATGGAAATGCAAATGCTCCAGAGTGTCAGAATAAGCACCGTAATTGATCTTTGCAGGATTGAACACTTTCTGCATGGCCCTTGTCACCTTCGCCACATCAGCCATAAAGGCATTCCTATCCTCATCGCTCAGCAAATTCAGGTCGTCCACATGATCCTTATATGCCACCAGGCAACGTCCCTTATAGGTCTGCTCCTTGAAGATGAAGACTCTTGACACACTCAATTTTGCCACCTCTATCATCAAACTGTGCAGGGTGTCATTATTCTGACAATACAAACATTCTTTTGAATCGCTTTTCATAGTCTGTCGTTTTTATGTTTTAGTAATGTTCTGTTCTTTACTCTTTAAACGTGGCTTTCGGCGTTTTATTATAAGGCAATCGCTATAAATTCCCCATTGAAACAGAAAAATCCCTATCCCCTTTTCTTTGCCTTTCAAAGGTTTTCAAGAACTATTAAGGGATAGGGATTCTTCCTCTGGCAGGCAAATGTGAGCACCCACCTTTATCGTCAGCTGATTAGTCTTCGCTGTTTTCGGGACGCAACTTGCGCACAGTCTCTGCGGCACGCCACATTTCCATGTTTCTCATTGCCTCCAGTTCCTTGTTCAGACCTTCACGGTAGTCGGGCTTGGAGTTGCTGTCGATAGAAATCTGTGCCTCATTACCCGTCTTCACTGAATAGTACAACCACTGCATCACAGGCTTGATGGCTTCACGGAAGCGGGGAGCCCAATCCAAGGCACCGCGCTGGGCGGTGGTAGAACAGTTGGCATACATCCAGTCCATACCCTTCTGTGCAAAGAGGGGCATCAGACTCTGGGTCAGCTCTTCCACTGTTTCGTTGAACGCCTCTGAGGGAGAGTGTCCGTTCTCGCGAAGCACCTCATACTGTGCTTCGAGCAGACCCTCGATAGCACCCATCAAAGAGCCGCGCTCTCCGGTCAGGTCACTGGTGGCCTCACGCTGGAAAGTAGTCTTGAACATATAGCCGGCACCAATACCGATACCGAAAGCGATGGTCTTTTCTTCTGCCTTGCCAGTTGCGTCCTGATATACTGCGTATGAGCAGTTCAGGCCACGACCTTCGCAGAACATCGTGCGCAAGCTGGTACCAGACCCCTTGGGAGCCACCATAATCACATCAATGTCGCCGGGAGGCACCACCCCTGTACGGTCGCTCCAGTTGATGGCAAAGCCATGTGAATAATACAAAGTCTTACCGGGAGTAAGATATTTCTTGATGGTGGGCCATGCCTGTATCTGTCCTGCATCAGAAAGGAGCATACAGATGATTGTTCCTTTTTCTGCTGCCTCTTCAATAGAGAAAAGAGTCTTCCCGGGCACCCATCCGTCAGCCACAGCCTTGTCATAAGTCTTGCCCGCACGCTGTCCTACAATCACATTGAAGCCGTTGTCACGCAGGTTGCAAGCCTGACCGGGACCCTGAATACCATAGCCAATCACTGCGATGGTCTCGTTTTTCAATACCTCATGTGCTTTTTCCAATGAAAACTCTTTACTGGTGACTACAGTCTCGATTACGCCACCAAAATTCATTTCTGCCATAATTGCTTTTTGTTTAAGTGTTGTATAATCATCCCCATGAACCGACGGTGCTTTATCACGAAAGCGCTTTCATCCATCCATCCCTTCCCTTCACGAGAGAAGGACTAAGGCGTTAACTGTTTCTTTTTTGCGGTGCAAATGTAACAAATTACCATGAAACGACAAAACTTACTTTCATTTTTTTTCAAATACGAGGTTACATCTGCACACTTCGACTTCTTCTGATCCTGATTCTTTGACAACCTTGACATTGAAGTTATCCTCGTCCAGCCTTTCCTGATAAAGAGAAAGAGGTTCACCGGCATAACTTTCCGCAACATACGCCACATCCAGACGCTTGATGACATGTTCCTGATAATAGGCAGGAGGAAACAGGTCGAGTATGTGCTCAATGTATTTGATGGAGTTGATGTGTCCGTTTACATCCACATCGTGATAATAGGTGTTGATGGTTCTCACCTTCTCACATCCCCCCCCTATCTTTACTCTGCCGGCTTTGGCAATGGGACAATCATAGCCGGTCTCTATCCAATCATTGATGGCACCGTCGCGAATGGCAAGAATGTCTTGCGGTTTCCTGTTTTCCGTATCAATCATTGCCCAGACACTGCGTCCATAGCCCCATACGGTACCTTGTTCACCGGCAATACGGAAATTGCGCTGGGTAAAGAACCTCATGGCACCTTCCACCCAGGTCTCTACGCTGAACTTCTCATACTGCTTAGGCATTTCGCGCATCTCAATGGCAAGTCTCGAAAGCACCCAGGTCTTGTGAATGGGATTGAGGTAATTCATGCCGAATCCACGTTCTGTGGAATGCATGTCCGCAGCGTTGAGCAGATGATTGCCCAAATGCCCCATGAACAGACGATGCGTCAAATCACAATGAAACGGTTCTGCCAGAAAGTCGTATTTCGCTATCTTTGGTATCATAACAGTATGTTTCCGACACAGGTTTCCTGCTTATCTGTTGGCTTCACGTTCCTCCAGGAACTTGCTAACCTCTTCCTGCATACTTCGGGTCACGGCTATACGACCCGACCTGGTGTATTGCAGCACACACCCAAACGCATTCAGCGCATAGTAGAGATTCTGTATGTCCTCTGTCAGTCCATGCTTCATCACAATCACATAGATGGGGTTCACCTCCGTAATGGTAGCCTCTTTCTTTCTGATAGTACGCGATATTTCCGGATTCTCCATCACCACCTGCGTCGATAGTTTGTAGAGTCCTGTTTCACGTATAAACAGTTCTTCGTCAGTATAGTAAGTAGCCTTGATTACATCTATCTTCTTTTCTATCTGACGGGTGATTTTGATGATTTGGTCTTCATTGCTCCATGCCGTAATGGTATATTTGTGCACACCTGCAATGCTCGATGCCGACACATTCAGGCTCTCAATGTTCACCTGCCTGCGCGTAAACACGGCGGTAATCTGGTTCAATATACCCGCGATATTTTCGGAATACACCAATAATGTATATAGTTTCTTCTCTTCTTTCATCTTTAACTCTGCATTGTTAAGGTATTACGACTGCGCTATTTCCAGCATCATCTCATCCACACTTTTACCCGGAGGCGTCATCGGCATCACGTTGTCGTCTTCCTTGATGGCACATTCCAGGATATAAGGTCCGTCTGTATTCAGCATCCTGTCCACAGCAGCTGCCAGTTCTTTCCGGTCAGTCACCACCGAATAGCCTATGCCATAAGCCTGGGCAATCAGTTCATAACGGGGGTTCAGCATTCTGGTGAACGACTTCCGATGATTAAAGAACATGTCCTGCCACTGGCGCACATTACCCAAGTAATTGTTGTTGAGCACTATCATCTTTACAGGCGCCTGTTGTTCCATAATGGTGCCCAGTTCCTGGATGCTCATCTGGAATCCTCCGTCACCGCAAAACATGCAGACCGTTCTGTCCGGTGCCCCGAACGTGGCACCTACGGCTGCGGGTAAGGCAAAACCCATGGTGCCCAAACCTCCGCTGGTTACGATAGACCTGTTTCTCTTGTATTTGAAATAACGGCTGGCAAACATCTGGTTCTGACCAACGTCTGTCACCAGGACAGCGTCCCCTTGGGTAGCCTCTGCCACCATATTCACTACCTCGCCCATGAGCAGCGGCCCCTGAGCGGGATGAATGGCAGGCTCTATCACCACCGTTCTTTCTTTCTCTTCATATTCCTTGAAACTGTCACGCCACTCGCGATGGTTGTTTTTCTCCAACAGGCGGGTGATGGCAGGCAACGACTCCTTGCAGTTTGCCACCACAGCCACATCAGCCTTGATGCACTTGTCTATTTCCGAGCGGTCGATATCCAGATGGATTACCGTTGCCTGCTTGGCATAAGCAGAGGGCAATCCCGTCACACGGTCGCTGAACCTCATACCGATAGCAATAAGCACATCGCACTCCTGCTCTTTGATATTGGGTCCCAAACTACCGTGCATGCCAAGCATTCCCATGTTGAGCGGATGGTCAGAGCTCAGCGCAGAGAGTCCCAACAAGGTCCTTGCTGCAGGAATATCGGCTTTTTCCAGAAACTCAACAAGTTCCTGCTGTGCATTGCCCAATTCCACTCCTTGCCCTACCAGCGCCAACGGTTTTTTTGCCTCGTTGATGATATGGGCAGCAGTAGCGACGGCTAAAGGGTCCAACTTCGGGAAAGGCACATAACTTCTCACAAAATCCACCGTCTGCGACTGCCATTCCGTGGTATGTGTCTGTGCATTCTTGGGGAAGTCGATAACCACTGGACCGGGCCTTCCCGATTTGGCGATATAGAAAGCCTTGCTGATGGCCCATGCTATATCCTCCGGTCTTCTTATCTGATAACTCCATTTCGAAATAGGCTGGGCAACACCTACCAAATCCACCTCTTGGAAGGCATCAGTGCCCAATACCTGTGTGCCCACCTGTCCTGCGATGACAACGATAGGCGTAGAGTCCATCATGGCATCTGCCACACCGGTAAGCGTATTGGTGGCACCGGGACCACTGGTCACCAGACACACGCCCACCTTTCCGCTCACACGGGCATAGCCCTGCGCGGCATGTGCAGCCGCCTGCTCATGCCTCACCAGAATATGGTTGAACACCTTGTTTTCTCCACGTGTATAATCGTACAAAGCATCAAACACCGGCATAATCGAACCTCCGGGATAGCCAAAGATGGTATCTACCCCCTCATCCTTCAATGCAAGCATCAGTGCTTCGGCACCTGTAACTGTCTTGTTTTCCATTCTTTTCAAAATTCTTATTCTATCATTCTCACACCGCCCTTATCTGCGCTTGCCACACTTTGGGCATAGGCCTTCAATGCCTTGCTTACAATGCGGTTTCTCTGCAGTGGCTGCATGGGTCTGCTGTTCAGTTCCTCGTCAGACAATTTCACATTGATGGTTCTATTGGGTATGTCTATTTCAATCATGTCACCATCCTTTATCTTTCCGATGTTTCCGCCGGAAGCCGCCTCGGGTGAAATATGTCCGATGCTCAGTCCGCTGGTTCCTCCGGAGAAACGTCCGTCAGTAATCAGCGCACATTCCTTGCCCAGATGGCGGCTCTTGATATAAGAGGTAGGATATAGCATTTCCTGCATACCCGGTCCGCCCTTGGGTCCTTCATAGGTAATTACCACACAGTCGCCGCTTTGAACCTTTCCGCTCAGTATGCCTTCACAGGCATCTTCCTGTGATTGGAACACCTTTGCCGGACCGCAGAACTTCCAGATGCTTTCATCCACACCGGCAGTCTTCACCACACAGCCATCCTGTGCAATGTTGCCAAACAGCACTGCCAGTCCGCCGTCTTTTGTATAGGCGTGCTGCAAATCACGGATGCATCCTTCTGCACGGTCGGTGTCCAGGGTTCCCCATGTAGCACTCTGCGACCCCATCCTGGTAGAGAACCTGCCGCCAGGTGCACTCTGGTAGATACGCTCGGCTTCCTTGTCAACGGTTGCCCCCGTAATGTCATATTTCTTCATCTGTTCTTCCAGCGTACAGCCATCCACACGGACGGCACTGCCGTCTATCAGTCCGCCTTTGTTCAGTTCATTGAGGATTCCCAAGATGCCGCCGGCCCTGTTACATTCCTGCACACTGTACTTTTGTGTGTTGGGAGCCAGCTTGCACAGACAAGGCACCTTACGGCTCAGTGCGTCGATATCCTGCATCTTGAAGTCCACACCTGCCTCCTGTGCCACAGCCAACAGATGGAGTATGGTATTGGTACTGCCACCCATGGCAATATCCAAAGTCATGGCATTGAGGAATGCCTTTCTGGTGGCTATGCTCTTGGGCAGCACGCTCTCATCGCCATCGTTGTAGTAAGCCAAGGCATTCTTCACCACTTGTCTGGCAGCCTGTTTGAACAGTTCCACACGGTTGGTGTGCGTGGCAAGAATGGTTCCGTTGCCGGGCAATGACAAGCCAATGGCCTCTGTCAACGAATTCATCGAATTGGCGGTAAACATACCCGAGCAACTACCGCAACCGGGGCACGAACATTGTTCTATCTGTGCCATTTCCTCATCGCTCACGCTCTCGTCGGCTCCTTTTATCATGGCTGTAATCAGGTCGGCATTCTCTCCTTTCCACTTTCCTGCTTCCATGGGGCCTCCAGAACAGAATACGGTGGGGATATTCAGTCTCATCGAAGCCATCAGCATACCCGGTGTCACCTTGTCACAGTTGGAGATGCAAATCATGGCATCCGCCTTGTGAGCATTGACCATATACTCCACCGAGTCGGCGATGATGTCTCTCGAAGGCAGGGAATAGAGCATGCCGTCATGGCCCATGGCAATGCCATCGTCAATGGCTATCGTATTGAACTCCGCAGCATAGCATCCCATCGACTCTATCTCTGCCTTGACTATCTGTCCAATCTCGTGCAGATGGGTGTGTCCGGGCACAAACTGTGTGAATGAGTTGACAATGGCAATAATGGGTTTCCCAAACTGTTCCGGTTTCATTCCGGTTGCCACCCATAACGCCCTGGCTCCTGCCATCCTGCGACCTTGGGTGCACACTGCACTTCTCAATTGTTTTTTCATATCTTGCGATTCTTTGTTTATCTTGTTTACAAAAACAAGGCAAAGGTAGTGATATTATTTTAAAACATCACTATCCTTGCCTGTTTTCTTACAATTTATAAGCGTTTTGCGTTCCTATACTACTTTTCGGCATAATTTTTCGCTTCCAGTATTTCGAGGAATGTGGTTCCCCCTCCCTGCCCCATACTGGCACCCAGGTATGCTATCTTGTCCTCTGGCTGCAGATAACCTTTTTGTCTCAACATCCTGACGGCTGCCACCATAAGGAGTTTGCTGGTTATCTTGTCTTTCTGATATACGGGAATCACTCCATAACTCAGATTGAGCCACCGCTGCAATTTCTCGTGATAACAAATGGCGAGCACCGGATTGGGACCTCTGAAAGCAGCGAGATTACGGGCTGTCTGACCGGTTGAGCTATCAGTGATGATACCTTTCACGCCCATACTCTCCGTGGCCTCGATAGCACTGCGTGACAGGAACTCACTGACAGAGGCATTAGGATTGAACGGCAGTTCGATATCGTTTTCCCGCATCTTGTCTTTCTCTGCCTGCTCCGCTATCTGCGCCATGGTGACAACAGCCTGTACGGGATATTTTCCGGTGGCGGTTTCACCACTCAGCATCAGCGCGTCCGTGCGATAGTAGATGGCATTGGCGATGTCTGTCACCTCTGCCCTGGTCGGCCTTGGATTGTTGATCATGTTGTGCAGCATCTGCGTGGCAACAATCACAGGCTTGTGTGCACACACACATTTCCTGATAATTCTACGCTGGATTCCGGGGATGCGCTCGATAGGAACCTCGATACCCAGGTCGCCGCGTGCAATCATGATGCCGTATGAAGCCTCAATAATCTCGTCAATGTTGTCCACACCCTCCTGGTTTTCAATCTTGGAGATTATCTTGATATCGCTACCATATTCGTCCAATACCTCCTGTACGGCTTTCACATCGCTTGCATTTCTCACAAACGAGTGTGCGATAAAATCGATGTCCTGCTCTATCGCCAGTTTGATGTTGCGCCGGTCTTTCTCGGTAAGTGCAGGCAGTTCGATGTGTACGCCGGGCACATTTACGCTTTTCCTTGCCCCCAGTACCCCGTCGTTCTGCACCTGTGCAATCACAGCCGGCCCGTTGATACCAATCACCTTCATGGCTATCACACCATCATCAAACAGAATGCTGTTGCCCACTTGCAGGTCTTGTGCCAGGTTCTCGTAACTCACGTTCAGAATGTCGTGCTCCGAGTCCATCTCCGGCCTGCCAAAGATTTTCACCACATCCCCTGTCTTGTATTCGATGGGGTCCTTACAGGCGGTCGTTCTTATTTCCGGTCCTTTGGTATCTATCAGTATGGCAATATGTCTCGACACTTTGCGTGTGTTGGCTATCACCTCCCTGATACCTTCGGGGGTGGCATGAGCAGTGTTTATTCTCACCACATTCATCCCTGCATCAAACAGGCTTCTGATAAACTCCACATCACATCTTCTGTCGCTGATGGACGCCACGATTTTGGTTTGTTTCATGCTATTTTGTTTTGTGTTGAATCGTTTTGTCGGCAAAATTACTAAAAATAATACAGAAACATACGATGAATGTGCAAAATATTGCCCATTGCCACCTCCGGAGAAGGAAGCATTATTTCTTGGTTACTCTGAACCAATCAACATTCGCGAAGCCTTTCACTGCCTTTCCTGCAGGCTGGGCAACCACCAGTCCTATCTTGGCACCAATCCATTTGCCTTCACGCATTTTAAACGGCTGTCCTACAGCAGTATATTTCTTTCCGTTCGTGCTATACGAGAAGGTCATCACCCCTCCTTCTTTTACCTGCATTCTCAGGTAGATATCACAATACAGGGCAGGCTCGTAGTTTTCCTTATCGGCATCTGTAGGCTTAAGGGTGGCAAGCACTTGCACCTCTTCCTTCCTGTTCTTATCGGCAGCCTTGCAGGTGCGCTGCTGCAACTGGAACTCATCACCCACTCTGCACACCACCAGCGCCGAGTAGTCAAGTCCCATCATGATAAGACCACCCATCTGCTGCTCTCCCTTGGCAGCCACGGTGAGATGTGTCGTTGCCACAAACTCGTCGGCAGGCGTCTTCTGCAACAGCATGTTGGGCACATTGAACAGGTTATTGTCGCCCTCTGCCACCTTGTGGTTGTAGAGTTTCATGTAGCCGTAAGGTGTAGGCTGACCGAACGTATGGTCGTAGTTGGCTTGCCATTGCCACTGCAGTCCCAACCTGGGTTGGTTGAACTCGTCGCTTTCCACAGGATTTTCTATCACCGTCTTGCCCGAAGTCTTGGGTTTGCTGTAAGTGATGTAAGGTTCTCCACAATAGCCTTTTGCAGGCACTTTTCCCATCACGGGCCATCCGTCTTTCCATGTCACAGGCTGCAGATGCACCACGCGCCCATAGCAGCCCTTGTCCTGGAAGTGCATAAACCAGTCTTCGCCCTCCTGGGTGTGCACCCATCCGCCCTGGTGGGGACCGTTGACGGCAGTATTGCCCTGTGCCAACACTATCTTATGTTCGTATGGACCATATACATTCTTGGAGCGCATGGCAAGTTGCCAGCCGGTAGGCACGCCGCCAGCCGGACACATTATCCAATACCATCCATCGTGCTTGTAGAATTTAGGTCCCTCTGCCGTGCGATGCTCATTATTGCCGTCAAACACCAGTACAGGGTCGCTGATGGCTTTGGTTCCGTCCGGGGTCAACTCTCTCACGCTGAGTACGCTCTTGTAGCCAGCCCTGCTGCCTGCCCAGCCGTTCACCAGATAGCAGCGTCCGTCGTCATCCCACAGAGGAGAGGTGTCAATCAATCCTTTTCCCTCAATCACTCTCACCGGCTTTTCCCACTTTCCTGCGGGATCTTTGGTCTTCACCATAAACACGCCATAATCGGGGTCGCCCCAATAGATGTAGTACTCCCCGTTGTGATACCTGATACACGGAGCCCACACACCTTTGCCATGGGCAGGCGTATCGAACACCTCTTTGGGTTCCAGCTCCGTGAGGGCATGCGACACCAGTTTCCAGTTCACCAAGTCTGTCGAGTGCAGGATGGGAAGTCCCGGAATACAGTTGAACGAGCTGGCTGTCATATAGTAGTCTTTCCCGGATGCTCCCACGCATACATCAGGGTCACTATAATCTGCGTTGATTACCGGATTGGTGTAGGTTCCGTCACCATTGTCAGGGCACCATACCTGAGAGCGGTACTGCGCCACGGTAGATACGGGTATCATTGCCATGGCGAGGCAAGCCCACATCAGAATGTTCTTTTTCATAGTTTTCGTACTTTTAGTTGATATTGATTGTTCTCATACATGATTGTCATGCTCATTCTTATCTCGTCATCGGTGCGGGGCGACATCTTCAAAGCCACATGCCCCATGGTAAGCCGCAGGTTTATCTCCACACAGGGATGCAATACCGCCTCCCCCGTTTCAGACTTCACCACCATCATATCCACGCCAAAGGGTCCCTCATATCGTGTTCCCCAGTCATTGGCTACAAAATGCCGGATATGTTCCGCCGTTTTGTCCAGCACCTCAGCGCTCACGTAAGGCTGCAACATCTGGCGTTTGCGGTTTTCCGTGGCAAGCACGCTACCCGTATATTCACCGTTGCTGGTGGCAAAGAGCGAGAGCCCCAAATACTCCACACCTCCCCGACCATCGCTATAGAACTCCATGCCAAGGTCGGTAATCTTCCTGTAATATGGTTCTACGATGACACTTCCCTGTTTCTTCAGCAAATTCCTGACCCATCCCTGCTGATGCGTAGTCAGTGCACCATCCACAAAGCGGATGCCTCTTCCGCTACTGCTCCATGGTGCTTTGAGCACCGCCTGCGTCATGCCGGCAACCCACTCTTCCACTTGTTCCAAAGATGTGGCAAGAGGTAAAGTCTTGAAAGAGCCAAAACTATCTAACAGTCTTATAGCCTGAACTCTATGTGACAGTTCCTTGACGGTCTCAAGATACTCCTGTGCGGGAAGCAGTTCCAAAGGAACCGCCATAGCAAGCAGGTGCTCGCACACAGTCTTGTCCCATCCCCAGGGCACCACCTTATCCACCTTGCCGACAGAGGACAGCATGCCCGGCAAAACCAGTTGCGGTTGTTCGTTACGGCAAACGCCCATTCTCGCCAGCCGGGCACGCACTTTCCGCAGGTGCCCGCGGGCACGGTCCACATCCTCCACCAGTACCACATCATCCTTCCCTGCCAGAAAAGCCGGCAGGAAATCCAGATCATGGCGCAAGGCACGGGCGGCGTGTGGCGGGGTAAAACCCGGCTGTTCCTTGGCAAGAGCAATATCGTGCTCAGGGTTAAAGACAAGCAAGTTCATCTCCGTATTTCTATAACGTTGCGCAAATGTGCTGCAAAAATAATATTTTTTTTCAAATTTGCCATACAGAGTTTGCAAATTAAGAAGAATATCGTATCTTTGCATCACTAATTTGTCAGTTTACCGATAACTGGGATGGAGGCATTCTTTAGAACACACGCTTATCTGGTAGAGCACACCAATGCTGCCATACGGCGCACTTTGATGGATGAGATAGACTGGAGTCATCGTCTCATCGGCATTAAAGGTACGCGCGGTGTGGGCAAAACCACGCTTCTGTTGCAGTATGCCCGTGAGCGTTACGGCATATCCGACCGCCAATGCCTGTATGTCAACATGAACAATTTCTATTTTCAATGCAGAGGCATAGCAGACTTTGCGGGCGAGTTCTACCGCAACGGTGGCAGGGTACTGCTGATTGACCAAGTATTCAAGCAGCCCGACTGGAGCCGTGAACTGCGTACCTGCTACGACAAATATCCCCATCTGCAGATTGTGTTTACCGGTTCGAGCGTCATGCGCCTGAAAGACGAGAACCCCGAATTGGGCGGTATCGTGAAGAGTTACAACCTGCGCGGATTCTCGTTCCGGGAGTATCTCAACTACAAGTTGGGCACACAATTCCAGCCGGTAACGCTCAACGAGATTGTAAACAGCCACGAGCAGCTCTGCAAGAAAATCCTGCCACAATGCTCCCCCTCCCAGTATTTTATGGATTACCTGCACCACGGCTTCTACCCTTTCTTCTCCGAGCACCGCAACTATTCGGAAAACCTGCTGAAAACCATGAACATGATGACCGAGGTGGACATCCTGCTCATCAAGCAGATAGAACTCAAATACCTCACCCGCATCAAACAGCTGTTCTATTTACTGGCTCTCGGTGGCACAAAGGCACCCAATATCAGCACGCTGGCACAGGAGATACACACCAGTCGCGCCACGGTGATGAACTACATCAAGAATCTTGCCGATGCACGGCTCATCAACATCATCTATCCCCAGGGACAGTCCTATCCCAAGAAACCGTCAAAAATCATGCTTCACAACACCAACCTGATGTATGCCATCTATCCCATCAAGGTAGAGACACAGGAAGTGATGGAGACATTCTTTGTCAATGCGCTGTGGAAAGACCATCTGGTAAACCGCGGCAGCAGGGACAACTGCTTCACCATCGACGCCACCACAAAATACCGCATCTGCGACGCGCACGACAGCACCGCCACGGGTCGCAACGCCCCCGGCACCATCTACGCGCGCTACAACACGGAGATAGGCAAGGACAACAAGATTCCGCTGTGGCTGTTCGGGTTCCTTTATTGAGGACTATATTGAAGACTTATCGAGAAAACAACGAATATAGGTTTTATTCATTATTATAACAAAACAAACAAAAAAATGGCTAAAGAAAAAAAATTTATCACTTGTGACGGTAACGAGGCTGCTGCACATGTAAGTTACATGTTTTCAGAAGTAGCTGCCATCTACCCCATCACCCCCTCTTCACCCATGGCTGAGCATGTGGATGAGTGGGCTGCCCGCGGACGCAAGAATCTGTGGGGGCAAACAGTATCTGTACAGGAGATGCAATCTGAGGGCGGTGCCGCCGGTGCCGTTCATGGCTCTCTGCAGGCTGGTGCGCTCACCACTACATTCACTGCATCACAGGGTCTGTTGCTCATGATTCCCAATATGTACAAGATTGCCGGTGAACTGCTTCCCTGCGTGTTCGACGTTTCCGCACGTACCCTGGCTTCACACTCTCTCTGTATCTTTGGTGACCACCAAGACGTGATGGCTTGTCGCCAGACCGGTTTTGCCATGCTTTGCGAAGGTTCTGTACAGGAGGTGATGGACCTCACCGCTGTGGCACACCTGGCAACATTGAAGACCTGTGTTCCCTTCGTTAACTTCTTCGATGGCTTCCGCACATCACATGAGTATCACAAGATTGAACTCATGGATCAGGAAGATATCCGTCCGCTCGTTGACGAGGAAGACGTGAAGCGCTTCCGCGACCGTGCCCTTACTCCCGAGCGTCCTCTCACACGCGGTACTGCCGAGAACCCCGAAACATTCTTCACCCATCGTGAGGCATGCAACGAGTACTACGACAAAGTACCCGAAGTGGTAGAGAACTATCTGGCTGAGATTAGCAAAATCACCGGTCGTGAGTATCACCTCTTCTCATACTATGGAGCCGAGGATGCCGAACGCATGATTATCCTCATGGGTAGTGCCACCGAGGCAGCCCGCGAAGCCATCGACTACCTCAATGCCAATGGCGAGAAAGTGGGTATGATCAGTGTTCACCTGTATCGTCCGTTCTCTGTAAAGCACCTGCTGGCTTCTGTTCCCGCCACCGTAAAGCGCATCGCTGTGCTTGACCGTACCAAGGAACCCGGCGCAGAAGGCGAACCTCTGTACCTCGATGTCAAGAGCGCATACTATGATGTAGAGAATCGTCCTCTCATCGTTGGCGGTCGCTACGGTTTGGGCTCACACGACACCACACCCGCACAGATTATCTCTGTATTCAACAACCTGGCTCTCCCCCAGCCCAAGAACCACTTCACACTGGGTATCGTGGACGACGTGACCTTCACCAGCCTGCCTCAGGTAGAGGAAATGGCACTCGGCGGAGCCGGCATGTTCGAAGCCAAGTTCTTCGGTTTGGGTGCCGATGGTACTGTGGGTGCAAATAAGAACTCTGTGAAGATTATCGGTGACAACACCGACAAGTACTGCCAGGCTTATTTCTCTTACGACTCGAAGAAATCGGGCGGTTTCACCTGCTCACACCTGCGTTTCGGCGATACGCCCATCCGCTCTACCTATCTGGTGAACACCCCCAACTTCGTAGCATGCCACGTACAGGCTTACCTGCACATGTATGATGTGACACGCGGTTTGCAGAAGAACGGAACCTTCCTCCTCAACACTATCTTTGACGGAGAGGAACTGGTGAACTTCATCCCCAACAAGGTGAAGAGATACTTCGCACAGAACAACATTACCGTTTACTATATCAACGCTACCAAGATTGCACAGGAGATTGGTTTGGGCAACCGTACCAACACCATTCTGCAGAGCGCATTCTTCCGCATCACAGGCGTGATTCCCGTAGAACTCGCAGTAGAGAAGATGAAGGCTGCCATCGTGAAGAGTTACGGCAAGAAGGGCGAAGATGTGGTGAACATGAACTATGCCGCTGTTGACCGCGGTGGAGAGTACAAGCAGCTTGCCATCGACGCTGCATGGGCAAATCTGGCAGACGACGCTGTGGTGGAAGACGATGCTCCCGCATTCGTGAAGGAACTGGTTCGCCCCATCAACGCACAGGCAGGCGACTTGCTCAAGGTTTCCGACTTCATCAAGCACGATACCGTTGACGGTAGCTGGCAGGTAGGCACCTCTGCTTACGAGAAGCGTGGTGTAGAGGCATTCGTACCGCAGTGGAATGCCGAGAACTGTATTCAGTGTAACAAGTGTGCTTATGTATGTCCTCACGCAGCCATCCGTCCGTTCGTTCTCACCGATGAGGAACTGAAGGGCTTCGAGGGCACTACTCTCGAAATGAAGGCACCTGCTGCCATGAAGGGCATGCACTTCGTTATCGAGCCTTCTGTACTCGACTGTCTGGGTTGCGGCAACTGTGCCGACGTATGTCCCGGCAACCCCAAACTGGGCAAGGCTCTCACCATGGTACCGTTCAATCCCGATGCAGAGGCCATGAAGGCAGAAGCAGCCAACTGGGAATACCTGGTGAAGAAGGTGACCAGCAAGCAAGACTTGGTAGATATCAAGAGCAACGTGAAGAACTCTCAGTTTGCACAGCCTCTCTTCGAGTTCTCCGGTGCATGCTCCGGATGTGGTGAGACTCCTTACGTGAAACTCATCTCCCAGCTCTTCGGTGATCGTCAGATGATTGCCAACGCTACCGGATGCTCTTCTATCTACTCTGCATCCATTCCTTCTACTCCCTACTGCACCAACGCCAAGGGACAGGGTCCTGCATTCGACAACTCACTGTTCGAGGACTTCTGCGAATTTGGTCTCGGTATGGTATTGGGTAACAAGAAGATGAAGGAGCGCATCGTGATGCTGCTCAACCAGATGATTGAAAGCCCCAAGGCATCTGAGGAATACAAGGAGGCTGCACGTCAGTGGATTGCTGCCAAAGACGACGCTGAAGGTTCCAAGGCTGCCGCTGCAGTGCTCAAGCCCCTTATCGCCGAGAGCGCAGCACAGGGTTGCCCCGTTTGCAAGGAATTGCAGACCCTCGACCACTATCTGGTGAAGCGCAGCCAGTGGATTATCGGTGGTGACGGTGCATCTTACGATATCGGCTACGGTGGTTTGGACCATGTTATCGCAACCGGCGAGGATGTG
This sequence comes from Prevotella sp., assembly GCA_051878715.1. Taxonomy (GTDB): domain Bacteria; phylum Bacteroidota; class Bacteroidia; order Bacteroidales; family Bacteroidaceae; genus Prevotella. The sequence continues at coordinate 28,904 of JBJEKQ010000108.1, forward strand.
AACATCTTCGTTATCGATACCGAGGTTTACTCTAACACCGGTGGTCAGGCTTCCAAGGCTACTCCGTTGGGCGCCATCGCACAGTTTGCCGCACAGGGCAAGCGCATCCGCAAGAAGGATCTGGGTATGATTGCCACCACCTATGGTTACGTTTATGTAGCACAGATTGCCATGGGCGCCGACCAGGCACAGTGTCTCAAGGCTATCCGCGAGGCAGAGGCTTATCCCGGTCCGTCACTCGTTATCGCCTACGCTCCCTGTATCAACCACGGTTTGAAGGCCAAGGGAGGTATGGGTAAGAGCCAGGCTGAAGAGGCCAAGGCTGTAGAGTGCGGCTACTGGCACCTGTGGCGTTACAATCCTCAGTTGGCAGAAGAGGGCAAGAACCCGTTCTCGCTCGACTCTAAAGAGCCAGACTGGAGCAAGTTCCATGACTTCCTCATGGGCGAGGTACGCTACCTCTCTGTCAAGAAGGCTTACCCCGACGAGGCAGAAGAGCTCTTCGCCGAGGCACAGGCAATGGCAAAGAAACGCTACCAGAGCTATGTGCGCCAAACCAAGATGGATTGGAGCGAGGAATAACAACACGCTTCTATATTAAATAGTATAGCATTCAAGAGGGTTGCTCCGCTGGGGCAACCCTCTTTTCATTGAACTGTGTGATGATATGTCTGATATTTGGGAGTGTGCCATGTGTGTGTCAGCAGACTTTGGTAAAGCCAATAACAATCATAAATGTATAGAGTGTCCAGTTCTATGTTCCTAAAAACACGGCTGAAATCACCCGATTGATTACATATTTAACATGAGTTCGATGATTTCTGCATAAGGTAAGATTTACCAAATAGAGGCAACGCATATTGCTGCGTTGCCAATGCCTGTCAGCCTCATTGGCGATAAGATTATTAATAGGGCAGTCCGAAAAGCCGGTTGCGTATCTTCCGGACTGACCCGTTATGATGAATTTGCCTGCCTGTGTTTTCAAACGCAGGTATCTGCGATGGACAACGCAGGTATCTGCGACGGGCAGTGCAGGTATCTGCGACGAGGGTTGAAGACAGGCGTGTGACTATTACTGCTATTTCACACTAATCTGTCAACCAATTCTATGGATAGTCACACATAATGGGTCTGTTTCCCATAAACATTTGCCTTATTCGCAAATTTATTTATATATTTTTGAATAAATATGCTGTAATTCCAAAATAATTTCTTACCTTTGTGCCTGTA
>JBJEKQ010000109.1:0-6824 GCA_051878715.1 Prevotella sp.
AGTGGATAGGATTATTGACATGGATCCCTATGCAGGCTTCAATCAGAATATCGACTATACCGTGCCCACCTATCAGTACGGTGCCACTGATATAGTTCAGTTGGTGGATAAGGCGTTCCCCTCTGAGGCTGCTTTCTCTCTGAAAGCAAACTGGGAGGATGAAACCGCCAAGAACAAGATTGTGGTGGAAGCCACTTCAAGTTTCGGCTTGACACGTATGGCAGCTAACTATGCTATCGGCTTTATCTTGCTGGAAGACGGCATGACCGGTACAACCGACGAGTGGAAGCAATACAACTACTATGCCCAGGAATTCATTGACTGGTACTATCAATATTATGGTCAGTATTTCAGCAGTATTTACTATTCTGACACTGACATGCAGGAGTTCCGCAATGGAGCAGCTGCTATGGAACTCGCCTATGACCGTGTGGTTGTGGCAGCCTGGAATCCCACTTGGGGATATGACAGCAGTGTGGATGGTTTGCTCATCGAAGACGAGCCATATACCTACAAGAAGACACTTGACATCTCTGGCAACAAGTTGATTCAGGACAAGAACAAACTCTCTGTTGTAGCTGTGCTCATCAACCGCAACAACAGCCAGGTGACCAATGCAGCGGAATTCTCTCTCGTTGATCCAGCAGGCATCGAGAGCATCAATAATACAGCTGCCGACAGCAAGGTGGCTTACAGCGTGTCGCTCAACGGTACTCGTCTGCAGACTCCTGTGAAGGGTGTCAACATCCAGAGAATGACCGATGGTACAGTGAAGAAGGTGGTTGTAAAATAACCTTCGGCAACAAGTAAAGAATCTATCAGCATAAGGGGTTGTGCTTTCTTCAAGGCACAGCCCTTTTTACACACTTTATTTTATACTCATTCAAAACGACTGAAAAATGAAAAGAGTCTTATGTAGATGTCTGGTAATGCCACTGATGCTTGCCCTGATGGCGGTGAGTGCCTTTGCGCAGAACCAGATGCCGCCCATCCCTGTCGATAAGGATGTGCGGATCGGAAAACTGGAGAACGGACTGACCTACTACATCCGTTACAACAACTGGCCGGAAAACAGGGCTGAGTTCTATATCGCACAGCGTGTGGGTTCGATTCAGGAAGAGGAGAACCAACGAGGATTGGCACACTTCCTGGAACACATGTGCTTCAATGGCACGCAGAACTATCCCGGTGATTCCATCCTGCGCTATTGCGAGAGCATTGGCGTGAAGTTCGGTACCGACCTCAATGCCTATACCAGTACTGACCGCACGGTATATAACATCAGCAATGTGCCCACCGGAAATGTCAATGCCCTTGACTCCTGTCTGCTTATCCTGCACGACTGGGCTGACGGTCTGTTGCTCGAACCGAAGGAGATTGACAAGGAGCGTGGCGTGATACACGAGGAGTGGCGCCTGCGCACCGATCCTGTGATGCGAATGCTCTACCGTTGTCTGCCTACTCTCTACCCCGGATCTAAGTATGGCGAGCGACTGCCCATCGGTTTGATGAGTGTTGTTGATAATTTTGAGTATCAGGCTTTGCGCGACTATTATGAAAAATGGTACCGTCCCGACAATCAGGCCATCATTGTGGTGGGCGATGTGGATGTGGATCGCACAGAGGCACAAATCAAGAAGATGTTCTCGGATATTGTGATGCCCGAAAATCCTGCTCCTGTGGTGCGCGAGGCTGTGCCTGACAACAACGAGATGATTGTGGTGGTGGAGAAGGACAAGGAGCAGCGTTCCAATAATGTTGAACTCTACTTCAAGCGTGATGCCGTGGAACCTGCACAGAAGGCCAACATGGATTATTTTGTGGTGGATATGCTTGCCTCTGCATGCCGCAGCATGTTCAATGAGCGTATGCAGGATTTTGTGAAGCAGGCTGACTGTCCCTTTGTGGAAGTCTATGTGGGCAACGACTCTTATCTGGTGAGTCAAACCAAGGATGCCTTTTGTGTCTCTGTCGCTCCGAAAGACGGGATGACCGAACAGGCATTGGCGGCAGCTTACCGTGAGGCATTGCGAGCCTCTCAGTTTGGCTTTACTGCTACGGAATACAACCGCTACAAGCAACGCCTGAACAGTTCGCTCGACAAACAGTACAGCAACAAGGACAAGCGTACCAATGCTTCTTTCTGCAAAGACTATGCCGACCACTTCTGTGACAATGAACCTATCCCATCTATTGACGACTACTATCAGGTGATGAAGCAGATTATCCCTGCCATCCCCTTAGAGGTGGTCAACCAGTGCATGGCTGAGATGGTGAGCCGCACCGATACCAACGTGGTGGTGCTGAGCCTGAACATAGAGAAAGAGGGTGCCGTTTATCCGCAGGTAGACGAACTGAAGAGCGCCGTGCAGCAGGTGCGCAACGAACAGCTGACTGCCTATGTAGATAATGTGAAGGATGAACCGCTGATACAGAAACAGCCTAAAGCAGGAAAGATAAAGAGCACCAAGAAAAATGAGGTGCTGGGCTACACCGAACTCACTCTCTCCAACGGTGCCAAGGTACTGCTGATGAAGACAGACTACAAGAAAGATCAGGTGCTGTTCAATGCTGTGGGACAGGGCGGCTCTTCTCTCTATGGAGCTGAAGACTATATCAACCTGCAGATGTTCAACGCAGTCATCGACCAAAGCGGACTGGGCAACTTCTCGCAGAGCGAGTTGCTCAAGGCTCTTGCCGGAAAGATTGTGAGCATCTCTCCCTCTTTGGATACACGTCGTGCATGTCTCAGCGGCTCTTCTACCCCTAATGATGTAGAGACACTGCTCCAGTTGGTGTATCTGCACTTTACCAAGATCAATAAGGACCAGGAGGCATTCGACAACCTGATGAAGCAGGAAGAGATGTCGCTGAAAAACAAGGCACTCTCACCTGACCAGGCATACAACGACTCTCTCACAGTGACCTTGATGTGTCACAATCCGCGCTTCCAACCTTTGGAACTTGCCGACTTGAGCAAGGTGAACTATGACCGCATCCTGCAGATTGCCAAGGAGCAGTATGCCAACGCAGCGGGCTTCACTTTCAGTTTCGTAGGTAACTATGACGAGCAGACTATCCTGCCTCTTATCGAGCGCTATCTTGCCTCACTGCCCGCACAGAAGAAGGTGGTGAAGGGGCACGACGTGGAGCCGCTGCCTAAGGGCGTGGTACTCAATCACTTCACCCGTAAGATGGAGACTCCCAAAGCAATCGGTGCCGTGATATGGCTTTCTGAAGATATCCCTGCTACCCTCGAAAACAGAGTACGCGCGTCTATACTGGGACAGGTGCTCTCTATGATTTATATCAAACAGATACGTGAGGAGGCAAGCGCTGCCTACTACGCAGGAGCCAATGCCACTGTGAAGCGTGAAGATGAGAAAAACCTGGCTCGGGTGTTTGCTTACTGTCCCATGAAACCTGAAAAGGGGGAATTGGCTATGTCTATCATGCGTGATGAATTGCAGAAGATGTCAGAGAACGTGGATGCTGACATGGTGACCAAGGTGAAGGAATACTTGCTGAAATCACATGCCGACCAACTGAAAGAAAACAGTTATTGGGATGCACGTATTTGGGCTATGTACGAGTATGGACTTGACTATCACACCAACCTTGACGCAATTATTCAGGCACAGACACCTGCTACTATTGCCGACTTTGCAAAGGAACTGCTCAAATCGGGCACAAGGGTAGAGGTGGTGATGATGCCGCAAGAATAGTATTGAATGGCATCCTTTGAATGAGAGATTTCGAGTTACGCATCATTTGATGTCGCGTAGCCCGAAATCTTTTTTATATTTTTGTTGTCCGCTAAAATAACGTGAGCGGATGAAAAATTAGGCTGAATCCCGTTGCCGAGGTTCAGCCTTTTTCGTTACCATTGTTTCACCGCAACACCAAATGGCAGCTGAACAGTTACACGTTTGCAACGTATAAGCACAAAATAAATACAAATAAACACGTTATTTAACGTATATTGCAGATTTTCTGATTCTGTGGATTTGAATTCAATGAAAATTTATATCTTTGCACTAACTGCATATCCAGAATAGTAACTTATCCCGAACTCACGTAAGAGATGGTTATTTCTGGGTGCAAGGGCAATAAGCAATATAATAATATATGATGGTAATAAATGAAAAAGTAAACATGAGAACAACAGTGAAACCGCTGCTTATGGCAGCAACATTGTGCATGGCGCTCAATGCAACTGCACAAGAAAAGATTGGTAATTGGTATTTCGGACTAAGCGAAGGAGTTCACATTGGAAACATGCATTTCTCGGATGTGAACGACGATGCATACAATTCGAATAAATGTCTTGCCTCTCCGGTGATATCAGTCTTTGTCCAGGGTGAGTTTGGCAGTCAACATCAGTTTGCGGTACGTCCTGAAGTTGCGTATTTGAGAAGAGGCGGCAAACTTACTGATTTCGTGCTGGGAAAAGATGAAAAGGCAGACTATGTGCTTAAATCGCATTATGTGGATTTGCGCCTTTCGTTCATCTACAACTTCCTCAGTAAGGATTCTAAGTTCAGACCTTATGTGTTTGTTACTCCCCGATTGGGATTCTCTGCAGGCGGAGAGGTGAAGATGGAAGCAAAGGAAGGTGACTATCGTGAAAGTTTTGGTTCCGATTTGAGTGATGCCAATATGGCAAGCACATATTTCTCTTTAGCCCCGGGTGTGGGTGCAAGGTGGAATTTCCATACAGGAAAAGACGGACAGCATACATGTTGGCTGGGAATAGAGGCAAGTTATGAGTTCGGTTTGTCAGATACTTATAGCAGTAAGGAGAAAGACAGCAAGTCAATTGATATCCTTGGCAAAAAACGCTATGTAGTGGATGGCACCAGAAAACTGTCAGGGTTTGAGGTGAAAGCAGTACTGGGAATACCATTCAGTGTGTTCTGCAAGAGCAAGCCTAAGCCTGTACCTGAAGTCATTGCTACACCGGAACCCGTGGTGGTCAATGAGCCTGTGGTTGAGCCGGTGAAAGAAAAGCCATGCTATACTCTCGATGAAATCATTGATATGATGCTAAGAAACGAAGATGTGACAGGAAAGACCATCTGCGCCATTGATGCAATCAATTTCGACTTCAATCAGAGTACTATCAAGGCAGAATCGTTTGAATATCTTGACAAACTCGCAGAAACGCTCAAGAGAATAAATACCCGTATCAAGGTGAAAGGACATACAGACAATATCGGTACGGATGAAGTGAATATGAACTTGTCGAAAGAGAGAGCTCAGGCAGTGATGGGTTATCTGCTGAACAAAGGCGTGAGTCGCAGTAAGCTCAGTTATGACTATTATGGTTCGTCGCTCCCGCTCACTACCAATGAAACGGAAGAGGGACGTGCAATGAACCGCCGTGTGGAAATAGAAATATTGAAATGAATCATCAAAAATCAAACAATACGAATATGAAAAGACTATTTTATTCATTCAGCATCCATTGTTTGGGTATGCTTCTCGCATCCGCCGCATTTACCTCCTGTTTAAGTGACGGTGACGATACCATTGTCTTGGAAAACGGGAAAACTACTATAGCTGGTATTCCGAATGATGCTGATGCTACTCCAAACCCTGAAATTGGAGATAATACAACTTCGATACCCAATGTCCTTTACACCACCGAATACGATGGTGATGATGCAATCGTTCGATTGGATATGACCGGTATTCAGGATGCAAGCGATGAAAGCGGCTGGCTTAAGCTGTTTGGAACAGGATTTGGAGATCAGCAGAATATTTGGGTTGAAGTGGATGGAGAACCCAAGGGAATCCTTGTTTACAACACAGCGGACGATCAGGGCAGTGATGCTAAGGTCAAGGTGGATCTCGTATTTCTTGTTGACAACTCGGGAAGTATGAGCCAAGAGGCAGATGCAATTGCCCGTGACATAGTGGATTGGAGCCAGAAACTCAGCAACTCTGGTCTTGACGTGAGATATGGCTGTGTGGGTTACGATGGCTATATCAATGGTGCCCTCAATATCACAGATGTAAAAAATCTGGATGCATTCCTTAATTATAATAACTACACGGGAACGTCAAGAACGCATCATTTTTATGGCGCAGACGCTGCGGTGCTGAGTGAGGCTGCTGCAACGTATGCTAACTCTTACTATGAGTGCGGAGTGGCTGCCTTGCGTTTTGCTGATGAGCACTTCAGCTTCCGCACAGGGGCAAACCGCATTTATGTGAACTTCACAGACGAGCCAAATCAGCCTAATGGCAAGGAAGGCTTTAGTGTGGAATATGTAAATAATGCAGCAAACTGGAACACCTCCAAGGGTACGGTTCATACGGTTTATAGCTCCACTACAAATTTCACGGAATCTCCACTTCAAACAGAATTCCCCTGGAAACTGTCTGATTATACCGGTGGAACATGCTTAACGGCATCATCCAGCTTTACCGGTGTTACATTGGAAAGCCTTCCTGTGACTGGAGCAATGATGAACTCTTATATCATTCGCTTCACCAACATTGCCGACTTGATGGATGGCAAACCGCATGAGGTGAAAATCACAATTGTGTCGCCAGACGGAAAGACAAGGGCAGAACGTACATTCTACATTGTATTTGCCTGACAGCTGATAATGAAACTAAACGGGGCAACCAGAATACGTAACTGAGCATCCCCTGAAATAACAAAGAATCCTTTGTTGGATTACACAGACACCTGCATTTACCCGATGCAGGTGTCTGCTTTTTGTTTGCGTATAGATTGTCTCTATGCGTTATCTCAGTATAACGTAAGTTCGATGAATTTGAATCACTGGAAAGAAGCAACAAAATAGTTCATC
>JBJEKQ010000110.1:0-2961 GCA_051878715.1 Prevotella sp.
CGGTCGATGAAGTTGTCCTTTGTGGCTAATGTGCCAAACTGGAACGGTGATTTCATTATTTTTGTCATGATAATATACTTATATGTTGCAAATCCGGTGCAAATATACAAAAAGTTACCCAAAGGTAATTTACCTTAAGGTAACTTTTATGTATTATTAACAGTAAGAAGAATACACGAAACTCATAGTTATGCGGAGTGATTATTTGAAGGCATCGAGAGCTACTGTCGGTTTGCCGTCGGCAAAGCAGCCCTTGTTGTATCCACCGTTATATCCGGCAGGAGCTTCGGGCTCCCAATAGAAGATGCCTTCGAGATAACCCGTCTGCTGCCCCTCGGTCATAAGTCGTGAGATGGCATCTCGACATGATTCCGCCTGGTCGTAGTCCATACCTATCTCGCATAGCATGACATTGGTGCCGTATGTCGATTTTATCGTCTTGATATTAGCAAGGCAGTTGTCGATACATGTGCGCCAATCGTCATTTGCGGGATAGAGCGACATACCCACAAGGTCGTACTTGCCGCCGTTGGCTTTCAGGTTGTCAAACATCTTGGTGTATAGATACATATTGTCGCCTCCGTCGAGATGAACGATTACCTTTGTGTCTGCAAAGATTGCCTTCACTGCATCATATCCAGTGTTGAGCAGTTGGGCGAAGTTATTGCCGTTGGAGAGGTCGCCCACAGGCAGCATCATGCCATTGCGGGTCTCATTGCCTATCTGCACCCACTCTGGCTCGATGTTATAGTCCTTAAGCAACTGTAGCATCTCGGTGACGTGGGCGGCAACGGCAGATTTCAACTGTTGGATGTCATACTCTGCCCATGCTGTTGGTGGAGCCTGATGACCGGGGTCAGCCCATGTATCGCTAAAGTGGAAGTCAATCATAAGGCGCATACCGAGACGGTCAGCCCTACGTGCCTTTACCAATACGTCCTGGATATTGTTCCATCCCTCAGTGGGGTTCACCCACACGCGCAGTCTGATGGAGTTCACTCCGCAGCAGTCGCGAAGCAGTTGCATACATTCCATTTCCTGTCCGTCGGCATTACTGAATGTATAGCCCTCGCTCTCCATTTGGGTTATCCAACTCACGTCGGCACCCTTGGCAAACTCTCCACGGTTGAATTTCACGTTTTCCTCAACCTCAGGCATAGCGCTCTTGGGGTTGAATGTCTCGCCGCATGCCGCTGCACCCATAAGGGTGAGCGACATGAGCATAATGTTGAGAAACAGTCTTTTCATTTATTCTTAAATATGGATTTATTCTATTGTATAGTTGCCCTTACACAGGTCAACGGTAATTGTCACTGTTTTTCCAATATATGAATCGTCGAGCGGAATGTTTCCTCCAAGATAAGTGAGGATGCCATCGCTTCCACCGAATTTCGTGCCCCAGTCGGAGTTGAGGATAATCTGGAATCCCCATGGGGTGGAAGCCGTCACATCTATCGTTGCCTTATATGTTCCCGGAGTCTCTGTAGCCTCCATTTCATTGAGATCCCAGTTGTCGCCAATACCCGTTATCTGCACGCTGTTGATGGCAAAGGTGTAGTAGCTCATCGATGAGAGTGAGGCGTATATCAGATAAAGCCCAGGCTCGGGAGCGGGAAGGTTGGTGCCACTTCCAACAACAAGAGTGCCAGCTGCCGCATCGCCCTCACCAAGACCGATGTTGCTGCCCCAGTCGTCTGCCTCCTTATAGAACTGGTAGCCCCAGAGAGAGTTGACATTACAAGCTCCGGCGTATGACAGTTCGTCCTCGTTGCACAGACGCAGATAGTTGTCGAACGTCCATGAGCCGCTGATGCCGTCGTCGATTCCCGACATATATAGCAATGGAGCTACAGGCTCTGGCTCTTCTGTTCCGGCACCCGCAGAAACAATCCATTTGTTGGGATCGTTGAGGTCGATGGTGAGAACGGTCTCACCTGTCTGAGGAACATTAACTATAACATCTCCCGACTCGGAATCTATGGCGAAGGTGAGCGCCTCTCCGTTCTGTCCGAAGCTGACGGTATGAGCTATTGCTGCCGCATCATCAGTTCCTGTCTGCACGTTGTATTGTGCGGCATTACCGTTAAGACGTATTGTAGCATTGCCGGTCTTCTCGGAGTTGAACGTGAGGGTCCACTGGTTGGTCTTGCGGTTGAATGTCATGTCGCCACTGATATCACCGCTTACGGTGAGACTGGATATGAGCAATGCCGACCACTCCTTTTTCTGGGTGTCAACGATAGTGTAGTAGCAACCTTCGAGTCCCGGGAACCAAAAGTTCCACTTGGTGTCCTCACTGCTGATGAGGAACGGTGTACCGCTCACTCCGTCGTTGCCCCATGTCACTCCGCTGCCTTCCTGCAGATAGTAGTTATACCAACTTGACACTCCGAGGAATCCCTTATAAATACCATTTGCCTCAGGCGAAGAGAGTCGTGCTCCACTGTCTTCCATCTTGGAGGTCAATACATATCCCACAGTCATGTCGATGGTGAATGGAGTGACGTTGACCACAAGCGTGTTACTGTATTCGGGGTCGAGGTTGTTGGCAAGAGTTGATTTTATACGGATATATAAAGGTGACGACACATCCCCTGGCAGACCCACCCGACCTGCGATGGAGTTGAGTTGGTCAACGGTGAATTGTGCCGATATGGCACCACCGTCAGCCAGTTGCTCTACTGTCGTGGTGAACGCTTCGTCGGCAGCCATCTGAATCATATTCGTTGTGGCGTTATTCGGAGCGAGAACGTTAGGGTCGTTGGTTGTCAACTTGCTGTTGTCGTTCCAGTTGAGTGTAAGTGCCAATGCCTCTTTGTTGTCGGCACTGAGTATGATGTCTCCCGTGGTGCCTGTGAGGGTAATCTTTTCGGCACCTCCCGTGGTGATGATGTCACCATCCTTGTCGCAGGATGCAATCGAAACCACAGCAAGGGCCATCATTATATGTGAAATAATCTT
>JBJEKQ010000110.1:3061-6699 GCA_051878715.1 Prevotella sp.
AACATTCCCCAACCATTGGTCAGACCGTATTTTGTTGGGTCTTGTGTGCTTGAGTTTCCGCATTGGCCGCATATAATCAGTGTTGTAGCGCCCCATGTGACAGTGTTCTCACCGTCAACGACAAAGGAGAAAAGAATCTCGTTGGTGCGCTTGTGATTGTCGGCATTGAAGAGCTTGGCATAGTCGCTTTCAAGACTGAATCCTCCCTCCATCACCTTCTTGCAGGCTGAGATACAGTCGGTATAGCGATTGCCGGCACCATACACCTCGGCATTAAGATAGAGTTTGGCAAGCAGTCCCCATGCCGCGGCATTGGATGCCCTACCGTATTCAAGTGACGTGGGTGTGGAAAGTCCGTTTTCGGCAATATCCTTCAGTTCGCTCTCGATAAAGTCGAAAAGCTGCTTGTTGGAATATCTTTCGGGAGTGTAGGCACCCACCGGCATCGTCTCATCCACATACGGGCCTTGGCCGAAGAGGTCGAGCACATAATAGTAGGCAAGGGCGCGCAGGAATCTTGCCTCTGCCCTATAGGTCATGATTTCGTTCTTGTCCTGTTCGCCGAATCCGCCGATTGAGCCGTCGTCGGCATGTCTGAGGAACTCGTTGCTAAGGGCGATGGTGTAGTAGAGCCTGTAATAGGCATCAGCCACCCATGGGTCGTTGGCATCCCATGTCATATAGGTCAGTCCTTCCACCTTGTCGCCCGATAGCCATGTGCTTGCCACCTCGTCGGTGGCATCTTCCTGGAGGTTGAAGAAGCAACGCAGGAAGTCGTGACCGTTATTGCTCGATATGTCGGCATTGCCGCCACCTTGTTCCTGTCCCACGATTACATACGATGCGTATATCTTGGCAAGCACCATCTTGTAGTTGGCAGCCGAGGAGTAAGCCTCTTCGCCGGTCACCTGTGTGTCTGTATGCGGCATTTGGTCGAGATCGCCTGTGCATGACATGGCTGTCCATACGAGCATTGCCGTCATTAATATATTATATAATGTCTTTTTCATCTTTGTCTTATCTGAAAATGTTTGCTAAATATGATTAGAAGTCAAGTCCGATGGTCATAGAGTATATTCTCGGACGTGGATATACACTCATGTCTATGCCCGATTGGTTCTCGGGGTCAACACCTGTGTAGTTGGTGATGGTGAACACGTTCTGCACCATGGCCGACACGTTGAGCCCGAACCACTTGCACACTCTGCCGAAGTTGTAGCTCAACTGTATGTTGTCCATCTTGAGGAACGATGCGTTCTCCACATACAGGTCCGACTCGTGCTGGCGCTTCTGGAATCCCGTCTTCAGGTAACTGCTGTTGAGGCGGTTGAGCTGGTAGTCGTTGTAAGACATGGTCTCCCATGCTCCGGTGTTCATCGCCATACCGTTGTAGAGGTAGTTGCCTACATTGGCTCTCAGACTGGTGGAAAGCGTGAGCTTCTTCCATCTGATGCTCGTAGAGAATCCGAAGATCCAGTCGGGAGCGGGCGAGTGATAATGATAGAGGTCCTTACTGTCAACGGTTCCGTCGCCATTGAGGTCGGCATACAAACCCTCAATGGGTTTGCCGGTCTTCTCGTCGTAAATCTGCTTATATACGTAGTAGCTGTATGGAGCATATCCTTCGGAGAGCACCTGAACATAGTGCGATTCGATAGCTCCGACCAATGTGTTGGGAGATTCTGCCTTGTCGTTGAGACGGAGGTTGGTGATTTCGGTCTTCTGATATGTGGCGTTGAGGCTTACGTCCCATCCCCAGTCCTTGGTCTGTATCGGACTTGCATTGAGCGTGATCTCAAGACCATGACTGTCGATATTGCCCACATTACTGAGCATCTGCTTGTCGAAGTTGGTTCCCGCTGCCACAGGTACGGTAGCAAGCAGGTCTTCCGTCTTGCGCTTATAATAGTCGATGGCACCACTGATTCTGCCGTCAAGGAATCCGAAGTCAAGACCCACGTTGAATGCCTTTGTGGTCTCCCATTTCAGGTCGGTGTTGTATGCCGACGGGCGGTAGGTGTGTATAGGAGTGCCTCCGAACATGTAATGCGCTCCCGCCATACTCTCTGTGTAGAGGGGCAGATAACTGTAGTTGGCAATGCCGTCCTGCTGTCCTGTGATACCGTAGCTCACCCTGAGCTTCAGGTTGTTCACAATGTTCTTCAACGGTTTCATAAACTGTTCCTCGTTGATACGCCATCCCAAGGCTACAGAGGGGAACGTACCCCAGCGCTTGTCCTTGGCAAAACGTGATGATCCGTCGCGACGCATACTTATGCTCAACAGATACTTAGAATCGAACGAGTAGTTGATACGGCCGTAGTAAGAGAGCAAGACGTGACGCTGGTCGTTGGCTGCTGCCGAGGATTGCACAGTGGCGGGATCTTCATCGTTCAGTTCCTCGTAGGCTGCATTTGTGTATTTCCAGAACTGATAGTCATATCCTGCAGTGATGTCGAGATTGCTCTTTATATTCTCAAAATACTTGTTGTAGTTGAGGTAGATGGTGGCAAGACGGTTGACGTTTTCCTGAGGGCCATACTTATAGTTGCGTCCTCCCGTGTTGTAGTATTGATAGGCTGCCTTTGGCACATATATCTTGCCCTCTCCCTTGGAATAGTCATAACCGAGGGTGGCATGCACATGAAGGTCGGGAAGGAAATGCAGACTGTAGTCGGCATCCACACTACCTATATATCTATATACGTCACTTGTCGAACTGTAGTTGTTGAGCAGTCCGAGAGGATTGCCCGTTGCTCCAGTGATGGGAATGCCGTTGGCGTCGGCAGCCTCGTAATATCCGAGGAAGGCATCGTTGCCCGAATACACAGGCGAACATGGATTGTGGGTCGCTCCACCCCAGATGGCACTCGTGTTGGCAAAGGTGTTGTCGCTATATGTTCCCTTACCATTGATGACAAGTTTGAGATGATTGTCGAGCAAAGTGGGCGAGAGGGTGATGCTGGCAGTGTATCTCGTCACATTATCTGTGCGAAGAATACCGTCTTGATTGCTGTAGCCGAGCGACACACGATAAGGAAGGAACGAACCAATCTGACTCGCTATGCCGATATTGTTGTCGGTGGCAAAGGCAGTCTTGAATATCAGGTCGTTCCAGTCGGTGTTGACATTATCGTTGAGCTGTGATTTCTGCGTGTCTGTTCCCTTGGCATTTACAAGGGCATACATCTCGTCACGCGTAATCATGTCGGCAGTCTTGGTCTTGCTTGACAGTGAATTTGTGGTAGAGAAGGTTATCTTTGGCTTCTTGGAGCTTGTGCCCTTCTTGGTGGTGATGATGATAACACCATTTGACGCGCGCGAACCATATATAGCTGTAGAAGAGGCATCCTTCAGGATGGTCATGCTCTCAATGTCGTTGGGGTTGATAAGACTGAGGAAGTTGCTGCTTCCGCTTACCGAACCGCCTACCTCCATGGGCACTCCGTCGAGCACAATCAGCGGGTCGTTGGAGGCATTGAGCGATGCTCCTCCACGAATGCGGATAGTACTTCCTGCCGAGGGCGAACCACCACTGTTGACAATCTGAACACCACTCACCTTACCGTTGATGAGCTGTTCGGGAGAATTGACAACACCTTGGTTGAAGTCCTTGGAGCTTACATTGCTCACAGAAC
>JBJEKQ010000111.1:0-6520 GCA_051878715.1 Prevotella sp.
CTTATTGGGACCCCTTGGCGTGGATGGTGGAGCAATGCCATCAGCGAGGCATGGAGCTGCATGCGTGGGTCAATCCTTATCGTGCCAAGACAAAAGGTACCACAGCATTGTCGGTCAACCATATCGCCATCAGGCAACCTTACCGCGTATTTTCGTACGACGGACAAATGATACTCAATCCCGGACAACCCGAAAACAGGGAGTATATATGCAGTGTGGTGAGTGACATTGTAAGAAGGTATGATGTGGATGGCTTGCATATAGACGATTACTTCTATCCCTATCCTTCGCCTGGATGTACCATACCCGATGATAGGGAATATCGGCAGTATAGCAACGGTATTGCCGACAGGGGCGACTGGCGCAGGTATAATGTGGATCTGTTCATCCAGCAATTGCACGATTCCATTGTGTCGGTGAAGCCTTGGGTCAAGTTTGGCGTGTCGCCGTTTGGTATTTACCGCAATATCTCAAGCAGCCCCAACGGAAGCAACACCAAAGGGCTTCAGAATTATGATGACCTGTATGCCGACGTACTGTTGTGGATAAACAACGGGTGGGTGGATTATTGTGTGCCTCAGCTCTACTGGCAGATAGGGCATCCCACAGCGGATTATGAAACCTTGTTGAAATGGTGGAACCGTAATGCAGGCAATCGTCCTTTGGTGATAGGAGAGGATGTGGAACGAACGGTGAACCATGCGGATGTGGACAATCCGAAGAGCAATCAGATGCCTGCAAAATTCAGATTACGCTCACAGATGAATAATGTGTGCGGTGCCGCGCTTTGGTATGCCAAAACAGCCGTTGACAACGTGGGCAATTATGGCAGCATGTTGAAGAACGTATATTGGAAATATCCCGCACTACAGCCTCTGATGCCCTTCATAGACGCTAAAGTGCCGGATAAGGTGCGTAAGGTTAAGGTGCTGGTTATCAATGGGAAAAAAGTGCTGTTCTGGAGTGCTCCAAAAGCAAGAAAATGGCATGATGAGACAAAGAAATATGTGGTTTACCGCTTCGAACATAAAGAGAAGATTGATATTGAGAATCCCAGGCATATTGTCGCCATCACCTCCGATACCCACCTCGAACTTCCCTACGAAACGGGAAAGAGCAAGTATGTGTATGTGGTGACGGCACTCGACCGTTTGCAGAACGAGAGCAAACCTGTAAAGAAAAAAGTAAAGTTGTAAACTATTTATTTGTCCAATTCAGAAGATAATACTATCTTTGCATGGTCGTGTAACCGTTATGCAAAGCACAAACAGGCAAAAGAAGTAGCCCGATGAGTAACACAATCAAACACAAAGGCATCATTGATACAGTTTGTAGCAGTCACGTCACTGTGCGCATTGTACAGTCGTCGGCTTGTGCGTCATGCAAGGTGGCTTCGCGATGTAATGCTTCGGAGAGCAAGGAAAAGTTGGTGGATGTATGGGTGACTGACAGCAACCGGCAATGGAGCATTGGAGAGGAAGTGACGGTATGTGCAGAAAACAGGGTGGTGGCAAAAGCCATGGTTTACAGTTTTGGCTTTCCTTTCCTGCTGATGTTTTTGACGTTGGTTGTATCGTTACAGCTGGGTGCCAGCGAGTGGCTTGGTGCGTTACTCGCCTTGGCGGTACTTCCTCCATATTACTTTATCCTGTATCTGTTCCGCTCGCGTCTGAAGCGTGAAATCGTATTTACCATTGAGGAATGATTGTAAAGAGAGTGGCGGGGCTATTGAAAGAATGCAGTACTTGAAGACATGAAAAAATTGATAAAGAATACTTAAAATCTAAATAACTAAAATATGGAATGTTCTATTTTAATCGCAGTCATTGCACTTGGAGGCATAGGATTGGTAGCGGCACTGGTGCTGTTCATCTGTTCCAAGAAGTTTGCTGTGAAAGAGGATCCGCGTCTTGCTGAAGTCGCATCTGTATTGCCACAGGCCAATTGTGGAGGATGTGGATTTCCTGGATGTAGCGGATTGGCGGATGCTTTGGTAAAAGCAGCCGACAAAGGTTCTATTGAGGGGCTCTCTTGTCCCGTAGGTGGAGCTGAAGTGATGAGTAAGGTGGCTGACCTCTTGGGAATGGCTGTAGCCAATACCGAGGCAAAGGTAGCGGTGGTAAAGTGTAACGGCACCTGCGAAATGCGTCCCAAAACGGCCATCTATTCTGGATTGCGCACATGTAGTGCCATGCACTCCTGTGGTGCCGGTGAAACAGCCTGTGGCTTTGGTTGTCTGGGATGTGGCGATTGTGCGGCAGTATGCCAGTTCGGTGCCATTGTTGTAAATCCGGAGACAGGCATTGCTGAGGTGGATGAAGACAAGTGTACTTCTTGTGGTGCTTGCGTGAAGGCTTGTCCGCGTGGTCTCATTGAACTTCGCAAGAAGGGCTTGAAAGGACGTAAGGTATATGTCAAGTGTTCCAACAAAGACAAGGGACCTGTTGCCAAGGCTGCGTGCAAGGCTGCGTGCATCGGTTGTGGCAAGTGCGAGAAGGAATGTCCGTTCGGTGCCATTACCGTGGCTGCCAACCTGTCTTATATCGATGCAGACAAGTGCCGTTTGTGCAGAAAGTGCGAAAAAGTATGTCCTACACACGCTATCGTAGCTGTAAACTTCCCTGCACCCAAGGCACCTAAAGCTGAAGCCCCTGCCGTAGCGGAGAAGTCAGAGAAAGTAGAAGATACACCTAATGTGAAACCTGAAAACAAACAGGAGGAAAAGTCAAATGAATAGCAGAACATTCAGAATCGGTGGTATTCACCCGGAAGAGAATAAACTTACCCACGAAGTGCCTACCAAAGTGGCACCTCTGCCCAAACAGGCCATTTTCCCCTTGTCCCAGCATATCGGAGCACCGGCCAAACCGGTGGTTGCAAAGGGAGATAAGGTTAAGGTGGGAACCTTGATAGCAGAAGCCGGAGGCTTTGTTTCTGCACCCATCTATTCTTCTGTATCAGGTACGGTGTTCAAGGTGGATTCGGCTGTAGATGCGACAGGTTATCGTAAACCTTCTATCATCATCAATGTAGAGGGTGATGAGTGGGAGGAGAGTATTGACCGCTCAGACAAACTGGAGACCTTGGAGGCACATCCCGAACTGACCCCCGAACAAATCATTGAAAAGATTAAGGTGGCAGGCGTTACCGGTATGGGTGGTGCCGGATTCCCTACTTTTATCAAACTGACACCCCCACCCACAGCAAAGGCGGAGTGTGTGATTATCAATGCGGTGGAATGTGAACCCTACATCACTTCTGACTATCGCCTGATGATGGAGCATCCCGATGAAATACTTGTAGGTCTGAAACTGTTGATGGCGGCTGCCAAGGTGGATAAGGCTTATATCGGTATCGAGACAAACAAGCCTAAAGCCATTGAACTGCTGCAACAGAAGACAGCCGGTGACGATAGGATAGAGGTGGTGCCTCTGAAACAGCGCTACCCGCAAGGAGGAGAGAAGCAGTTGGTGGACGCTGTAATCCGTCGCCAGGTGCCTGCACCTCCTGCCATTCCGGTGAATGTGGGTGCCATTGTACAGAATGTGGGTACCGCCTATGCCGTATATGAGGCGGTGATGAAAAACAAACCCTTGTTTGAAAGATACACCACGGTGACTGGCAAGCAGGTACAGAATCCCGGCAATTTCCTGGTGCGTATGGGTACGCCTATGATCAACCTGCTCAACGAGTGCGGAGGCGTGCCTGAGGGTGACCACAAGCTGCTGGCAGGCGGTCCGATGATGGGCAAGGCTCTGACCACGGCAGAAGTGCCGGTGTGCAAGGGAACCAATAGTGTCACTTTGATAAGTGGTGATGAGGCAGTACGTAAGGAACCCGACCCATGCATCCGATGCGGCAAGTGTGTCAACGTATGTCCCATGGGCTTGGAACCCTATCTCTTGGCTACGCTCTCTGCCAAGCATTTGTGGGAACGTGCGGAAAACGAGGATGTCATATCCTGTATTGAGTGTGGCTCCTGCCAGTTCACCTGTCCTTCTCATCGCCCCATCTTGGACAATATCCGTCTGGGCAAGGGCACTGTGATGGGCATCATCCGTGCACGTAATGCAAAGAAATAATCGTTTTGAATTAAGAAGAACAAAAAACAAACAATAATAATGGGAAAATTCATTGTATCACTATCACCGCATGCACACGGGACCGATACGGTAGAACGCAATATGTATGGCGTGATTATCGCCCTGCTGCCCGCCTTGCTCGTATCATTCTATTACTTCGGATTGGGTTCTGTGGTGGTCTGTCTCACCAGCGTGTTGGCATGCGTATTCTTTGAGTGGCTGATAAGCAAGTTCTTGTTGAAGAACGCTCGTAATACGGTTTTGGACGGATCTGCTATCCTCACCGGTTTGCTCTTGGGCTTTAACCTGCCTTCCAACCTGCCTATATGGATTATCATCGTTGGCGCTTTGGTGGCGATAGGAGTGGGCAAGATGACTTTTGGTGGATTGGGCTGCAACATCTTCAATCCTGCACTGGTAGGCCGTTGCTTCCTTTTGGTAAGTTTCCCCGTGCAGATGACTTCATGGCCTGTTGCCGGTCAACTTACCAGTTACCTTGATGCGGAGACAGGTGCAACCCCTCTGAGTATTATGAAATGGGCAATCAAGAATAATGACCCTTCAGTGCTGAAGGAACTTCCTTCTTCGATTGACCTTATGCTGGGTAATGCCGTGAGCCAGACTTCTGGTCCTATCGGAGCCGGAACCATCGGTGAGATTTGTGCCTTGGCACTGATTCTCGGATTGGTTTACATGCTGTGGAAAAAGATTATCACCTGGCATATTCCTGTAAGCATTCTGGCTACCGTATTCGTGGTAAGCGGAGTATTGTATTGCTGCTCAGACATCTATGCAGACCCCATCAGCGTTCTGTTCAGTGGAGGTTTGATGCTGGGCGCTATCTTCATGGCTACTGACTATGTCACTTCGCCAATGACGGGCAAAGGTCAGATTATCTATGGCGTTGCCATCGGTCTGCTCACCGTAGTTATCCGTAACTGGGGCGCTTATCCTGAGGGCATGTCGTTTGCCATCCTTATCATGAACGCGTTCACACCGCTAATCAACATGTATGTTAAACCCAAACGTTTCGGGGAGGTAGTAAAGAAATGAAAAAGTTGGAATCTTCTCTCACCAATATGGTGGTGGTGCTGGTGGCTGTTGCCATCATCACCGGTGGGTTGCTGGCATGGATCAATCAGATAACAGCAGCTCCTATCAAGCAGCAACAGGATTTGGAACTTGCCAACGGTATCAAAAATGTTATGGGAGTGAACAACCTGCAGGTGGTTGCTGATGACACCATCAAGAAAGACTTTGATGGTAAGGAATATACTTTTGTAGTTCACAAGACCAATGATGCAGCCGGCGCATTTCTCGGTGCCGCCATTGAAACATCGGCTTTGGGTTTTGGAGATCAGGTGAAAGTGCTGGTAGGCTTTGATGCCAAAGGTGCGGTCTTGGGCTATACCATTCTGCAGCATGCAGAAACCCCGGGCTTGGGTGCAAAGGCTGACATGTGGTTCCAAAAGGGGGCCAAGGGTGATATTATTGGAAAGAATATCCAGGAAAAACCTCTTGCTGTGACCAAGGATGGTGGTGATATTGATGCCATTACAGCATCAACCATCACCAGTAGGGCTTTCCTGAAAGCCGTGAATCAGGCATACGCTGTTTATGCCAAGCAGGATATTGATGCACAGAGTGGTGCCACCACACAAGCAAACCAATAAAAAAGTGACAATTATGAATTATCTGAATTTAATAAAAAACGGAATCATCAAGGACAATCCCACCTTTGTGCTTCTGTTGGGTATGTGTCCTACACTTGCCACTACCACATCTGCCACTAATGGTATGTCTATGGGATTGGCCACCATGTTTGTGCTGATTTGCAGCAATGTGGTAGTGTCTCTGATAAAGAACCTTACTCCCGACAAAGTGCGTATTCCCGTCTTTGTGGTTGTTATCGCGTCTTTTGTGACCTTGTTGCAGATGAGTCTCAAGGCTTATCTTCCTGAAATTAACAAATCGCTGGGTTTGTTTATCCCACTTATCGTAGTAAACTGTATCATCTTGGGACGTGCTGAGGCTTTTGCCTGCAAGAATGGTCCGATAGGCAGTTTTTTTGATGGTGTGGGTATCGGTTTGGGTTTCACTCTGGGTCTTACCCTGCTTGGCGCTGTGCGCGAGTTGTTCGGTGCCGGCTCTCTGTTTGGAGCCATTTTGTTGCCAGAGACTACCAACATTCTTTTGTTTATTCTCCCTCCTGGAGCATTCATTACTTTGGGCTTCTTGATTGCTATCGTCAACCGGTTTAAAAAAGCGTAAATTATGGAATTCCTGTTAATATTTATATCAGCAATATTTGTGAACAACATCGTGTTGTCACAGTTCCTTGGTATCTGCCCGTTCTTGGGAGTATCAAAAAAAGTGGAAACAGCATTGGGCATGAGCGCTGCCGTGGCGTTTGTAATGACCTTAGCTACTATTGTGAC
>JBJEKQ010000112.1:0-1654 GCA_051878715.1 Prevotella sp.
CATTGCCCAATCCTGTGACCTTGCCGGTAGCCACAGCGGAAAGGAGGTAGTTGTTAACCTTGAAATCTACTCCATGATTGAAGAAGGTTTCTCCTGTTTGCGGATGTTTCTGCTTGCCATATCCAAGGCTCATCTGCACGTCTCCGTTTCTTTCCTCGAATGGCATGCAATAGCCACTGTCGGAGTGCAGCATCATTTCTTGTGTAAATTGCATTGTGTACTCTTTTATGTTGTTTTGTTTATCTGCGTCTTCCACCACCATTGGTATGCTCGACTTCTGGTTGCTTGCTCTCTGATGGGGTGTTATGTGATGCCCTGCTGCCTCCAAACACTTGATTCAGACTGGAATTATTGCCTATCATCATCATGCCGAGAACGGCTCCTGCTATCTTGCCAAGCCACCCGAAGCGCCCGAACACAAGCAGAGCAGACACGATAAGCCCTACTATGCTCAGTCCTGAAACGTTGCCACGACCAATGTTGCTGAAGAAATTTCCCATCATGTCACCGCCATGACCAGAGAACATGGCACGGAGGAAACCTGACATGCCTTCCCATTTGCTGTCAATGCTTTCGACGGCTCCATTGACACCGTTGCTGAGACCATTGACAGAGTCTTTTATGTCACGGACACCTTCACCGATGTCCGAGATGGTATCGCCAATCTTGTCTGTAGTCTTTTCACCAATGACAGCATCGCTTACAATGCCTACCACACTTTTGTCAGTGGTGAGCTTTTCCCAACCGATATAGCCGAGTGCTCCTCCGACTGTCGCAGACTTTACTGCCGTGCCCATTCCTCTCAACGTCTGTTGCGGATGTAGTGCGGCACTGCCCATCGTGGAGAATGTCGCCTTTGTTGCTCTACCGCCAAGACGGAGAGCAGTTTTCAATAATGATGCCCAACCCATGGTTCTATGATATAATTGATTGTTTGTTATTTTGTTATCCTGATATGTCTTATACTTTATCTAACCTTGGCATTTCTCTTCCAACGTTCTTTGCATTGCTGTACGATGGTGGGTTTGTCAGCCTCGCTCCTGGCATTGTAGTCAATCTCTGCCCAGACATCTGCCAGCGAAGTGTACTTTACTGCACGTATCAGCCTTTTGAGTTTCCTGTTCATGGTTTTTAGTTTGGGACGGATGCCAAACAATACCTCCAGACGTTCCTTCTCTGTCATCTTGGTGTCTGACAAACAGACTTGCCTTACGTCATTCACAATATCAACGCTGTTCATGATGAGTTCCCTATACAGCTTGTTTCTGTTGGAGGAAAGGGCTACTGCAAGGGCATTGGTGGTGTGAGTGCCAAGTTGGTTGGAATATGTCCCAAGCTGGTCGATGAGTCGGTCTATCTCATGATAGAAGCCATATATCTGCGCAGCATAGGTGATGATGCTGTGGAACTTGTCGAGGTAGTCATTGAACTCTTTCTGCAGGTCAGAGGTGCCTTCCACCTCTTCCTTGATCCAGATATGTCCTGTGGATTCCAGAAGCATCATCTTCTCTTGTTGCTTCAGCTCCTTCTTGGCTTTGTCTGTGTACATGAGTATCATTCCTGCCAATACAGGGTCATTGCCCTGGGCAAGAAGACTCACGCTTTTCCCGAAGAACAGGATGGTGAGAGCAACCATTCTTATGTATGAACAAAT
>JBJEKQ010000113.1:0-28669 GCA_051878715.1 Prevotella sp.
ACATTTGGCTTAACTCCTTAACTCCTTAACTCCTTAACTCCCCAAATCAAAATCCCTTTATCTCCTTAATATATTACCCAATTATCTTCTCTTCCAACAATTCCTTTATCAGTCCCTCCACATCGGCGTCCGAAGCGGTGAGAGTCTTGCTCTCCTTGGCTTGGAACACGATGTTCTGCACAGTCTTCACCTTGGTAGGCGAACCGCTGAGTCCGCATTGTGCAGGGTCTCCATCCACATCTGCCACCGACCACTGTGTCAGTGTGAGATAGGGACGCTCCTCATACAGTTGCTTGTAGGGCATGTCATCGGTGCGTTCCATCGGTGCAGTGGCACGCTTGTACTTCATCACGTTCTTCACATTGCAGGGGCGGCAGGGGGCTGCGCTTCCATTCACGGTAACTACCACTGGCATGGGGGCCTCCACAGTTTCCACACCACCGTCAATCTGCCGGCGGATGGTCAGTTTGCCGTCCTTGCATTCAAGAATCTCCTCGGCGTAGGTCACCTGGTTGAGTCCCAGTTTCTGTGCCACCTGCGGTCCCACCTGTGCGGTGTCTCCGTCGATGGCCTGACGTCCGCCTATCACCACATCCACACCGCCAATCTTCCGGATGGCTGTGGCAAGAGCATAGGAGGTAGCAAGGGTATCGGCACCGGCAAAGAGACGGTCGGTGAGCAACCATCCCGTGTCGGCTCCCCTGTACAGTCCCTGTCGGATTACTTCGGCGGCTCTCGGAGGACCCATGGTGAGGATACCCACGGTAGAGCCGGGATTTTGCTCTTTCAAGCGCAATGCCTGTTCCAGTGCATTCAAATCTTCAGGATTGAAGATAGCAGGCAGGGCGGCACGGTTCACGGTGCCTTCAGCCGTCATGGCATCCTTGCCCACGTTTCGGGTGTCTGGTACCTGCTTGGCAAGTACTACAATTTTCAAACTCATGATGATTGTCTATTGGTTTTATTGTTGTTCTATAGTCTGTTGTCGCTTTGCTATAGTCAGCGTTTTCCGGCTTTCCAAACCATATTTTTTTGTCTGTCCAAGCCACAAAGGTTAGCAGCACACACTGCTTTGCAAAAGTACTCTTTTTCTTTTGTCCAACAAAATAAAATGCTCAAAAAATAAGCCTTTGTGCAATGCCTCAGCCGTCCACACCGTCGTTGCTGCAAAAGGAGATAATGTAAATGTAACCTGCGCCCTCAATGAGAAGGCAATAAGAACTCATATAAAAAGAACGGGAGATTTGCCTCTCCACGTCCGCCAATTGACACAATATTGTAACACTCCCGTAACCAAACGGGAATATCATTGCCATACCTTTGCAGCCAGAATATATTGTTATCAACAAAATGAAAAAGACAAGACTATTATTGTTGGGTTCTTTCCTGATGCTTGGAATGGGCGCAACAGCGCAGGAGCGGATTCCGGTGGAGGCTTTCTTCGAGGGAGGAAAACTGCACCTGCGCAGCAAGGACAGCAACTTTCACCTGTGGTTTGACAACCGCGTGAACATTGAGTCTGCGGTTTACTCGCCTACGGAGAGCGTGGACGGATTGACATCAAAGACCAACAAAGACCTGGAGGAGGACGACGGACAGTTCCGCTTCAGCAACGGAACCATCATACGGCGGGCACGCTTCGGCATCAAGGCAACGCTGTATGAAAACTGGTTTGCCGAACTTGACGTTGACTTTGCCAACAACGAGGTGGAAATAAAAGACATGTTCATGGGTTACAGGTTCAATGATCACTGGAACGTGAAGCTGGGTAACTTCAAGGTGCCGATGAGCATGGAGCGCGTGACAAGTTCGAAGTATCTGATGAATGCCGAGCGCCCGATGCCCGTGGAGGCGTTTGCCGACGGACGAAGATTGGGAATTGCCGGCACCGGATGGGGCAAAGGCTGGTGGGCTTCCGCCGGAGTGTTCGGGCGCAGCGTGGACATACTGCAGAAGGAGCGCAACCGAGGCAACGACGGATGGGCAATAGCCGCAAGGGCTGCGGTAAGCCCGGTGAACAATGAGGATATGACGGTGCATATCGGTGGCTACGCCAACTATCAGACTCCCTCGCACGAAGGCAGCAGCGACCCCATGGTACTCTTCCGCACACTGCCAGAAAGCAGGGTAGATCACAGGCGTTTCGTACAGGCAGAAGTCGAGAATGTGAACAACTACCTCACTCTGGGATGGGAACTGGGCTTCCGCTATCGCAAGTTTCTCGCCTACGGAGAGTATATCTTCAACACGATTTCCCGATACACCTACGAGACAAAGGACGTGAAGACAGATTTGAAGAATGCGCAGTTCAACGGATGGTATGCACAGGCATCGTATATGATATTGGGTGAAAACCGCCAATACAGTCCTGGTGATGCGGAGTTTGGCCCGATAAAGACGCGGCGCAAGGGCGGCAACCTGGAGATTGCGGCAAGGGTGAGCCACATCAACATGAACGACTGGCACGACGAGCGGGCATACATCACGGGCGGTAAGGCAACAGCATGGTCGGCATCACTCAACTGGTACCCCATCAGCAATGTGGTCATCGGCCTCAACTACACGTTTATGAATAATGACAAGTACGCCGACTCCAAAGGACAAATCACCTCAGCAGGCAAGGCTCTGAAGGATGTACGCCCTGACGGCATTGACTTCAGCATATTCCAGATGCGTACGCTTGTTTCATTTTAACAGTAAGAATTATGAATAGAAACATATTGTATTTATCAATGTTATGCCTTACGGCAATGTCGTTCACAGGATGCAAGACGGATGAGGAACCACAGTGGGAAACAGAGGTGGCAAAACCAGAGAACAATCCTGGAGGCGGTAATACAGAAACCGGGAAGCCGGAAGATACGGCTGACTTCAGAACCATCAGGCTCAACGAACTTGACGGCAACAAGCCAAAGTACATAGAACTGTACAACACATCAGCACAGACGGTTGACATCAGCGGTATGAAACTGCGCAAGAATGGTGACGAGATGGTATATGAGGCTCCTATGGGAACAACCATAGCGGCAGGCGGTTATCTTGCATTGCTATCCGACCAAACCGACTATGCCATAGGTTTTTCTGCTGGCTTCTCCGCCAAGAAATCCGTGATGATAGAACTGCTGGGACCTGACGGTTCGGTGGTGGATGTATTTGTCAACCCGAGCAAGGCGATGGGAAATGTGTGGGATGAAACTGACCCGAAATACAACGGTGACGCCACCAGTGAGGCTTACGGCAGAAAACCCGACGGCACAGGTGAATGGTACATGATAAAGAGTACGCAGGGGGCATCCAACAACAAGGCCACCGCATCGGAGAAAATAACATGGTAATAATAACCTCATAAAAAGAGCAAAGATTATGAAAAAGATTTACGCAATGAGAAATCTCGCCATTGCCTTGACAATGGTATTGGCCATGCCTGCCGCAATGCAGGCACAGAGTGAAACGAAAGTATTGTTCTACGAGTCGTTCGACGGACTTAACGGTCAGGGGGGTAACGACGGCTACTTCGACAACGATGCCGATGCAGGAGTGGAAGTAGGAGCAGAAGATCTCATATCTGCCGACGCCCTTGACAACAAGGACGGCTGGGGTGACTTTGTGAAGGTTGCCATCTGCAACCAGTGCGTGCGCATTGCCACGAAAAAGAACTCTGGTGAAATAACCACGCCTGCCTTTGCCGTCAACGGCACTGCCACACTCTCATTCAATGCCGCAGCGCAGTTGGGAGACATCGTCACATTATATGTAGAGGTAGTGGGCGAAGGCAAACTGACCTACGGTGAGCAAAGCGCACAGAAGATAGAGATAGCACTGCCCAAAAGCGTGGCAGGCGAAACCTCACTTACAGCACAGACCTATTCGTTGAATCTATCCGAGGCAACAGGCGATATCAGGCTAAAGTTCTCCACGGTGTCTTCTGCTGACAGCAAACAGCGCGCTTATATTGATGAGATAAAGGTAACAAGCAATACCCAGACCTCCATCCGGAGCATCTCTGCAGAGAAAACAAGTTCAGAGGCCTTTGATCTCCTTGGCAGGAAAGTCAGAGACAATGGCAAAGGTATAGTTGTAATCAACGGCAAAAAGATTGTCAGATAAGCAGGATAACTCATTGACAAGTGATAGTTCATCGAACTCACGTTAAATGATGTATCTTTATGCCTGCGAGGGTCAGAGAACCACTTCCTCTGGCCCTTGCTGCTCTTGTGGTAGTACTCCCGCAAGAGAACCCTGGTACCTAAGTGATGATAAAAAAAACAGGGATTGACTTCCAAACTCGGAAACCAATCCCCTGGCATTGTGACAAAGATCGCATTCTTTGTCTTTCAGTTTATAGAATCAAACTTATGCTTCTCATGTAGTGTGACGCCCATAGTGTGACGCGTCATCGGGGCAGCAGGAACCTATCTACCGCAGCGGCAGTCTTCTTGCCGGCAGCCAGTGCACGAACTACCAAACTGGCACCCGATGCGGCATCACCCGTGACAAACACATTAGGAGCAAGCTGTGCATGCTCGGGTTTCAGGAAACCCATGGCAAGCAGCACCATCTCGCATTTGATGATTTCGGGTTTGCCCTTTTCCACCATGATGGGCCTGCCACCGTCGGGGTTGGGCTTCCAGTCTATCTCCTGTACCTTCACACCCGTCAGTTTGCCGTCTTTTCCCAGGAACTCCAGGGAGTTGATGTTCCAGCGGCGCACGCATCCCTCTTCATGGCTGGAGGTGGTCTTCAGTGTTCTTGGCCAGTTGGGCCATGGATTCTGCGGATCTACCGGTCCTTCCACGGGCTTGGGCATAATCTCTATCTGCGTCACGCTCTTGCAGCCCTGTCGGTGTGCCGTTCCGATGCAGTCGCTTCCAGTGTCGCCACCGCCAATCACCAGCACATCCTTGCCCTTGGCATTCACCAGTTCTTCCTTTTTGAACTCCATGCCAGCCAGCACCCTGTTTTGCTGTGCCAGCATCTCAAGTGCCAGATATACACCCTTGAGTTCCCTTCCTGGAATATTCAGGTCGCGTGCCTGCGGTGTACCCGTAGCAATGACGTATGCGTCATAACCCTCAGGCAGTCTGTTCTCGTCCACCGCCATGTTGTACTTGAAGATGATGCCCTCCTGTTCCAGCACATGCATACGGCGGTCGATGATGGCCTTGTTGAGCTTGAAGTTGGGTATGCCGTAGCGCAGCAAGCCACCTGCCGCCTCACATTTCTCCATCACGGTCACTTCATATCCCAGCAGGTTCAGGTCGTTGGCGGCAGCCAGTCCGGCAGGACCTGCACCAATTACCGCCACCTTCTTTCCGTTACGTTGCGGCTGCTCTATGCGCACGAAGTTCTCTTGGAAAGCCATCTCCGTAATGGCTGCCTCATCCTCGCGGTTGGTAGTGGGTTCGTGGGTGGTAAGGTTGAGCACACATGCCTTTTCGCAGAGAGCCGGACAGATACGCCCCGTAAACTCCGGGAAGGGGTTGGTGCTGTTGAGCAGGCGGTAAGCCAGTTCATAATCGCCCTTGTAGAGAGCATCATTCCACTCTGGCGGCTTGTTGCCCAGCGGGCAAGCCCAGTGGCAGAAGGGCACACCACAATCCATACAGCGGCTTGCCTGTGTGCGACGGTCTTTACTGTTGAGTGTCTGTTCCACCTCTCCGAAATCATGAATACGGTCGTGAATGGGGCGGTATCCCGCCTCTTGGCGGTGTATTGTCAAAAATGCTTTTGGATTTCCCATTTTAATCTTTCAATTTTTCAGTCTTGCAATCTTTTAATAATCCCTCTGCATATCTGCAATCTTCTGCTGCAGTTTTTTCACCTGCTCTTCTTGCAGCACGCGCTTGTATTCGATAGGCACTACCTGGATGAAGTCTTCCACATAGTGGTTCCAGTCGTCAAGCATGGTACGCGCCAGTTTGGAGCCTGTGTAAAGATAGTGCTGACGGATGAGTTCGTGCAATTCCTTGCGGTAGCTGCTATCCTCCACCAGGTTTATTTCCACCATATCCATGTTACAGAAATAGTCAAAGTCGTGGTTCTTGTCCCACACGTATGCCACACCGCCACTCATACCTGCGGCGAAGTTGCGTCCCGTTTCTCCCAGGACAACCACCCTACCTCCTGTCATATACTCGCAGCAGTGGTCGCCGGCTCCCTCTATCACGGCTATGGCACCCGAGTTACGCACGCCGAAGCGCTCACCCACCTTTCCGTTGATATACAGTTCGCCACTGGTGGCACCATAGAGTCCGGTATTTCCGGCGATGATATTATCCTCGGCAGTGAAGTTGCTTCGTGTGGGAGGCAGTATGGCGATGCGACCGCCACTAAGGCCCTTGCCAAAGTAGTCGTTGGCCTCTCCTTCCAGCTTGAAGTTCACACCCTTCATCAGGAAGGCTCCAAAACTCTGTCCTGCAGATCCCTTGAACTTCACGTTAATGGTATCGTCGGGCAATCCTGCCTCACCGTATTTGGCAGCAATGGTGCCGCTGAGCATGGTTCCCACAGCCCTGTCGGTATTCTTGATGGCATAATCCAGGTTCACCTCTTCCTGTCTCTCCAATGCTTTCTCCGAAGCCCTTATAATCTGCTGATCCAGCACATCCTTCAGGGTAGCGTCCAATCCCGACACGGTATTCTTGTCGTGGTGCAGTACGCACTCGCGTGGTTCCTGGAAGAGCAGTCGGCTGAAGTCGAGCACCTTGTATTTCGGTTCGTTGTTGGGGATAGCTCGTTCGCGTGTAATCAGTTCTGTGTGTCCCACTATGTCGTCAAGTGAGGTATAACCCATCTCTGCCAGATACTCCCTTACCTCCTGTGCCAGGAAGGTGAAGTAGTTCACGAGATACTCATAACGCCCAATGAAATGCTTTCTCAATTCGGGGTCTTGGGTAGTCACTCCGAGCGGACAGGTATTGAGGTTGCACTTGCGCATCATCACGCAACCCAGTACGATGAGACAGGTGGTACCGAATCCAAATTCCTCGGCACCGAGCAGTGCCATGGTAATGATGTCTCTACCTGTTTTTATCTGTCCGTCCACCTGCAGGCGCACATGTCCGCGCAGACCGTTCTTCACCAATGTCTGCTGTGTTTCACTAAGACCTATCTCTGGTGAGATTCCGGCAAAACGCATACTGGACGCCGGACTTGCTCCCGTGCCACCCTCGGATCCGGAGATGACGATGAGGTCTGCCTTGGCTTTTGCCACGCCTGCGGCAATGGTGCCCACTCCGCTCTCTGCTACCAGTTTCACGCTCACAGCTGCCTTGGGATTCACATTCTTCAAGTCATAAATAAGCTGTGCCAGGTCTTCTATAGAATATATGTCGTGATGGGGCGGTGGCGAGATGAGCGAGATACCCGGGATAGAGTGGCGCGTCTTGGCAATCACCTCATTCACCTTGAATCCCGGCAGTTGTCCGCCCTCACCGGGCTTGGCTCCCTGTGCCACTTTGATTTGTATCTCTTCGGCATTGACCAGATATTCCGTGGTCACACCAAATCTGCCGGATGCTATCTGCTTGGTCTTGGAAGAGAGCGAGATGCCATCCACCGTACTGTGGAAGCGCTCACTGTCTTCACCACCCTCACCGGTATTGGAGCGTGCACCCAGTTTATTCATCGCCAGACAGATGGCCTCATGTGCCTCTTTCGACAAGGCACCGAAACTCATGGCACCTGCCACAAAGTGCTTTACGATATTCTCCACCGGCTCTACCTT
This sequence comes from Prevotella sp., assembly GCA_051878715.1. Taxonomy (GTDB): domain Bacteria; phylum Bacteroidota; class Bacteroidia; order Bacteroidales; family Bacteroidaceae; genus Prevotella. The sequence continues at coordinate 7,727 of JBJEKQ010000113.1, forward strand.
GTCAATGCTGATAGGATTGCGTTTGAAGCCGAAGAAGTCACGGATAAAGATGGGGGCATCTTTCTCGTCCACCAGTTTGGTAAACTCCTTGAATTTACTGTAGTTGCCCGTATGTGTTGCCAACTGCAGGGTGGCAATGGTTTCGGGGTTCCAGGCATGACGTATGCCGTCCTTGCGATAGTTGAACTGTCCCAGGTTGGGCAGGAAGTCGGTTTGTGTATGTCTGGAGAAAGCGGCATCATGCAGGGCAATGGCATCCTTGGCGATAGTAGCAAGCCCGATACCTCCGATGGTGCTGCACTCTGTGCCGAAGTAATTGCGCAGCAGACTCTCGCTCAGACCGATGCTCTCGAAAATCTTTGCACCGCGATAGGAGCGGATGGTAGAGATACCCATCTTTGCCATAATCTTGAACAGTCCTTTCTTCACCGCCTTGATGTAGTTTGCCTCTGCGGTGGCATAGTCTTCCTGTATCTTGTGGCGCTTCACCAAATCGTCAAGGATGGCAAAGGTCATGTAGGGACACAGGGCAGATGCTCCATAGCCCAGCAACAGGGCGGCGTGCATGGTTTCGCGTATCTCGCCACTCTCCACTATCAATGCTGTCTGCACACGCTTGCCCACGGAAATCAGATAGTGGTGCACAGCGCTCACGGCCAGCAGTGAGGGAATGGCGGCATGTGTCTCGCTCACGTCGCGGTCGCTCAGTATGATGTAGTTATAGCCCTCATCCACACTACGCTCAGCATCCTTGCACAGCTTGTCGAGTGCGTTACGCAAGCCCTCCTCGCCTTTGGCGCATGGGAAGAGCATGGGCAGTTTCACGGTATTGAAGCCCTTGTAGCGTATGTTGCACAGAATATCCAACTGCGTATTGTTGAGGATAGGATGCGGCAGGCGCACCATCTTGCAGTTGGTCTCATCAGGACTAAGGATGCCGGTGCCCACCCTACCGATGTACTCGGTGAGCGACATCACCAGTTCCTCTCGTATAGAGTCAATGGCGGGGTTAGTGACCTGTGCGAATTGCTGACGGAAATAGTTGAAGAATATCTGCGGCTTGTCGCTGAGTACTGCCAGTGGGGTGTCGTTGCCCATCGCTGCGGTAGGCTCCTGCCCTTTGGTTGACATGGGCACGATGGTACCATCCACATCCTCTTCGCCATAACCGAACATGATTTCCCGACGCACCAGGTCGGGCACAGCATTCTCCACCTTGCGTCCGCTCTTCAGTTTTTCCAACTGTATGCGGTTGGTCGATAGCCACTGACGGTAGGGATGTGCCGCTGCCAACTGCGCCTTGATTTCCCCATCATAATAGATTTTTCCCTCCTGGGTGTCTATCAGCAGTATCTTTCCGGGTTGCAGGCGTCCTTTCTCGGCAATCTCAGTAGGCTCAAAGTCCATCACTCCCACCTCGCTTGCCACCACCATGGTGTCGTTCTTGGTGATGGTGTAGCGTGCGGGGCGCAAGCCGTTGCGGTCGAGCATACCTCCGGCAAAGCGGCCGTCGCTGAAAAGCAGTGCAGCCGGTCCGTCCCATGGCTCCATCAGGATGGAGTGGTACTCGTAAAACGCCTTCAGGTCTTCAGTGATGGGGTTCTTGTCGTTGAAGCTTTCGGGCACCATCACGCTCATGGCATGAGGGAGCGAAAGACCGCTCATCACGAAAAACTCGAACACATTGTCCAAACTGGCAGAGTCGCTCATGCCGCGCTGTACGATAGGCGATATCTGTCTGATGTCACCCAGTGCCTCGCTGTTGAGCACGCTTTCCCTTGCCTGCATCCATCCACGGTTGCCTCGTATGGTATTGATCTCACCGTTGTGGCACAACAGGCGGAACGGCTGCGCCAAACTCCATGTGGGAAACGTATTGGTAGAGAAACGGCTATGCACCAACGCCAATCCACTGGTGAAATAGTTGTTGGTCAGGTCGGGGAAATACTGTCTCAGTTGCAAACTGGAGAGCATTCCCTTGTAGATGATTGTCTTGCTCGAAAGCGAACAGATATAGAAGTCTGCATCATCAATGCGCTTCTCTATCTTCTTGCGGATAATGTACAGGATGCGCTCAAACACAGGCACCTTGTCATCGGTAACTCCCGTGACGAACAACTGCTTGATAGCAGGTTCGTTGTCCAGAGCAGCCTTTCCCAAACAAGAGGGATTGGTGGGCACATTGCGCAGGTGCATCAGCGAGAGTCCCTCGCGCTCAATCTCTTCTATCATTACCGACAGTATCTCTGCCTGCTTCTTTTCGTCCTTGGGCAGGAACACCAGACCGGTACCATACTTGCCCTTCTCGGGCACGGGTATTCCCTGCAGAAGTATAAACTCATGCGGTATTTGCAATAAAATACCGGCACCATCTCCTGTCTTGTTGTCAGCACCCTCTGCGCCACGATGGCGCATGTTCTCCAGAACCTTGAGGGCATTGTCAACTAACTCATGGCTCTTGTTGCCATGAATGTTAACCACCATGCCGACACCGCACGCATCGTGCTCGTACTCGGCATTATACAATCCATTTGCCATATTTAGTTGCATTAAGTTTGATTCTCTGTAACTTTACGTTACATTCTGACTGCAAAATTACAAAAATACTTACTTTTTGAAATTGCATTTCATTCCTTTTAAATCTACTTTTTGCAACATTTTTATAATCTGTAAGCAAACAATTAGATATTGTTACAATATGTCACAATTTTCATTGTTATTATTTACAAATGAAAGATAACGTTATTTTATTACACGAAAGGTCGCGCAGGAAATGAAGTATTTCTTTCATATTACTCTTAGTTTAATCCAAATACGTCTTGGTATCATCTGCCAGAAGAAGACCAACAGGCTATAAATCCAGTTGACGGTAATCACTGGCTTGCGTTTTTCTATTCCATCCACTATGCCTGCAGCCACCTTACCCGCGTCAAGTTGCATTGGAAAGTTGCTCCCCTCTATCAAAGGCGTCCTGACAAATCCAGGCCTTATGTCTGAAATGTGTATGTTGCTTATGCCTTTAATACTCGTGAGCTGGCAGAGACTCTCAAGGTAATGGCTCGTGAAGCGTTTTGAAGCGGAATATGCCGGCGCAGCACCAAGTCCCTTTGTACGCGCAATGGAACTGATGACCGCTATCGTTCCGTCTATTTCAGGATGCTGTTCAAAGTATCTGAAGGCTTCGCCGACCAGTCTTACCATGCCGAGGCAATTAGTCTCAATGGTCTTCAACTCCTTGTTTGCATCGAGATCCGTGTTTTGATAGCCGATGCCGGAACTATGGAAATACATGTCCACATCTCCCATCTTGCCTATGAGCAGGCGCAAACCGTCAGCAGCCGATGGTGTCGTGACATCTATCACCCCGTAGGCAACGATGCCCTCCGTCTCTGCCACCATCTTGGCAAGAATGTCCTCCCTCCTTCCTGCCACACCTACTCTCCATCCTCGCCGGGCCAATAACCTTGCCACCTCATAGCCGATGCCAGAAGTGGCTCCCATTACAATCACAGAGGGTTTACTATTCATTTTGCAATACTTTTTTTACCGTATTTCTGAGATTCTCCTTTGCCACTTCCGGCATCAGGAGCTGCTCAAAAGGACGGGAATCACCTTCGTTTATGCTTTGTACGTTAAAGAAGTTGCGTGAAAGCACGCATCCAAGGTCGTCTATTGCTCCCGATAACAGCCATGTTTTCACTCCAACCCTGTTGCAACGTTTCAACACGCCGCTCGGCACCTTGCCCATCATGGTCTGTGCGTCAGACTTGCCTTCTCCTGTAATGACCATATCGGCATCCCGAATCATCTCATCAAAACCCGCTATGTCCAAAAGGATATCTATGCCCGATTGCAGCTCTGCACGGAGATAAGTAAGGAAGGCATATCCCAATCCGCCGGCTGCTCCCGCTCCCGGATAATCTGCCATGTCGGCAGAGGCGATGCCGGCATCCTCCGTTTTATTCGCAAATGCCCGAAGCCTACTGTCGAGCAGTATGACCTGTTCGGGTGTCGCTCCCTTTTGCGGAGCGAAAACGAACGCTGCTCCCTGTTCCCCATATAACGGATTGGCAACATCGCATGCCACGACAAACGTGCACGGCGTGTCCAAATGTCCTCTGTCACGAAGAGCTTTCAACATTCCCTCTCCCGCATCGCAGGTGGCACTACCTCCTATGCCCATTACAATTCTTTCGCACCCCCGGTCAATGGCATCGGCAATCATCTCTCCTACTCCGTATGTCGTAGCATCCACAGGATTGCGCCTGTCTTCCGGCACAAGTGTAAGTCCACTTGCAGCAGCCATTTCCATATAGGCGGTCTTGCCATCCTGGGACACGACATACGAGCATGTGACCATATCCATCAGAGGACCATGAACAGACAAGGCAACATCAGCGGTAGGCAACAGTTTTTTGATACATGCCACGAGTCCCTCGCCCCCGTCACTCAACGGGAGTTTGACAACATTGGAATCGGGATATATCGAGCGTATTCCCTCTGCGGCAGCATCACATGCCTCCTCAGCGGAGATACACCCCTTGAACGAATCAAAGGCAACTATAACTCTCTTTATCCCGGCTGCCATGTCACAATATTCTTGTATGCAAAAAAATCAGCAGGACTACCTGTAGAATGAAAATTACAGGTACGCCATACTTGAACTTTTTATGCATCGTTTTGTGGTGCCAAAATCTCATACCCATCCAGGCTCCTATACTGCCGCCAATAGCGGCAAGTGTGAGAAGAGTGGCTTCGGAGATGCGCCACTTGCCCTTCTTTGCCTTGTATTTGTCAATGCCGTACAGAAAGAATGTCACGACATTGATGGCAAGCATATATAATAATGAGTATTGATGCATATTGTCTTGAAGATTCGCTCTGTAAATGATATCCGATACCTCCTTCATGAGTTCTTATCCATCTTCCGTGCAAAGGTATAGTTTTTTCTGCATCCAGCAATGGGGACTTCTCCGGAAAACGGCAATTTGCAGAATGAATCCTTATTCTCTGATAAAGGATGACCTTCACCTCCGCCAAAACCCGTTTCCAATCAAACAGATGCTCATACTCTTCGGTAAACAGATGTACCAAAATGCCATCGTCAGACTTCACGCTCTCGATAAGCACGTCAGTCAGCTTGTCTTTCCAATACCGGTGGATGGGTTTGTCGTTAGTCTTTATAAGGTTTCTTTGTTTCTCATCTTACCCGTATTCTCTTTCTCATGAAGCTATGCCTACAATCAGCAAGAGAGCCGGCTTCGTTTTCCGTTCCGCGTCGCGGAACGGAAAACAATAGCCCTATGAAGACACATATAAGACAGCTATTCTCCAAGTATGAGAATAGCTGCATTGACACTGTCATGACAATGGTTACGGGACATCTGAATACAGGAGACGATTAACCGACTTACTTTACACCGTTCAGAAAGGGCTGAACATCATTGGTCACAGTAAGCCTTCACAGCCTCCGGCATACCGCCTACGTAATATTATAATCGCAACAGTCTGACAATCCGGTCTTTCACATACACCACCGGGGCCCACTTCGACTCCTCTATCAATTTAGCCTGCCTCTCATGCCCCGAAGCCCTGAGAAACTCCATAAAATTCATGGGCATCAGACTCAGGAAATCTACCTTCCCCACGGGAAATTCATGCTGCCACGGTTTTCGTCCTTAAAAGTGTTTTGCCGTACATTTTTTTCGTCCTTAAAAATGTGATTCCCCACACTTTTACGTCCTTAAGTGATGGTGAAAGAATAACTTTTCAAGACAGCCATAAAGATGAGGCTCTGTTTTCCGTGACAAAGTAAATTCACAAAAATATTTATCGGAAAAGTCCACGAAAAACCCCACGCCTGCAACAGACGTGGGGAAACCTTTATTTACTCTGAGACTGGTGTGGTTAACCTATCTCATCCTCATCATCTACACACGAGTCATAATCTATCTGAAAACTGTTCGCAAACGAATCAGCCATTATGTGTTCATTACCGAGTTCCACTACTGTAATGGCAGGCTTCAAATATTCTTTCTTTTCCATTTGTCTGATTGTTTTATTTAAGATTTATTTTTTTTACTTCTTCACTGCCACACCCATGAGGTTTACATAACCGTTTTGGGTCTTTATAACCACCTGTCCGTTGACGATGTGCTTGGTGCCTACGGCTGCATTTGCATCCTCTGCCGCAACAACGCCATTGATGCCTGTTACAGTGGAATCATCCAAGAAGACAATGCTGAGTTGGTTAGCTTTATTAACAACACCAGTTAAGAGCACATACGCCTTGTTTGCGGGGAAGTATTCACCTGTGTATGAAACGAACTTATTTGTGCTCTTCTGAAGCACCATCAGATATTGATAAACACCCTGCAAGTCTGATGTCTTTGTGCATACAGTAGTACCCTTCAATTCGTTGCCATCCATGTCGGCTGTTGCATCATCAGCAACATATTCCACGGTAACGGCGGCACCCTTTTCTCCAGCAACAATCACACCGCTCCCGGCAGGAATGATGCCTTCCAGCGCTGTCAGTACAAGGTTATTGCCTGAAATCTGAGCTTTGTATGCTGTACCGTTTGTCACAGTGAAGTTCTGTGGTGCAGAGAGAGTAGCGAAACCTTTGCTCATAGACTCTACGCTATTAAGAGTGATGTCGCCAGAGCAGGTGTATTCCACGGTGATTAGCATCTGTCCCTGATAGCTGTTGTTAAAATCAAATTCTATTCTATCTTTTGCCTGAATGTCGCTGACAACAATATCTACTGCTGCTACAGTGCTGGCGGAAGCAAGCGGGAGTTCAACTTCGCTGCCAAGTACGTTCGTTGCATCGCCGTCAACATACACAGCCTGACATGTATTGGCAGCGGTCTGGTTTGAAAGACCCTTGATTGTGATAGAGGTAATGGTATAGCCAGGGTTAACATTCACATAGAAACCGTCTCCTTCAACTGCTTTAAGGCCCTGATTTGTGCGTGTCTTGACAGATCCGCTAATCGATGAGCTACCAGAGTTGATTGTACCTGCAATACATGCGCCCGGAATCGTGATGGCACCCAGGTTGTAATCCACATAACTTGAATAAGTACCTGATGCTTTCGGTGTCGTAGCAGCACCACCCACCGGTGCAGCCGCAACGGCATACGTCATGTCTGCAGATGTTGTCATGTTTGTCTGCTCTGCCTTTGCCTTGATGGTGGCACCGGGAACCACAACAATTGCTTCTGAATAATCAGCACTTGTAGTCCAGTTGTCAGTGGAATACTTGATGGCAGCACCTGCAGGACCATTAAGTGCTACGCTGTAGGTGTTTGCCGCAAAGTTATATGCAGTCGCAGTAGCTGTAGGAGTAGCGAGAGTAGGCATGTCACCTGTTGTTATGCTTGCTTCTTCAGAATCCTTATAGGTATCTCCCGTTACCTTTGCTGTGATTATTGTGTTGGGAGCCACGCTGATTGCCTCTGAGTAGCTTTTGTATTCCCCGTCACCTATTTTATAAGAAACAGTACCGTCCTCATCAGATGCTGCCATTGTAACAGAATAGGTGCCTGTGGTTGCATCATATTTGCCGATGGTGATGGTTGGCTTGAAATACTGCGTCTGTATATTTTCTTCAAGTGTACCGGTAAGTTTCAACACAGGAATACAACAATACTTGCTTGCATCCGTAACTTCCCCATAAAAATGGATTTTGATTGTCACAGTACCCATAAGTTCTATATTAGAAAGGTTTTCCGTGTATGAGATAACGCTTGAAGATTTTGGTTTAACCTTTTCATCAACAGGCGTGTTTAGAACTTCCCCACTGGCATCTACAATAGAAGCCTTGTAATGCCATGTATAGTCCTGACCTGCAAATTCAAAATACAGCTTTGTTGCGGTGAGTTTATATCCAGCAGGGATTGTGATTGTAGCACCTGTCCAAGCACCATCCTGATAACTATTAAATACAGCACCATTATACTGTGACCTTTCACACTTCGCATTAAAGGTGAGCGATGTGGTAGATCCCCAATACAGGCCACCTTTACTAGAGCCCGTACTTTGCGAACCACGTGCTATGGCAACGGTGACACCATCATCTGTAGCCAATGCTGTTTTTTCAGAAACAGTATTATCACTTGCAATACTTGTGCTAAAACCGTAGTCGGTTGCCCAAGCCCCTCCGGACGTCAGCAATCCGAGGGCAACTAATAATTTAGTAGCTAATTTTTTCATGATTTTTTTTTAATTTAATTGTGGTTTAGTTATTATTGTTATTTCAATCACTTTTCAGGATGTCATTTTCCCCAACAGAATTTCAGTTTTTTGTTTAGGTTAATTTAAATTTCTGTTTTGGACTGGAACAGAGCGGTGCCTGTTTCGGCGGCAAATATATGACAAAGAAACGATACCAAATGCTTAATAACTGTTAATATTTTGGTTCGGGGGGGGTAATTTTAACATTATTTATTACTTCCGTCAGTTTTTACACCCTAAAGCAACAAATTTTTCCACCTGTGAGAAGAGAGAAACCGCCTTACTCCTCTCCTTTCCTCCACCCTCTACCGAACCTTAGATGCGGGTGCAGACAAACATCAGGTGGGTTCTATAAGTGACGGTGAAAAATAACTTAACGTGAGTTCGATGAAATATAAGTGCCTGTAAATTTGGTGACCAGCGAAAATTGTTGCTTTGACAATTTCATCGTGAACCTGCTGGGGGCTATCGCTGCTTATTGTATTTCCCCAAAAAGCCATGTATCAGTATTAGACACACAGCTGTGCTTATTTTAATTCATCGAACTCACGTGAACTTTATTGCCCATATCATCATTGATGTCAATTTGAAAATAGAACTGTAACACCACCTAAAAAGGTAAATTTATCCCAAATACAGGTAATCCGTTTTACACCCGAATGATGTATCTTTGCAGTAGCATTTGCTGCATACTGCAGAAAGTTCAAACATAACATCCGAACAAATGAGAGAAATAAGATTTGATTCCGTACAGTCATTCAATGAGGAATATGGTTTTGAGACCCTTCATCCCCTGGTCAGTGTCGTAAGATACGACAAGCGGAGGGAATTGGAAGAATACACCGTGCATTATGGTCTTTATGCACTCTTCCTGAAGGAGAACAAAGGATGCCGAATCTCTTACGGGCGCACCAAATATGATTTTGACGAGATGACCGTGACAACCTTTGCACCCGGACAGACCATCCATGTGCAGCCCGTTCCCGGAGTGAGAAGTCCCAAGTGGACGGCACTTGTGTTCCATCCCGACCTGCTTGCCCGTACCACCTTGGGCAAGAACATGGGACGTTACGAGTTCTTCTCCTATACCAGCAACGAGGCGCTCCACCTATCGACAGGCGAGATAGAGATTTTCCGCGGAGTACTCTCTATGATTCAAGAGGAGCTTCACCGCTCCATTGACAAGCACAGCCGCGACCTTATCGTTTCCAATATAGAACTGCTGCTCAATTACTGTCTTAGGTTCTACGACCGCCAGTTCATCACCCGCGAAGAGATAAACCATTCCGTCGTGAAAAAGTTCGAGACAATGCTCAAGGATTATCTGGCCACCAAAGCCCAATACGAAGGGTTGCCCACCGTGGCTTATTTTGCCGACAAGTGCTGCCTCTCCAACGGTTACTTCGGGAGTCTGATCAGGATGGAGACCGGAAAAACCGCCAAGGACTTCATTGCAGATCATGTCCTTGCAACAGCCAAGCGACTGCTCAACGACACATCCCTAAGCATCAACCAGGTGAGCCTGTGCCTCGGCTTTGAATATCCCCAACATTTTGTCAGGTTCTTCAAGGCGCACACCGGCAAGACTCCCTCTATGTACAGGAATGCTTCATAAGTAATGTATCCGCCACCTGACTGGCATACTTCCTGCCGATGGGCAGTCTTTTCCCATCCACCAAGACCTCGGTACCGGTAAATTTGTCTATCCTGCGGCGTGCAACCACAAACGAGCGGTGTATCTGCAGGAAGTCCTCTTCGGGCAACGATTCCCTGATACTGCCCAGCGTGCGCTTCGACATCACACTGCTGCCGTCGGTCAAATGTAACCTCACATAATTGCCTATCGATTCGATGTACACGATGGTATCTACGCTTACGAGCACGTTCCTGTAATCCACTTTCAGCATCAGTTGTCGCTGCTCCCTGGATGCTACTTTCAGCAATCTGTTCATCTGCAACTGTTGTTCGGCTTTCTGCATGGCTTTGCAGAAGCGCTCATAGAAATAAGGCTTGTGCAGGAAGTCGAGGGCATTGACATTGAACCCGTCGAGGGCATAGCCAGCGTATGCTGTGGTAAATATCAGGCAGCACTCCTGCGGCAACCTCTTGGCAAGCTCCAATCCCGACACTCCGTTCATCTCTATGTCGAGCAGCACCACATCCGGTTTGCACGCCTTGATACGCGCCATGCCTTCGACAGGCGAGGTATATGTCTCAAGCATGATGTCCCCATGCTTTTCGCAGTAGCGAATCAGGATAGCGAGGGCGATGGGTTCATCATCAATGGCTACACACCTCAACATGCGGCATCCTCCTTTCCTAACGTCAGATATACAGCAAACACGTCGTTTCCTTCTTTCCCGTATGTCAGCGTGTAACGCCCCGGATAGAGCAGCTCCAGTCGCCTTCTGCAGTTCTCGATACCCATTCCCGTAGATGCCTTCCTGTCTTGTTGCACCACCGAGTTTTTGGCTGTAAACGCAAGATGCCCGTCCTGCTCCTGATTGAGACCGATGCTGATGAAACAAGGTTCAAACGATGAAATTCCATATTTGAAGGCATTCTCCACAAAGGTAATAAGAAGCATGGGAGGAATTTCCTGTTGTCCGTTTTCCATGTGATACGTAAACCTCACATCCGCATTTGTGCCCACACGCAGCCTTTGCAGGTCGATGTACTGTTCCATGTATTCTACCTCCTCACTGAGCGGAATGAAGTCGCGCCGGGCATTCAGATAGATGTATTTGGTCAGGTTGATGAATTTCTCCATCATCTCCACCGTCTTGTCCGAGCCTGTGATAAGCAGCCCGTAGAGGGTGTTCAGAGTATTGAACAGAAAATGGGGATTGGCCTGTACCTTGTACAGTGCAAGTTCTGCCTTTCTCCGTTCCAGCTCCATCTCCTCACGGGCAAGACGTTGCCTGTAGGCTTCACTCACCATGCCCACGGCAAAACAGAAGGTGACCACAACGATGTAGTGCAGCCACACAGCCTGCTGGTTGGGGCGGGCTCCCCACACGGGTATCCTCATGATTTCTGCCCTGGCATACTGTCGCCGCAGATGGTAATAGGGTGATGTTATCTCGTAGGTGGAGAAAAGGGCAGTCACAGCCAATGACACCGCGATGCAGACAATGGCGGCAATTCGCCTCTGCCTGTTTCTGAACAGTCCCGGCACAATATAATGACTGTAAAGGAAATAGGTGGTGTAAAGCCATACAACGAACAGGCAGAAATATACGGGTGCCGTTGCCCACCATCGCTCTACGGGAAAAGCGATAATCATCAGCGGCAGCAGCACTATGCAGAAAACCAAGTCGGTATATAATGGCATGTGTCTCATCACACTTTAGATGCAGCCGCCGGCCAATGGTTTAATTTCCTCCCACCCATATAGAACTGTTTCTCCCCCCCGGAATGTGCGCTGTTACCGAATCGTTACGGGAGTATAACATTTCGGTTAATTCTTGAAAAAAATTGCGGGGTATCCGTTTTTTTTCGTATGTTTGCAATAGCAAGAGGCAGGCAGCATTGAGTCCCCTCGGGACAATGCGGACGCCATCTCGAAAAACACGTTACACCAAAACGGTACGACTATGGGAAAGAAAAAAGGCGGGAAACGCATTACCAAGAAGCAGATAGTGGAAATGCTGGAAAATTTTTTCCAGAACAACCCGGGAGAGACCTTCAGTTTCAAACAGATATTCAAGACACTCAAGTTGGTGACACACCCCATGAAGATGCTTGCCATCGACGTGATGGAGGAAATGGCATGGGACGATTTTCTGACCAAGGTGAGCGAGAACCAGTACAGGCTCAACACGAAGACACAACTCCAGGAAGGCACCTTCAGACGCAAGGCGAACGGCAAGAACTCATTCATCCCCGATGACGGCAGCCAACCGGTGTTTGTGGCAGAGCGCAACTCTATGAGCGCCCTCGACGGAGACAGGGTTCAGGTGGCATTTATGGCGCGCCGCGAAAAGCATATCAAGGAGGCGATGGTGACTGCCGTGCTGCAACGCAAGCGCACCGAGTTTGTAGGAAAGTTGCGGGTGGAGAAAGACCTGGCAGTACTGGTGACTCCCGACAACCTGTTTGCACACGACATCATCATACCCAAAAGCAAGCTGAAGGGTGGCAAGACCGATGATAAGGTGGTGGTGAAAGTGACGCAATGGCCCGATGCAGAACACAAGAACATGACCGGAACAGTGATAGACATACTGGGAAAACAGGGAGAGAACAATGCCGAGATGCACGCCATACTGGCACAGTACGGACTACCCTACAAATATCCCAAGGAGGTGGAGGCTGCCGCCGAAAAGATAAACGCAGAGATAACAGCGCAGGACTACGCCGAGCGCGAGGACTTCCGTGAGGTATATACCTGTACCATCGACCCCAAGGACGCCAAGGACTTTGACGATGCCTTGTCCATTCGCCGCACCGACAGCGGATTGTGGGAAGTGGGCGTGCACATTGCCGATGTGTCGCACTATGTGAAGGAGGGCTCCATCATTGACAAAGAGGCGCAGAAACGTGCCACCAGCGTGTATCTGGTAGATCGCACCATCCCCATGCTGCCCGAGAGGCTCTGCAACTTCATCTGCTCGCTGCGTCCTGATGAGGAGAAACTCGCTTACAGCACCATCTTTGAACTGGACGACGAGGCGGAGATAAAGCACTGGCACCTGGCACACACCGTGATAAAGAGCGACCGGCGATTTGCCTATGAAGAGGTACAGCAGGTGATAGAACAGCACCGTGACGACACTGAGGAGCAACGGAAAAACCTGAACCGGCAAGACCAAATGCTGCTGAGACTCGACGCACTGGCAAAGAAACTGAGAGAGAAACGCTTCAAGAACGGTGCGGTGAAATTTGACCGTGAGGAACTGCACTTTGACGTAGATGAAACGGGCAAGCCTATCCGCTGCTACTTCAAGAAGTCGCTCGATGCCAACCAACTCATAGAAGAGTTCATGCTGCTTGCCAACAAAACCGTGGCAGAGAGCGTGGGCAAGGTGAAGAAAGGCACCAAGGCAAAGACTATACCCTACCGTGTACACGACCAGCCCGACCCTACCAAACTGGAGACCTTGCGGGAATTTGTCACCAAGTTTGGCTACAAGCTCAAGACTTCGGGCACCAAAGGAGCCATCTCCAAGAGCTTGAACCAACTGATGGACGGCTGTGCCGGACACAAGGAGCAACGGCTGATAGAGACGGTGGCACTGAGAGCCATGATGAAGGCAAAGTATTCCGTACACAACATCGGCCACTACGGACTGGCTTTCGACTATTACACCCATTTCACCTCGCCCATCAGACGCTATCCCGACACCATGCTCCACCGCCTGCTGACACGTTACCAGCAGGGCGGACGCTCTGCCAACAAAGACCACTATGAGGAACTGTGCGAGCATTGTAGCGACATGGAACTGGTGGCACAGAACGCCGAGCGCGACAGCATCAAGTACAAGATGGTGGAGTTTATGGAAGACAAGATTGGGAATGTTTATGACGCACACATCAGTGGCATACAGAGTTATGGAATATACTGCGAGATAGACGAGAACCACTGCGAGGGAATGGTGCCCATGCGCGACCTCGACGATGACTACTACGACTTCGACGAGCGCAACTACCGACTCGTCGGACGCCGCCATCACCACAAGTACCAGTTGGGCGATGCCGTGCGCATCAAGGTGGCAGGAGCCAACGTGGAGAAGCGCCAGCTGGACTTTACCATTGCCGACGACGACGAATGAACGGATAAAAGCACTGCCCGCCATACCGAAGGCTTGCCTAAAGACACGCAGCAGATTGCAAATACGGCAAAAAGTAAGCAAAACAGGATATAAGATAACAAAAAGATAATGCAAAAACCTTGTTAATCACACTTTTTACACTTAATAAGGCAGTTTTATTGCAAAAGATTTTGTTATCTCAATAAACTTTGCGACCTTTGCAGTCTGTAAACGTTTCTATATACATTAAATGAATAAATAGGTATGGCAGAAAAATTGGAAGTAAAGGAGTTGGACCAAGTGGTGGTTCGCTTCTCCGGTGACTCAGGCGACGGAATGCAGTTGGCGGGAAACATCTTTTCCACAGTGTCGGCCACAGTGGGTAACGGCATATCCACATTCCCCGACTATCCCGCAGACATCCGAGCCCCGCAAGGTTCGCTCACCGGTGTGTCAGGATTTCAGGTACACATCGGCGCAGGGCGCGTATATACCCCGGGCGACAAATGCGATGTACTGGTAGCCATGAATGCTGCCGCATTGAAGACACAATATAAGTACACCAAGCCACAAGCCACCATCATTATAGATACCGACAGTTTCGGAGCCAAGGATCTGGAAAAGGCACAGTTTGCCTCTGAGGACTATCTGGGCGAAATGGGTATCGACCCCGACAGAGTGGTGGCGTGCCCTATCACCAAGATGGTGAAGGACTGTCTGGCTGACAGCGGAATGGACAACAAGGCAATACTGAAATGCCGCAACATGTTTGCCTTAGGACTGGTGTGCTGGCTCTTTAACCGTGACCTGAATCTGGTAAACAACTATCTGAGAGACAAGTTTGCCAAGAAACCTCAGATTGCCGAGAACAACATCAAGGTGGTGCAGGCAGGCTTTGACTACGGTCACAACGTGCATGCCGGCGTGCCTGCCACCTATCGCATAGAATCTACGGAAAAAGTGCCTGGAAGGTACATGGACATCACGGGCAACAAAGCTACTGCCTACGGATTGGTGGCTGCCGCAGAGAAGGCAGGACTGCGCCTGTTTTTAGGCTCCTACCCCATCACCCCTGCTACCGACATCTTGCACGAACTCGCCAAACACAAGTCGTGCGGCGTGATTACCGTGCAGTGCGAGGACGAGATTAGCGGATGTGCCAGTGCGATAGGTGCCTCCTTTGCCGGAGCGCTGGCCGTGACCTCTACCTCAGGACCCGGTATCTGCCTGAAGTCGGAGGCAATGAACCTGGCTGTAATCGACGAGTTGCCCTTGGTGATAGTGGATGTGCAGCGTGGAGGTCCCTCTACCGGTCTGCCCACCAAGAGCGAACAGACCGACCTGTTGCAGGCTCTCTATGGCAGAAACGGAGAGAGTCCCATGCCGGTGATAGCCGCCCTCAGTCCTACCGACTGCTTCGATGCCGCCTATCAGGCAAGCCGCATAGCCCTGGAGCACCTCACCCCCGTGATGTTGCTTACTGATGCTTTCATCGCCAATGGTTCTGGCGCATGGAAATTGCCTGCCATCAACGAGCTGCCTGCCATCAACCCACACTATGTGACAGCAGAGATGAAGGGCAACTATACCCCCTACTTCCGTGATGAGGAGAGCAAGGTGCGCTACTGGGCAATCCCCGGACAGGAAGGCTACACCCATATCCTTGGCGGACTGGAAAAGGATGGCAAGACAGGTGCCATTTCCACCGAGCCTGAAAACCACGACATGATGTGCAGGCTGAGAGCCGAGAAGGTGGCAAAGATTTCCGTACCCGATGTGGAGGTTTACGGTGACAAGGAGGATGCCGACCTGCTGATAGTGGGCTTTGGAAGTACCTTCGGTCATCTCTATAGTGCCATGGACGAATTACGTGCCAAGGGCAGGAAAGTGGCTTTGGCACAGTTCAAGTATATCAACCCCCTGCCCAAGAACACCGCTGAGGTGCTGAAGAAATACAAGAAAGTGGTAGTGGCGGAGCAGAACCTGGGACAGTTTGCC
Organism: Prevotella sp.; assembly: GCA_051878715.1. Taxonomy (GTDB): domain Bacteria; phylum Bacteroidota; class Bacteroidia; order Bacteroidales; family Bacteroidaceae; genus Prevotella. The sequence continues at coordinate 23,719 of JBJEKQ010000113.1, forward strand.
GCCTACCTGCGTACCAAGGTGGACGGTTTTGTGCCCTGCCAGTTCAATCAGGTCAAGGGTCAGCCTTTTGTTGTCACAGAGTTAACAGAAGCATTTGCGCGAATTATTGATGATGTTAAGAATTAAGAACAAAGAAAGATGGAACAATTAGATAAGAATGTTGGGGAGCTTACTGCTTCCGATTATAAGAAAGGGCAGCCCAGATGGTGCCCGGGATGTGGTGACCATTTCTTTCTGGCTTCGCTGCACAAGGCAATGGCAGAGGTGGGTGTAGCTCCACACAATATCGCGGTGATTTCGGGTATCGGATGTTCCAGCCGCCTGCCCTACTATGTCAACACCTATGCCATGCAGACGGTGCACGGACGTGCTGCCGCCATCGCTACCGGCACCAAGGTGGCAAACCCCGACCTTGCGGTATGGCAGATTAGCGGCGACGGTGACGGACTCGCCATCGGTGGTAACCACTTCATCCACGCCATGCGACGTAATATCGACATCAACATGATACTGCTTAACAACCGTATCTACGGACTGACCAAGGGACAGTACTCTCCCACCAGTCCTCGCGGTTTCGTCAGCAAGTCCAGTCCTTACGGAACGGTGGAAGACCCCTTCCGACCGGCAGAACTGTGCTTCGGTGCTCGCGGTCGCTTTTTTGCCCGCGCTGTGGCTACCGATGCCCCTGCCACCGTTGAAGTGCTCAAGGCTGCCTATAACCACAAGGGCGCATCCGTATGCGAGATACTGCAGAACTGCGTGATTTTCAATAACGGCTGTTATGATCCCATCTACAACAAGGAGGGACGCAAGAAGAACGCCATCTATGTGAAACACGGCGAGAAACTGGTGTTCGGAGAAAACAATCAGTATGGACTGGTGCAGGAAGGTTTCGGACTAAAGGTGGTGGAGATGGGTAAAGACGGCTACACCATCGACGATGTGCTGGTACACGATGCCCACTGCGAGGACAATACCTTGCAGTTGAAACTGGCGATGATGGACAACGAGCACGGTTTCCCAGTGGCATTGGGTGTGATCCGCGACGTAGAGGCACCCACCTACAACGAGTCGGTGCACGCACAGATAGAAGAGGTGAAGGGTACGAAAAAATACCACTGCTTTGAAGAACTTCTGGAGACCAACGACATCTGGGAGGTGAAATAGTACCAATGAAGCATCTGTCGATGCCTGAGAAATATCAACCGGAATGGGATGGTGCATTGTGCCATCCCATCAGTTGTTTTTAAGAGCTTACTATAGACCGATACAGGCGTTTTGCATAATTGCCTCCATAATTTCTACTAAAAAGGCATTCTTTATCAATAGATTTAGGTTTATCAAGAATAAAATTGTACTTTTGCAGCGGAGTATATGTAGAACGGCGGGAAGCCGACAACTAAACCACAGACCCCATTTTACGTCAAAATTACAAAATTAACTAAACAACATTCATTATGAGAAAAAAATTACTTTCCATGGCAGTGGCGTTATGTGCTGCCTTCGTTCCTACAGCCGCACAGAACGGCTACGGAATCTTCGACTATTCCGAACAGATGTGGGTGGCTGACGATGGCGAAAGTTATTTCCTCAACGGACCTTTTGTCAAAGTATCTGCCAATGGTCGCTATGCTGTAGGCTATGACTTCCAGAACTATACGGGCTGCGCCTTCTTCTTTGACGCACAGGACAATGAAGAGCTGTTCCTGATGAACGATGCCTCCAACCGCATCTATCTGAATGACGTGACCAACGACGGACTGATGGTGGGAGGCTTTGAGAAGCGAGAGTATGCAGAGACCAAATCCCTTATGAAACCGGGCTATCGCACGCTGTACGAGGACTGGAAGGCACTGCCCGTGCCAGAAAACTATTCCACCTATTACAATACCGATGACCCATACGCATTGTCCGGAGCCGTGGCAGTGACCCCCGACGGGGAATACATTGCCGGACAGATTTGCCTGACCAGAGGATTCAAGAACACCTTCCTGGGACTGCTCGAAAGTTCAGTGACCGCTCCCTGTGTGTGGAAGAAGAGCGGCAACGAGTATGTCATCGACAAGGTGTATGACGACATATACAAGAACAGCATGATGTTTGACGGGAACACCGGCGAATGGAAAGAGGTGGCAGACTCTATATCGTTCCAGTATTTCGTGGTATATGACATCACCGACGACGGCAAGACCGTGGTGGGCGTGAACACCGCTGGCAGCGGCGGACAGAACCCTGCATTCATCCGCGACGGAAAACTGTGGCAACTGTTCAACTGCGGCGAAGTGGATGACGACTACAAGAACTTCAACGGAGGTATCGTCAAGTGCGTGGATACCCAAGGCAACATGTATGGCTATTACCAGTTGGAGGACGCATCTGTTAAGTATTTCAAGTACACCACCGACAATAAATTAGTGTATGTGGATATAATGGTTACGGCTGTGACCGATGACGGCACCTTGGTGGGCAACTCTGAGTCGGGCATACAGACTGTACTCGACGCCAGCGCCGACGGCTCTGTAAAGGTAGGCGGCACAATGCATATCACCGATGCCGGTGTATATTACACTCCCTGCCTGGCAATGAAGACGGGCGGCACCGACGGTATCTCGCTGTCTGAGCGTGTGGACAGCAGCGTGAAGGTGGACTACCGCAAGGGTGGTGCCCTGTTTGTCAACGGAGAGTACAGCAGTGCCTGCATCTACGATGCTGCCGGCAAGCGTGTGGCTCAGGGAGGTCAGGGAAAGAGTTTCAGCCTTGCCGGTATGCCCAGCGGCGTTTACGTGGTGAAGGTGAACACTGCCCATGGCACACAGTCATTCAAAGTGGCAAGATAAAAATATCCTATCGACATGATCAAATCACTGATTGCCTCCATCGTGCTGCTGTGCCTGCCCGGCATGGCAGCACATGGTGAAGAACAGCAGATACAGGTATCGCTCGGCGTTATCAAGTCGGCGCAATACAAGCAGGTGACCACTGCCGCCACCACAGGTGCCGCCACCCTGCTCGGCGAGGCACTGATGCAACCCCTCAAGGGCAATGCCATCACGCAGGTATCGGTAGATCTCAATGCCGGTGCCACAGAACTTGTGGTGTTCTTCAAGCACCATATCAACGATGCCACCTCCATTCTCGAACAGAAGGTGGTGCCCACATCAGCAGGATGGAACACCGTGACACTGGACACCCCGCTAAACATCACCGGCGATGCTCTTGTAATGGGCTACCGCACCACCGGCGTGCGCTTTCTGAGATACGGCGCCCGCCTGCTCGACGGACAGGAATGGCTGATGAAGGGCGAGGACAAGTGGGAGGTGATGAGCGATGCGTCCAGCGCCTCCATCTATGCCACGGTGAGCGGTGAGTCGCTGCCCAAGCACAATGTGGTGGTGACACATGCCGTGATGCCTGCATACACCCGCACAAATAACTTTTGGAACTCCTCGATAGAGGTGCTGAACCTGGGCACAGAGGATGCCACTTCATTGGAGGTAACCCTGTGGAACGGCGACAAGAAGATGGGTGCAGATACTTTCGATTGTGGAAAAATACCCTACCGCACCCGTGCCACCGTGCCTCTCTATTTTTACATGTCAGAGGACGAGGGAACATATCCCTGCAAGATGGAGGTGACCAACATCAACGGACAGACAGACGTCTATGCAGCCGACAACAGTTCGCGCCTGCAGAACCTGACACTGGTGAACAACTGGACCGACAGGAAGGTGCTGCTCGAAGTGTTCTCCACAGAACGTTGCACCGGATGCCCCGGAGGACATGAATACATCAACTGGATATTTAAAAACAACAGCGATGTGGTGGAGGTGGGGCATCATTCCGGATTCTATACCGACCAGTTCACTCTGCCCGAAAGCATCACGATGGAGTGGTTCTACAAGCCATCCTTCCTGTATGCACCTGCCGTCATGTTCGACCGCACCTGCGACGCATTGAACTATCCCAAGGTGTATGAAGACAATGTGCCCGTGACAGACCTCAGCGATTTGACAACACCGTTCAAGAACTGCCTGAACACCCCCGCCTTTGTGGATATCAGCATGGACAAGACCTATGATGACGCTACCCGACAACTGACGCTGAACATAGGCACCGAGACACTGCTTGCCACCGAAACGCCCGACAGTCTGAGGCTCACCGTGATGCTCACCGAAGACAGTGTGGCAACGGAGTCGCAGGCAGGAGTGGCAGGAACATACTACCACAGGCATCTGCTGCGCAAGTATCTCACGCCCGTATGGGGCTCATCCATGCAGGCAAGCACCACTTTCACCATCACACTGCCCGAGGACTGGAACGTGCAGAAGATGCAGGCAGTGGCATTTGTGGCAAACTACAACGCCAAGGACAAGAACGACTGCCGCGTGATGAACACCCAGGCGGTGGAGATAGCCAATGCCTCCACCGGCATCAAGGGAGTGAAAGGCAACGGAGAGGAACATTCCTCAACACAATCGCAGACAGTGTGCGTGACCCAAGGTAAACTGTATCTGCCGCAAGACTGCAGTCATCTCACGGTGTACGACATGAACGGCAGATGCGTGCACACACTGGATGCAAACCGCCCCTCTGTCAGTATTGTACCAGGCATGTATGTGCTGAAGCGCAGATAAACCCGTTTCGGACGTTTCCAGGAGTCAAGGAGTTGAGCAGCCAACTCCTTGACTCCTGAACTCCCGAAGGGGATTCCCTTATTCCTGAAATACTCTCCATCATCATTTCTTAAACCCAAATCAGTCAATAGGCTGTTATGCGCAAACAAACTTGCTTTTTGTCATCTGCCTTTCCGTTTTTCGGTTACGATGAAACCACATTGCGCCCTCAAAACATAAAGACATCCGCTCAAAAACAAAAGTTGTTATCATCATAACGCCTAACCGCTCTTTCCAATTAGAAGTGCAACATCTCTGAGGTAAGATAACAATGAAAA
>JBJEKQ010000114.1:0-6289 GCA_051878715.1 Prevotella sp.
GAGTTCCATTTCCTTGCCAATCTTGCGGTGGTCTCTCTTCTTTGCCTCTTCTATCATCACCAGGTACTCGTCGAGCATCTTTTTCTTAGGGAAGGAAATGCCATAAAGACGCTGCATCTGCTCACGGTTGGCATCACCACGCCAGAAGGCACCCGCCACGCTGGTCAGTTTGACAGCCTTGATGGCACCTGTATTCAGCAAATGGGGACCCTTGCACAAGTCGGTAAACGAACCTTGTGTATAGGTGGTGATGGTGCCGTCTTCCAAATCCTGATCAATGTGCTCGCACTTGTAACTCTGACCTGCGGCACCAAATTCCTTCAGCGCATCCGCCTTTGCCACTTCCTTACGCACAACAGGCTCTTTCCTGCCTGCCAGTTCCTTCATTTTTGCCTCTATCTGGGGGAAGTCGCCCTCCTTGATGCTCTCTCCACCGGGGAGCAGCACATCATAGAAAAAGCCGTTTTCGATGGCAGGACCAAAACCAAACTGGATGCCAGGGTACAACTCCTGCAAAGCCTCTGCCAGCAAGTGTGCCGAGGTGTGCCAGAATGCATGCTTGCCCTCCTCATCTTCCCACTTGTACAGGGCGATGGAAGAGTCCTCATTGATAGGACGGTTCAATTCTACTGTTTCACCATTTACACCGCAGGCGATAACGTCGCGTGCCAAAGCAGGTGAAATGCTTTCGGCAATCTGGAGTCCGGTCACACCCTGTTCATACGAGCGAACAGAGCCATCCGGAAATTGAATGTTTATCATATCTACAATATATGTTTGTTTTTGCGGCTACAAAATTAGTGTTTAAATCTGTAACAAAAGCAAGGATTACGGAAAATTATTTTGTGGTTTGCTTGATGATGCTGTATGCCTCATACAATCCCAGTTCACCAGCCTTGCTCAAATCCTGAACTCCCTGCGTTTTATATGACAGACGGATACGGGCTATTCCCCGATTGAAATAGGCTTCTGCCATATTCTTGTCCAGTACGATGGCACGCGAATAGTCTTCCACTGCTCGCGCCATGTCGTTGAGCATCACATATACGTTGGCACGGTTGTAATACAGATAAGGATTCTGCTGGTCAAAATGGATGGCAGCCGACAGGTCATTGACAGCCGAAGCGAGCATCAGTTGGCATTCCTTTCCCTGAGACTTGAGAAAATCAGCCTGTTTGGCATAGCAAATAGCCCGCTGCCAATATGCCACTACCATAGTGCTGTCGGATGCAATACAAGCGGTAAGGTCGTCTTTGGCTTCATCCAGATTCTGGGTCACAGTATAGGCTATTGCCCTTTGGAACAGCACAGCAGCCAACTTTGAGGCATCTGTTCTCCCCGCGAGTTCTGAAAGCAGGGCAATATAGTCAAAGTATTCCTTAGACTCGTTTTCCGTAAGCGCAGGCACATCGCACGATATATATACCTTCTTGCCAAAGAGGCTCTGGTTATTGATGGCGTCTATCTCTGAAGAGAAGGGCACATAGCGCTTTACTTCATTGTGTGAGTGCATGTAAGACATGGCATACATCGGTTTGAACACCATATCCACCCTGCGGTTCTGCACCTTTCCCCTGTACTCGTTCTTGTATTCATGTACCTCTTCCTGCTCGTCGGCAATCACAATCTGGTTGTACTTGTCCAAGTCATCATCGTCACTCCGCTTGCGCAGCTGTTCCTTGTTCAGTCTGGGCTGTATGCCATACAGGTGCTTGTACAATTGCGCCTTATAGACGCGGAACTCGTCCTGTTCTGCCTTTTTGGTCATGCCCAGTTTTCTGTAACATGCAGCACGATGCTCCAATCCTGCCCAGAAATTCGGGTACTGCTTAATGATTTTCGACAGGTCTTCGATGGCCTTTTTGACGTCACCCGTAGCTTCGAGCAGTAAAGCACGGTTGAAAAGTGCCATGTAATTGTCGGGTTCTACCGTCAGCACAAAATCAAAGTCGGTGATAGCCCTGTTGTCATCTCCAACCTGTGCACGCAACAAGCCTCGGTTATAATGCCCCAGAAAGTTGTTGGGATCTACATCCAGTGCCGTATCGTAGTCTGCCATAGCACCTCGCAGATTGTTCTGCTTCATTCGAGCCAGTGCCCTGTTGATGTAATAGCCAGCCTGTTTGGGCTTGAGATGGATTGCCTTGTCCAAAGCCTCTTCTGCAGATTTCCATTGTCCGCGGCTCAGATAGATATTGCTCTTTGCAGCCCACACCACCCCATCGTATGCGTCAATCTCAATGCTTTTGTCAAGTGCTTGCAAGGCGTGGACGGTATCTTTCTGCAACAGCATCACTTCTGCCCTCATGCTATAGGCAGGGGCATAGTTGGACCATCTGCGGGAGATGGTGTCAAGTTCGGTTATTGCCTGACTGTAGTTCTTGTTCTGGATATGGCAGAGCACACGGTTATGCCACAGGTTCTGGTTGTCGGGAGCATATTTGATGGCTCTGCTGTAGTCGTCGGCAGCCCCGGGGAAATTACTTCTCTTGATTCGGACGATGGCCCTAAGCTCGTAGTTGCTGACCACATAGGGATTGCGCTCTATGGCTTTGGTACAATCGGTTTCCGCTCCGAGAAAGTCTTCCAGATAGTATTTTGCCAATCCACGAAAAAACCAGGGTTCATAAAGATAAGGTTTGGCACTTATCGCCTGGTTGAAATACTGGATAGAAAGTACATAGTCTTCATAATAAAGCGCACTACGCCCTATCATCAGTAATCGGTCGGTATTATATTGGGAATAAGCTGATAGATGCAGGAAAGAGAATACGAGAGATATGAGAAAACGCATCATCGTGAAGCCAGTTTGGTCTTGTACCCACAGCGGAAACGGCCTTGAAGCAAAGCCCTCAGCTTACTCTTTATGAGCTGTTTGCGCAGCGGAGAGATACGGTCAACAAAGACCTTTCCCTCCAGATGGTCAAATTCATGCTGCATCACCCTTGCCAGATAACCCTGTACCCACTCGTCGTGGGGCTGCATCTGCTCGTCCAGATACGTTACATGGATGCGCGTGGGGCGCTGGACGCGCTCATGGATGGCAGGCAGGCTCAGGCATCCCTCTTCCGAAACATCGGTATGAGTATCATCATACTCCACAATATGGGGGTTGATAAACACCTTTCTGAAGCCCTTGTATTCAGGCAAGTCTTCAGACAACACATCCAAGTCAATCACAACAACCCTGACAGAGCGTCCCACTTGTGGAGCAGCCAGTCCGATACCTTCAGAATCCGCCAGGGTGTCCCACATATCCTTGATAAACTCATCAAGACCGGGATAGTCTGGTGTAATGTCCTCTGCCACCTTTCTCAGTACCGGCTGACCGTAGATGTAAATCGGTAAAATCATTTTATTTCTTCCTTAGTTGAAATTTTTGAGAAGACATGTAGTCTTGCAGTATGATAGCAGCACTGACCTCATCCACCAGTGCCTTATCCTGTCTTGTTTTTTTCTTCAGGCATCCTTCCAATATCGCATGATGCGCCAATACAGAAGTGAAGCGTTCATCATAGAAGTCAATGGGTGTATGCGGAAACCTCTTTTTGAAAGATGCGGCAAACTGCTTGACACGGGAATAATTCTCGCTGGGACTACCGTCGTTCTGGCGCGGTTCTCCCACAACTACCAGTTCCACCTCTTCCTTTCCGAAATAATCAGTCAAAAAGGCAAACAGGTCGGCTGTAGGAACAGTAGCCAACCCACCTGCTATGAGCTGCAGGGGGTCGGTCACTGCCAATCCTGTTCTCTTCTTTCCGTAATCAACTGCCAGAATTCTCGCCACAGTTCTTATGGTTCAAAAGAATACCCTTACAGAAAACGAAATAGAGGTTTATTGTGCGTTATTGAGCAACCAGGCGTCGGGATACTTGGCGCGGAATTCGTTTCTGCTGGCTGCTGCATCTGCCTTGCTGTCAAAAGTGGCGGCAACCACGCGGAACATATTGCGCTCCTCATTCTTCACCAGTTGTGCGTCGTAGCCTGCATCACGGAGCTGCTGCTGCAAACCTTCGGCGTTGGCTCTGTTCAGGAACGAACCCACAACTACGCTATAGTTCTTCAGTCCGGAACCGTTAACCACGGACACCTTTTCCTGGCGCACCTGTACGTTGTCTGCATTATCCACGATTCTCACCTCAGTGACAGGTTTCTCCTCTACGGGGGTCACTACCGCACTCTGGTCTTGTATCTGCTCTGCAGGTGCCTGTGAAGCCTCTTGAGCCTTTGCCTTCTCGTATGCCTTTTTATACGCACTTTCGCTTGACTTGCAGCCGGTGAATGACATGGCCACACACAAGGAAGCCACCATAACCATTATTTTCTTCATAATCTCTCGATATTTTGTATTTTGATTAAACGCAAATGATTCAATGCTTGCTTGAATCGGCACATAATTTTTCGCGAAGTTACAAAATTAGAATGTAAACGGAGTGTCTGCGGCTTCTAAAGTTTGTTAAATAGCAAAAAACGTGTCATTTTAACAAAAAATCGTAGAAATCATAGACGTATTTCAGAAAACATTCCATACATTTGCAACAAGAAGAAAAAGCATCAGAGGTTCTGACAACTCCTGTGTATCTTTTAGTCTAAAACATTGTTTAACCACAAAAACAACACGTATGAACATGAAAAGTTTAGGTTACATCAGCGCATTCTTAGGCGGTGCATTGGTCGGAGCGGTTGCAGGTTTGCTGTTTGCTCCTGAAAAAGGTGTTGACACTCGTGAGAAACTGACAGGAACTGTAGAGGATTTCCTGAAGAAGCACAACATCAAGTTGAGTCGTAAGGAGGTTTGCGACCTGGTGGATGACATTCAGGAAGCTAATCCTGCCGAGTAAAGTCAAGCGTAGTACAGGCAGTGCGTGAAGGTGGAGGACCTACAGACACGAAACACCTTTACGCACTGCCCCGCTACATTCTTTTCCATGTTTTCAAACCCATGCGCACATGTTTTCAAGCGACAGAAACGTAGAGTCTTTGACACAACTCATAGAAAGGCTTAAGGAATACTTTGAGCTGAAAGGAGAGTATCTGAAAATCGACGCACTTGACAAGATAGTCAAACTGCTCTCGGCATTGTGTGTCACCATCATCACGCTCATACTTGTCGTAGCTGTATTGTTCTATTTCTCATTTGCCGTTGTATATTGGCTGGAACAATATGTGGGTATGGCGGGTGCATTTGCCATCATGGGGGCCGCGTTTCTGCTGCTGCTTATCCTGGTGAGTTACAATAAGAAGGCATGGATTGAGAAGCCGTTGGTTCGCCTGCTGACCCACATTCTGCTATCAGAATGACAACTTCACCCTTTAAACCCAAAGACATGCAAACAGAAGGTACACCCATTTACAACACCACGGAAGACCTTGCCCTGCGCAAAAGACAACTTGCAAAAGAGATAGAGGCAAAGAAGGAAGAAGTCGCCATTCTCTGGCATTCGCTCGCCACACCTGAGAAGGCAACCACCAAGGGTGAACACATCGCCAATCTTATCAGCAACAGCATTACCGCCATTGATGCGTTTCTGCTGGTAAGAAAACTGATGAAGCATTATGGGAACCTGTTGCCTTTTGCAAGAAGACGCAAGTCAAAAAAATGACAAGTTTCCGTTCTTTCTTCCCGAAAGAATCCCGAAGAAAACCGTGAAGACGACAAGGAACCGTTGAGTAGAAGGCGGGGCTGTCCGAAAAGCCTGTTGCGTATCTTCCAAACTGCCCCGTTATGATGAATGGTTGACTGCCTGTGTTTTTTAACGCAGGTATCTGCGATGGGCAATGCAGGTATCTGCGACGGGCAATGCAGGTATCTGCGATGAGGGTTGAAGGCGGGAGGCGTGACAACGTGACAACATATTATATATAACTTTCGCGGAAAAGGAAATTAAGTTACTACGCGTAGTAAACGAATTTCCCGTTATAGGGAATTTCTATATATACCGTTGTCACGTTGTCACGCGGAAGCCTCAGAAAGAAATATGTGGGTTCAGGCTTGCTGAACTATGGCCTGAATGGAGCCTTGCTACCGACTTTTCGGACTGACCCAAGAAGGCAAGGGGTAAGGTAATTGGTATTGACACAAAAAAAGGAGTACCGCTGTACTCCAACCTTTGTTAACCTTAAATCTAATACTATGAAAAACACGTTGCAAAGTTAAGAATTTTACGATAACCGAGCAAGGCGTTTCATCAATTTTCGCCTTATATTCAACTTTATTTAACAAAAAGAGAGCAAGGGCGGATTCCATAAGCAAGTGCAAATTTAATATATTTCTTCCTTAATCATGTCT
>JBJEKQ010000115.1:0-6280 GCA_051878715.1 Prevotella sp.
CGTCACCATCACATCAAAGAACTTTGGCTCCGCAATCATGCGCATGGAGGCATTATCCACAAACATGTAATCTACGTTCACATCAGGATACTGCGGTTCCATCTCCTTGGCAATCTGCCTCCACAAGCGACTGGATGCCAATACATTGGCTTTATCTACCACGGTAAGATGATGATTCCTTTTCCGGGCATATTCAAAACCAACCTTCAAGATACGCTCCACTTCCGGACGAGTATAATAATTGGTGTCGTAAGCCTTGTCATTGTCCTGGTACTTTTCTCCGAAATACATTCCTCCGGTCAATTCACGGATACACACAAAATCTGCACCATCCACCAGCTCCGATTTCAACGGAGACTTATGTACCAGGCATTTGAAGGTTTGTACAGGGCGGATATTGGCAAACAGCCCCAACTTTTTCCTCATTGCCAGCAGGCCCTGCTCCGGGCGAACCGTTGCAGTGGGATTGTTGTCGAATTTGGGATCGCCCACTGCTGCAAACAACACGGCATCCGCATCCTTGCAAATCTGATAGGTTTCTTCGGGGAAGGGGTCACCCACCTCATCTATGGCATGGGCACCGCACAATGCCTCTTGATAGGTTACTTCATGGCTAAACTTGGCAGCAACGGCGTTCATCACGGCAACTCCCTGCTCCATAATTTCCGGTCCGATTCCATCTCCCGGAAGAACTGCAATCTTTAATTTCATATATCTGTTGTCTTTTATCGGCATGGCACCTGCATGTGCCACACCATGGGTTTTACTTTACTGTTCTTCTATGATGTTAAGCATCTTGAAAGTGGCTTTGATGGCAGCCTCTGTCTGATCGGCATCCAAACCTCTGGTTCTGATAATGCGGTCATCATTCCTCCATGTAATGACTGTCTGCACTAAGGCGTCTGTACGTCCACCAGGTGGAATGGTCACGGCATAGTTATCCAGCAAGGGGAAGGTACGATTCAGGTTTTCCTTGTATATCTTCCGCAGTGCTTTCACAAAAGCGTCATACTGACCGTCACCTGTGGAATCCGCCTCATACTGCTTCCCGTCGATGCTTACCTTGACACTTGCAATGGGCTTCAAGCCATACGCCAAAGAAACCATATAACTCACCAGTTTCACCCTTTCCTCCGGCACGTTGTGCTTCAGCACGTCGCTCACAATAAAAGGAAGATCTTCCTGGGTCACAATCTCTTTTCTATCACCAAGTTCAGTAATACGCTTGGTCACCAGTCTGGTCTGCTCTGCTGTCAATTCCAATCCCAGTTCTTCAAGGTTGCGTGCAATATTCGCTTTTCCACTGTTCTTGCCAAGAGCATATTCCCGCTTACGTCCGAAACGCTCGGGTACCAATGCGTTACAATACAGATTGTTCTTCGAATCGCCGTCTGCATGCACCCCCGCCACCTGGGTAAACACATTGTCACCCACAATAGGCTGGTTAGGAGCGACACTGATACCGGCATAGCCCTCCACCATCTTGCTGATAGCATTCAACTGGTCTTCCTGTATATTGGTTTTTGCTTCAAACTGATCTTTCAATATCACCTGGACACTGGACAACGGTGCATTGCCACAGCGTTCCCCCAAACCGTTCACGGTGACATGCAGCCCCTTGGCTCCGCACAACACGGCGGCTAAAGAATTGCTTACAGCCAAATCATAGTCATTATGGGCATGGAAATCAAAATGCAGCTGAGGATACCGCTTCCGCATCTTACGGAAAAACTCTATCACCTGCAAAGGATTGAGCACACCAAGCGTATCAGGAAGCATGAACCTCTGTATGCCGGTATCTTTCAAAGCATCAATCAGCTGGTACACATATTCCGGTGACTCCTTCATGCCACCGCTCCAGTCCTCCAAATACAGATTGACGGATATCCCTTTCTTCCTGGCATAGTCTATAGAGGACCTTATGTCAGAGATATGCTCTTCCGGCGTTTTGTTCAACTGATGCTGGCAGTGCTTTTTAGAACCCTTTGCCAACAAGTTGATAACCTGTCCGCCGCAATCGCATATCCAGTCTATGGACGCATTTCCATCCACAAATCCCAGTACCTCTACCCTGTCCAGTTTTCCTATTTGCCGGGCATAGCGGCATATCATTTTCACCGCATCCTTCTCTCCCTCCGAAACGCGCGCAGAAGCCACCTCTATCCTATCCACATTCACATCCTTCAGCAACTTGCGTGCTATCATCAGTTTTTCATGTGGCAGGAATGAGACACCACTTGTTTGTTCGCCGTCACGCAACGTACAATCCATAATCTCTATGAAAGGGAGTGTACGATGATAGGAAGGACGGTTTATCTGTTCTGCTGTTCCCATGCTTCTATTTTATCCTTGTTCTGAAGCAAATAATCTATGTCATCAAGTCCATTCATCAAACAGTGTTTCTTATAACCATTGATATCAAAGGTCTCAGAACTTCCGGTAGCTTTGTTGGTGACCTTTTGATTGGGCAGGTCCACTTCTACCTCTGTTTTCGGGTCTTTCTCAATGCTATCAAACAGTTCTGCAAGGAAAGTCTCGCTCACCACTACAGGCAGTACGAAATTATTTAACTCATTGTTTTTGTGTATATCCGCAAAGAAGCTGCTGATAACCACCCTAAATCCGTAACCGGCAATGGCCCATGCTGCATGTTCCCTGCTGGAACCGGAACCGAAGTTCTTTCCGGCAACAAGAATACACCCGCCATAATTCGGATTATTCAGCACAAAGTCTTTTTTAAGTGACCCGTCCTTATTGTATCTCCAGTCTCTGAACAGATTTTCACCAAAACCCTTCTTGTCTGTTGCTTTCAGAAAGCGTGCGGGAATTATCTGGTCGGTATCTACATTCTCTAACGGAAGTGGAACGCAAGTGCTGGTTATGACGTCAAATTTCTGTTTCATCTTTCAATCCTTCAATTGTTCAATATTTCTATATTACATCAATTCTCTTGGGTCGGTGATGACTCCTGTCACAGCTGCGGCAGCTGCTACCAATGGCGAGGCAAGAATGGTACGGGCTCCAGGACCCTGTCTGCCCTCAAAGTTTCTGTTGCTGGTAGAAACGGAATATTTTCCAGCAGGAATCTTGTCATCGTTCATTGCCAGACAGGCTGAACATCCCGGCTGGCGTATTTCAAAACCGGCTTCTTTAAGCACGGCATCGATGCCCTCGTCCTTAATCTGCTTATCCACAGCCCACGAACCAGGAACGAGCCATGCCACCACATTGTCTGCCTTTTTCTTTCCTTTCACCACAGAGGCAAAAGCCCTGAAATCCTCTATACGTCCGTTGGTACATGCACCCAGGAAAACATAGTCAACAGGATGACCAAGAAGTTTTTCTCCAGGTGTAAATCCCATATAGTCAAGTGATTTCAAGAATGAAGCTTTTCCCGCTTCATCTACCGAATCTAAAGTAGGGATGGCTTCTGTGATACCTATACCCATTCCCGGATTGGTACCATAGGTTACCCGAGGTTCAATGTATTTGGCATCAAATGACAGCTCCTTATCAAACACTGCGTCATCACCGCTCTTCAAGGTTTTCCAATAGGCAACAGCCTTGTCCCATTCTTCTCCCTGAGGAGCAAATTCTCTGCCTTTCAAATATTCAAAAGTAGTATCATCAGGTGCCACAAAACCTCCGCGCGCACCCATCTCGATAGACAGATTGCACAGCGTCAACCTACCTTCCATCGACATGTCCCTTACCACTTCACCTGCATATTCAATGAAATAGCCAGTACCGCCCGATGTGGTCAGTTGCGCCATCAGATACAGGGCTACATCCTTGGCAGTAACTCCACGCTGCAGTTTGCCTTGTATATTTATCCTCATTGACTTGGGCTTCTGCTGCAAGATACATTGCGATGCCATTACCATCTCTACCTCGCTGGTACCGATACCAAAAGCCACTGCACCCACTGCTCCATGTGTGGAGGTATGGGAGTCTCCGCATACAATGGTCATACCAGGCAGAGACAATCCTTTTTCCGGACCTACTACATGGATAATGCCGTTATCCTTCGACATCATGCCATAATGAGCCAATCCGAATTCCGCGGCGTTCTTTGCCAATGTATCTACCTGCTTCCTTGAAACAGGATCCTCTATGGGCTTGTCCTGGTCGTGAGTTGGCGTATTGTGATCGGGCATACAGAATATCTGTTTCGGACGCAGGCACTTCAGTCCCCGGTTTCTCATACCGTCAAAAGCCTGCGGAGAGGTCACTTCATGACAATACAAGCGGTCTATGTATAATTGTGTGGGACCGTCAGTCACAATCTGCACTACATGTTTGTCCCAAATCTTGTCAAATAACGTATTCATAATGTTTCTTCTATTCTTATTTTCTAAACTTGTTGATACAGTCGATATAGGCTTCTACTGAGGCTGTAACGATATCGGTATTGGCTCCAAATCCGTAGTACACATTGCCATTGTATTCCACTTGCATGTGCACTTTACCTATATCGTCAGAACCTTTGCTGATAGCTTGAATGGTAAACTCTTTCAATGTCATCTGCTTCTGGATAATCTTTTTCAATGCCCTAATGGCAGCATCCACAGGGCCATTGCCAGACGACGCCTCTTCGAATTTTTGACCAGAGATATCCAGACCGATGCTTGCCACGCTCTTCACACCCATGCCGGTAGTTACCTGCAGGAAGTCAAGCTTCACAGCATGGGCGTCCGCCGTATCGGCACCTGCCAGCATCAGTATATCGTCATCGTTCACCTCTTTCTTCTGGTCAGCCAGTTTCAAGAACTTCTGATAAATCTTGTCCACCACTTCCTCGCTGGTCACATTCACGCCCAATACACTCAAGCGGTATTTCAACGCCGCCCTGCCAGAGCGTGCGGTAAGCACAATGGAATTCTCATCAAGTCCTACATCTTTCGGATCCATAATCTCGTAAGTCTCCACATTCTTCAACACTCCATCCTGATGGATGCCGCTTGAGTGGGCAAAAGCGTTGCGACCCACAATAGCCTTGTTTGGCTGGACAGGCATGTTCATCAAACTGGAAATCATCCTGCTGGTAGGATAAATCTTGGTGGTGTTGATATTGGTATCCACATTCAGGTATTTATGGCATTTCAGTATCATTGCCACCTCCTCAAGCGAGGTGTTGCCTGCACGTTCTCCAATACCGTTGATAGTCACTTCTACCTGACGTGCCCCGTTCAACACACCAGACAACGTGTTTGCCGTAGCCATTCCCAAATCATTATGGCAATGGGTAGAGATTATTGCCTTATCAATATTGTCAACATGGTCCACCAGATACTTTATCTTTGCTCCATATTCTGCAGGCAAGCAATATCCGGTCGTATCAGGAATGTTTACCACTGTGGCTCCGGCATTGATAACCGCCTCCACTACTCTTGCAAGGTATTCATTGTCCGTTCTTCCGGCATCCTCTGCATAGAACTCCACATCCTCAACATATCGCTTGGCATACTTCACGGCTGCCACTGCCCTTTCTATTATTTCCTCACGGTTGCTGTTAAACTTATATTTGATGTGCGAGTCGCTGGTTCCTATACCGGTATGTATGCGCTTGCGTTTCGCATACTGCAATGACTCTGCCGCAACATCAATATCTTTTTCCACCGCCCTTGTCAATGCACAAATGGAGGGCCAGGTCACCGCCTTGCTTATCTCTATCACTGAATTGAAATCACCCGGACTGGAGATTGGGAAACCTGCCTCAATCACGTCCACACCCAACTGTTCAAGTTGTTTTGCCACCTGAATCTTTTCAACCGTATTCAACTGGCAGCCAGGCACCTGTTCACCATCTCTTAAAGTAGTATCAAAAATAAATAACTTATCACTCATATCATTGTTGTTTTTATTATTCAACCTTTATCAAGGAATATTCTCCTTTTTTTGAACACACAATACTAAAAAAAAACCTCCCTCACAAAGGAAGTGAGAAAGGTCCAATATAGCATCATCCATTCAGTTACATACACACCCCTTCACTTCCGTCAACATCATGCAGTCGGATAATCAGATTTTCGATGTATAGCAACGAGAATGTTTTCATTTGTCATGTATTTTGCGCAAAGTTACACATTTTCCCGTAAAAAACAAAACGTTTCTAAGAAAAATAAACGAAAAAATATCAATTTCGTAATTGTAGCTATTTTCATTCTTCACTCAAAGATTCCTCATTCTTCATTCGTAACTCAAAATTCGTAATTCGTAATTCGTAATTCGTAATTCGTAATTTCCCATCCGTATGGAACCAAAAAAGACCCGGAGATTT
>JBJEKQ010000116.1:0-27669 GCA_051878715.1 Prevotella sp.
GAAGGAACTGCTGGATGCCAAATACAAGGCGCTCGACAGTTCGAGCAAGCTCACAGAGCAATGCCGGGAGAGCAAGGTGCTCGACCAGCTGAAAAACAACAAGGACAGCGTGCTGCATGTGCCCGACCAACCTCCATACATTATATATATAGAAGAGCATGAGTAAATTCGATCCAAAAAATGTCATGATTCGCTACTTCCTCATTGCAGTGGTGTTTACAATGCTGGGCTTTGTCATCGTGGGCAGGGCAGCATACATCATGACCGCCAAGAAGGAGTATTGGACCGATGTGGCATCCCGACTGAAGAAAGACAGTGTGAAGGTGAAGCCCACCCGGGGCAATATTCTGAGTTGCGATGGACAGCTTATGGCAAGCAGCATTCCCGAATACAAGGTGTTTATGGACTTTGAGGCGGGAGGACAGAAGAAAGACTCGCTGTGGAACGACAGCATCGACTATATCTGCGCCGGACTGCATGAGATATTTCCTGAAAAGTCGGCACAGCAGTTCAAGGATGACTTGGAAAGGGGGCATAAACTGATGGCACGCCACTGGCCCATCTGGCCCAGACGCATTGACTACAACACCTTCTCCGAGGTGAAGAAACTGCCGCTCTTCAACCTGTCTGCTGTCAAGGGAGGCTTCCATTTTGAGGAGTTCAATGCCCGTCGCCGCCCCTTCGGTTCGCTGGCAAAGCGCACCGTGGGCGACATGTTCGGTGCCAAAGATACGGCACGTTGCGGTCTGGAGCTGTGCTACGACTCTATCCTGCGCGGTACGATAGGTCTGAAACACCGCCGCAAAGTGCAAAACCGGTACATGAACATTACGGTGAAACCACCCATGGATGGTGCCGACATAGTGACCACCATCGACGTGAGCATGCAAGACCTGGCAGAACGGGCGGTGATAGAAGAACTGCGCGAGATTAACGGAGAACTGGGTGTAGCCATCCTCATGGAGGTGAAGACAGGCGATATCAAGGCGATAGTCAATATGACCCGCGTGGCAGACGGTGTGTATAGTGAAGTGAAAAACAATGCCGTGGCAGATCTGCGCGAGCCCGGGTCGGTGTTCAAGGTAGCGTCTATCCTGGTGGCACTCGACGATGGGGTGATAGATACTACCTACCGGGTAGATACGGGTTGCGGTATATGGCAGATGCACGGCAGATACATGAAAGACCATAACTGGCAGCGCGGAGGTTATCAGGTGATTTCCGTACCACGAATTCTGGAGGTGAGTTCCAATATCGGCGTGAGCCGCATCATCGACGAGCACTATGGCAGTAATCCCGAGAAGTTTGTGCAGGGCATCTACCGTACAGGTATCGCCTCTGACCTGCATCTGCCTTTAGTGGGAGCCGCCAAGCCCAGAATACGCATGCCCAAGAAAAACAGCCGTGGGCAGTATCTCAACTGGAGCAAGACGGCTCTGCCGTGGATGAGCATAGGCTATGAGACGCAGATACCCCCCATCAGTACCCTCGCCTTCTACAATGCCATTGCCAACGACGGTATCATGATGCGTCCCCGCTTTGTAAAGGAAGTGGTGAAAGACGGTGAGGTGATACGCGAGTTTCCGCCCGAAAGGGTGATGGACCGGCCTATCGCCAAAAAGGAGACGGTGAAGACCATGCAGACCATTCTGGAGCATGTGGTGAGTCAGGGACTGGGGCGCAAGGCAGGTTCCAAGCTGTTCAAGGTGGCAGGCAAGACAGGTACGGCACAGGTAGCTGAGGGAGGCTCAAGTTATAAGAGTGGCACCATGAAATACTGGTTGAGCTTTGCCGGCTTCTTCCCTGCCGACAATCCCAAGTACAGCTGCATCGTGTGTATCAAGAAAACAGGACTGCCCGCCTCGGGCGGCGGTATGAGCGGAGTGGTGTTCCACCATATTGCCGAGGGCGTGATGGCGCGTCACTTGCGTTTCGATGTGAGCGATGCCAGAGACAGCAGTTCCTGCCATGTGCCCGACGTGAAAAACGGCAACATACTGGCTGCCGATTATGTGTTGAATCATCTGCAGATACCCACCCGGCGCGAGTGGAGTGTGAAGGGTACCTTCAACGAGCAGGTGTGGGGTACTGCCGACAGCGACCGCAAGCAGGTGACGCTGAACAGGCAGAGCGTAGGCAAGGGCAGGGTGCCCGATGTGGTGGGTATGGGCGCACGCGATGCCGTGTATCTGCTGGAGAACGCAGGCCTGCGCGTCAGGGTAGAAGGGCGCGGCAAGGTAGAAAGGCAGAGTATCAGTCCCGGAGGCAAGGTGCCTCAGGGAGCCGTTTGTGTGCTCACCATGAAATGACATGTACAATAAAATAGAAGAAGATGAAACTGAACGAACTGCTCGTCAACATCCCTCTGGTGGCATTGCAAGGCAATGACCTGACCGGCATCAACGGAGTGGACATCGATTCAAGGAAAATCAAACCCGGTTATCTCTTTGTGGCGATACGGGGCACACAGGCAGACGGTCACCTGTATATCCCCAAGGCCATAGAGCAGGGGGCAGTGGCTGTGATGTGCGAGGAAATACCCGAGTCACAACAGGCAGGAGTGACCTATATACAGGTAGAAAACACCGGGGAGGTGGTGGGACAGCTCGCCACCAACTTCTACGGCAATCCTACCTCTAAACTCAAGTTGGTGGGCGTGACGGGAACCAACGGAAAAACCACCATTGCCACATTATTATATAGTATGTTCCGTAAATTGGGCTACAAATGCGGTCTGCTCTCCACCGTGTGCAACTATATCGACGAAAAGCCGGTGCCTGCCGACCATACCACCCCCGGACCCATCGAACTCAATGCCCTGCTGGCGCAGATGGTGGACGCCGGGTGCCAGTATGCCTTTATGGAATGCTCCAGTCATGCCATTGCACAGAAACGCATAGGCGGACTCACCTTTGCAGGAGGCATCTTCACCAACCTCACACGCGACCATTTGGACTATCACAAGACCTTTGAGAACTACCGCGATGCCAAGAAGGCTTTCTTTGACATGCTTCCCAAGACAGCCTTTGCCATTACCAATGCCGACGACAAGAACGGAATGGTGATGGTGCAGAACACCAGAGCCACGGTAAAGACCTACTCCACACGCACCCTTGCCGACTTCAAGGCGCGCATCATAGAGTGCCATTTCGAGGGGATGTATCTCGATATCTGCGGCAGCGAGGTAGGTGTGCAGTTCATCGGCAAGTTCAATGTGAGCAACCTGCTGGCAGTGTACGGAGCTGCAGTGATGCTGGGACAGCAGCCGGAACAGGTGCTGCTGGTAATGAGCACGCTGAAGAGCGTGAGCGGCAGATTAGAGCCTCTGCACGCTCCCGAGGGATATACGGCCATCGTGGATTACGCCCATACCCCTGACGCCCTGGAGAATGTGCTCAATGCCATCCATGAGGTGCTGGGCAAGAGCGGACATGTGATAACGGTGTGCGGTGCCGGTGGCAACAGAGACAAGGGCAAGCGTCCGCTCATGGCACAGGAGGCGGTGAAGCAGAGCGACAGGGTGATTGTTACCAGCGACAACCCCCGCTTTGAGGAACCTCAGGATATCATCAATGACATGCTGGCAGGACTCAATGCCCGGCAGATGAAGAAAGTGCTGAGTATCGTAGATAGGAAAGAGGCTATCCGCACTGCCTGCATGATGGCGGAAAAGGGCGACGTGATACTCATCGCAGGCAAGGGGCATGAAGACTATCAGGAGGTGAAGGGCGTGAAGCATCACTTCGACGACAAAGAGGTGGTGAGGGCGTGCTTCGACACCGCCGCAGAAGCATAACAGCGTATCAACAACCAATAAACAAAAGAGACTACCATGCTGTACTACATCTTCCGCTTCTTCGACCAGTACGACATCCCGGGTGCACACATCTGGTCATACATATCGTTCAGGGCACTGCTCACGCTGATTCTCTCCCTGCTGATTTCTGCATGGGTGGGCGAGCGCTTCATCAAGTTTATGAAGCGCAGAAAAATCTCGGAGGTGCAGCGGGACCCCAGTATCGACCCCTTCGGAGTGGAGAAGAAAGGGGTGCCTACCATGGGAGGCATTATCATCATCATCTCTATCCTGGTGCCTGTCATCCTGTTGGGGCGTATGCGTAATATCTATCTCATCCTGATGATGATAACTACCGTGTGGCTTGGTTTCCTGGGCTTTATGGACGATTATATCAAGATTTTCAGGCGCAACAAGGAGGGACTGAAAGGCAAATACAAGATAGTGGGGCAGGTGAGCATCGGACTGATTGTAGGGCTTGCCCTGTATCTGAGTCCCGACGCAGTGATGCGCGAGAACGTGGCACTGGAGAAGCATGACCAGGTTACTGTGGTGAAGCACAAGAGCGAGGCGGAGAAATCTCTCAAGACCACCATCCCTTTCCTGAAAAACCATAACCTCGACTATTCGGAGATAATGGCGTTTTGCGGCAAGTACAAGACGGCGGCTGGCTGGATTCTCTTTGTGGTGATGACCATCATCGTGGTCACGGCAGTGTCAAATGGCGCCAATCTCAATGATGGCATGGACGGAATGTGTGCCGGCAACTCCGCCGTGGTGGGTGTGGCACTGGGCATCCTTGCCTATGTGTCCAGTCATATCGAGTATGCCGCCTACCTTAATATCATGTATATCCCCGGTTCTGAAGAACTGGTGGTGTTCATCTGCGCCTTCATTGGTGCCATGATAGGTTTCCTGTGGTACAATGCCTATCCTGCCCAGGTGTTCATGGGCGACACGGGTTCGCTCACCATCGGCGGTATCATAGCCGTGTGTGCCATCATCATCCACAAGGAACTGCTGCTGCCCATCCTCTGTGGCATCTTCTTCGTGGAGAGTCTCAGTGTAATTATCCAGACGCAGTGGTTCAAGCTGCAGAAACGCAAGGGCAGGAGAGTGCGTGTGTTCAGGGCACCCCCCATCCACGACAACTTCAGGAAGCTCGACTCACAGCTTGACGCTACCAGCACGTACCTGCTGAAGAAGTGGCCCCGCCGCCCTTTCCATGAGTCGAAGATTACCGTGAGGTTCTGGATTATTTCCATCATCCTTGCCGCCATGACCATCATCACCCTCAAGGTGAGATAAAAGGGCAGGGAAATACAAACATTATTCCTACAATAACCAAAGGAGAACAACGAAAATGGCAAAAAGAATCGTGATACTGGGAGCAGGAGAGAGTGGCGCAGGTGCCGCCGTGCTTGCCAAGAAAGAGGGCTTTGACGTGTTTGTGTCGGATATGTCTGCCATCCACGACAGATACAAGAAGATGCTGGACGACCGTGGAATAGAGTGGGAGGAGGGCATGCACACTGCAGAGAAGATACTCAATGCCGATGAAATCATCAAGAGTCCGGGTATTCCCGATACGGCTCCCATGGTGAAGCGTGCCATTGAAAAGGGCATCGGCATCATCAGCGAGATAGAGTTTGCCGGCAGATATACCCGTTCCAAGATGATATGTATCACGGGCAGCAACGGCAAGACTACCACCACCTCGCTCATCTACCATATTTTCAGGGAGGCAGGCTATGATGTGGGACTGGCGGGCAATATCGGTCACTCACTGGCGTTGCAGGTGGCAGAGGAGCCGCATGAGTATTATATCATCGAACTCAGTTCGTTCCAACTGGACAATATGTACTGTTTCAGGGCAAACATCGCCATCCTGCTCAACATCACACCCGACCATCTGGACCGCTACGACAACTGCATGCAGAACTATGTGGACTCCAAGATGCGTATCATACAGAACCAGACCGCCGATGATGCTTTCATCTATTGGAACGACGATCCCATCATCAGGCGTGAACTGGAGAAATACGATATCCAGGCCGTGCAGTGCCCGTTCTCCAAAATCAAGGAAAAAGGTTCCATCGGATATATTGAGGAGGGGAAATACACTATCGAGGTGCCTACCCCTTTCAATATGGAGCAGGAGCAACTGAGTCTCACCGGCGTGCATAACGTATATAACAGTCTGGCTGCCGGTATTGCCACCAATATCGCCGGCATCCGAAAAGAGGTGATACGCAAGAGCCTGAGCGACTTCCCGGGTGTGGAGCACCGGTTGGAAAAGGTGGTCACCGTGCGCGGCGTGCAGTATGTCAACGACTCGAAAGCTACCAATGTGGATGCCTGTTGGTATGCCTTGGAGAGCATGAAGACCAAGGTGGTGCTTATCCTCGGAGGCAAGGACAAGGGCAACGACTACAATGCCATCAAGGAACTGGTGGCGCAGAAATGCTCGGCACTGGTATATCTTGGTGCAGACAACACCAAGCTGCACAACTTCTTCGATGGAATGGGCATCCCTGTGCGCGACACCCACTCCATGAAAGAGTGCATCGAGGCATGTTACGAACTGGCAAAGCCAGGTGAAACGGTGCTGCTGAGTCCCTGTTGCGCCAGTTTCGACCTGTTCAAGAATATGGAAGACCGCGGAGAGCAGTTCAAGACACTGGCAAGAAACCTGTAACGGCAGGGTTCCGGCAGCAGGCATCCTATACATATATAATAAGGTGACAACAATATAAACATCTGATAAAGACAAGAACAGACAACCGAATGAACAAGAAAATTTCAAATATTTTCAAGGGCGACAAGGTGGTATGGATAGTGTTTTTCTTCCTCTGCATGATCAGTCTGGTGGAAGTGTTCAGCGCATCCAGTCACCTCTCGTATGACAACAATTACGTGATGCCCATGCTGAGGCATGCCGTAATGCTTGCCATAGGCACCTTTGTGGCTGTGGTAGTGCTCAACATCCCTTGCAGGTATTTCAAATTGCTCACGGTGACGTTGCTGGTGGTCTCTGTCATCACCCTGTTATGGGTGCTGGTGGCAGGTCAGAATATCAATGGCGCACAGCGAATGATACCCCTCTTTGGCATCACTTTCCAGCCCTCTGAGATAGCCAAGGGGGCTGTGGTACTGGCGGTGGCGCAGATTCTGGGCGTGATGCAGCACGAGAACGGAGCCGACAAGATGGCGTTCAGATATATTCTCACTATCACCATACCCATCACCTTCCTTATCCTGCTCGAAAACCTCTCTACTGCTGTGCTCTTGGCGTTTGTGGTAGTGCTTATGATGTTTGTGGGCAGGGTGCCTATGGTGCAGCTGGGCAAACTGTTTGGCGTGGTGCTTGTCATCGCAGCCCTCGGCTTGGCGTTCATCTTTATGGCTGGCAGTGCGGTGAAGACTGCCGATGAAACGGGTGGAAATGAGGTGGTGGAACAGGTGGAAAACACCACGGAGAAGAAGAAAGAGGGGGCACTGGAGAAATTGTTCCACCGTGCCTCTACGTGGAAAAACCGCATAGAGAAGTTCAGCGATGACAAGGAGGTGGCTCCCAAGGACTACGATCTGGACAAGGATGCCCAGGTGGCACATGCCAATATTGCCATCGTGTCGAGCAACTTCATCGGCAAGGGACCGGGTAACAGTGTGGAGCGCGATTTCCTGGCGCAGGCGTTCTCCGACTTTATCTATGCCATCATCATCGAAGAAATGGGCATTTTCGGAGCCGCCTTCGTGGTGTTCCTCTACGTGATACTGTTGTTCAGGGCAGCCCGTATCGCCAGTCAGTGCGAGAACAATTTCCCCGCGTTTCTGGTGATGGGACTGGCATTGCTGCTGGTGGTACAGGCCACCTTCAACATGATGGTGGCAGTGGGTATTGTGCCCGTTACGGGACAGCCGTTGCCTCTTATCAGCAGGGGCGGTACCTCCACCATCATCAATTGTGCCTACATAGGAGCCATCCTCAGTGTCAGCCGTTCTGCCAAGCAGCGCAAGAAAGAATTGGAGAAACAAAATCAAACTGTCGATATAGCCAAATGAACGAAACGCGAATCATCATCAGTGGAGGAGGCACAGGGGGGCATATCTTCCCTGCCGTCTCTATCGCCAATGCCATCAGGCGCATGCGCCCGGATGCCGAGATACTCTTTGTGGGAGCATTGGGTAGAATGGAGATGCAGCGTGTGCCAGCTGCGGGTTATGACATCAAGGGGTTGCCCGTGCGCGGACTGATACGTCCGCTGTGGTCGCCCAAGAACATCGGGGTGGCACTGGACTTCCTGAAGAGCAAGCGCATGGTGAGGTCTATACTGAAGGAATTCCGTCCGCAGGTGGCGGTGGGAGTGGGAGGCTATGCCAGTGCAGCCACCTTGGATGCCGCTGCCGCTATGGGTATTCCCTGTCTGATTCAGGAGCAGAACTCGTATGCAGGTGTCACCAACAAGCACCTGGCAGCCAAGGTGGAGAAGATTTGTGTGGCATACGACGGTATGGAGCGTTTCTTCCCTGCTGAGAAAATCATAAAGACGGGTAATCCCGTGCGACAGAACCTGCTGGAGACCACCCTTACCCGCGAGGACGCACTGCGGCAGTTCAGTCTGAAGCCCGACTGCAGAACCATCCTTATCGTGGGAGGCAGCCTGGGTGCCCGTACCCTCAACGAGAGTGTGTTAAGCCATATCCACCAAATAAGGGAGAGCAAGGTGCAGTTTATCTGGCAGACAGGCAAATATTACAGCGAGCAGATAAGGCAACAGATGCAGCAGATGCCCCCGGTGCCCAATCTGGTGGTCACCGACTTCATCGCCGACATGGGAGCTGCCTACAAGGCTGCCGACCTGGTGGTGAGCAGGGCGGGAGCCGGCAGCATCTCCGAGTTCTGCCTTATCGGAAAACCTGTTATCCTGGTGCCCTCGCCCAACGTGGCAGAAGACCATCAGACCAAGAATGCCATGGCACTGGTCAGCAAAGAGGCTGCTCTCTTGGTGAAGGATGCCGACGCTCCGCGGCAGCTTATCACCCTGGCGCTCGATACCGTGACCAACGACACCCTGTTGCAGACGCTGCACAACCATATCCTGCAACTGGCATTGCCTGATGCGGCAGAGATAATAGCCCGCGAGGTGCTGAACATGAGAAAACCGTAGAATAGACAGTGGGGCGGCATACTGCCCATATAAACGAAGAACAATGGAACTGAAAGACATCAAAGCAGTATATTTCCTGGGTGCCGGCGGCATAGGCATGAGCGCCATAGCACGCTATTTTATGCACAAGGGACTGGTGGTGGCTGGCTATGACAAGACTGCCACACCGCTGACCGGTCAGCTTGCGCAGGAAGGCATGAGCATACACTATACGGAAGACCTGGCCCTGATTCCCGAACCCTGCAAGAAAACAGAGGAATGTCTGGTGATATATACTCCCGCCATTCCCGATGACAACAAGGAATTGCAATACTTCAGAGAGCATGGTTTCGACATACAGAAGAGGGCACAGGTGCTGGGCACGCTGACCCGCACCCATCGGGGGCTATGTGTGGCAGGCACTCATGGCAAGACCACTACCTCCACCATGTGCGCACACATCATGCACCAAAGCAGTGCCGACTGCAACGCCTTTCTCGGCGGCATCTCCAAGAACTACCACACCAACTATATATTGAGTCAGAGCGACTATGTGGTGATAGAAGCCGATGAGTTTGACCGCTCTTTCCATTGGTTGAGACCATGGATGAGCGTGATTACCGCCACCGATGCCGACCATCTTGATATCTATGGCACCAAGGAGGCGTACCTGGAGAGTTTTGCCCATTACTCTTCGCTCATACAGCCCGGTGGGGCACTCGTCATCCATCGCGGATTGGAGATGGAGGAACGCCTGCAGCCAGGAGTGAGAAGATACGACTACGCGCTGGAGCAGGGCGATTTCCATGCCGAGAACATCGTGATAGAGAATGGAGAGATAACCTTCGACTTCGTGTCACCCATCGAGCGTGTCAACGATATCCGTTTGGGACAGCCCGTTCCCATCAACATCGAAAACGGCATCGCTGCCATGGCAATGGCACAGCTATGCGGATGCACTGCCGGCGAACTGCGCCGTGGCATGGCCACCTTCCTGGGAGTCGATCGCCGTTTCGACTTCAAGATAAAGACCGACAAGACGGTGCTGCTGAGCGATTATGCCCATCATCCGCAAGAGATATTCCAGAGTGCATCCAGCATCCGACAGCTCTATCGCAACCGGGAGATTACCGCCATCTTCCAGCCACATCTCTATACCCGCACACGCGATTTCTACAGGGAGTTTGCCGATAGCTTGAGCCAGCTTGACCGTGTGGTGCTGTGCGATATCTATCCCGCCCGCGAGAAGCCCATCCCGGGTGTCACCTCACAGTTGATTTATGACCGTCTGAGACCGGGCGTGGAGAAGGAGATGATACGCAAGGAGGAGGTGCTCGACTACGTGCGCACCCATTCCATCGACGTGCTTGTTATCCTCGGTGCCGGAGACCTGGACAACATGGTGCCCGAGATACAGCGGATATTGGAAGAAAAGACAAAATAAACCGTTCGTGATATGAGTGTCAGAGTGAAAACCGTCATCATCGCCATTATCGACATGGCACTGGTTGCATACCTGTTTTTCGCCATCACCGTGTTCAACCGCACGGATGATGACAGTCAGCTGTGCTCAGTGGTGGATATACAGATACAGGATGATGTGGTGGATGGTTTTCTCGACAACAGCGAGATAGTGCGCCTGATGAAACAGTACAAAATCTATCCCATATCGCAACCGATGGGTGGGGTGGATGTGCGCAGAATAGAGAACGTGCTGGAGAAAAGTCCTTTTATCGACTCCGTGGAATGTTACAAGACCATCGATGCGGGGGTGGTGGTGAAGCTGACCCAGCGTATGCCGCTGATAAGGGTGAAAAGCAACAACGGTGACGATTACTATATAGACAACCGCGGGGGCATCATGCCCAACAACAGGTATGCGGGCGACTTGGTGATTGCCACGGGCGATATCACCAAGCAGTATGCTTCCAAGGTGCTCAGACAGGTGGGCAACTACATTGTCAACAGCACTTTCTGGCACAACCAGGTGGAACAGTTGCATGTGTTGTCCGACGGCTCCATCGAGATGGTGCCGCGCGTGGGAGACCATATCGTGTATCTGGGAGCACCTGTCAACATCCCCGAAAAGCTGGACCGCCTTGACAAGTTCTACAGATACGGATTGAAAGAGGCGGGATGGAACAAGTACGAAAGAATCAACGTGGAGTTCTCCAACCAGATTATCTGCAAGAAGAGGCAAAAGAAGCCTCATGCGGCTGTTCCTGCGGCTGCACCTCAGCCTGCAACGCAGGAGGCACAGCCACAACAGGAGGCACAGCCGCAGGGTACCCCCGACGGACAGAAGAGCAGGGAATCTTCGAATGCCTCGGAGCCAAAGAAAGATAACAATAAGAAACCAAGATAATACAGACGAAGAAAATGGCAGCAAAGGAATTTATCGTGGCAATAGAACTCGGCTCATCCAAGATGACCGGTATTGCAGGAACAAAAAACCTTGACGGCAGCATCAATGTGCTGGCCGTGGTGAAGGAAAACTCCTCGTCGTTCATTCACAAGGGAGTGGTATATAATATCGACAGAACGGCGCAGTGCCTCTCGAACATCGTGAAGAAACTCACCATGCAGCTCAAGACGGAAATCACACAGGTGTATGTGGGTGTGGGCGGACAATCCATCCGCAGCCTGCGCAATGTGATTACCAAAAACCTGGTAGCGGAGACCAAGGTGACACAAGACATGGTGATAGAACTGATGGATGCCAATCGCAATATGTCCTATCCCGACCAGGAGATTCTGGATGCCGCCGTACAGGAATACAAGGTGGATAATCAGTATCAGATGGATCCTGTGGGCATCCAGTGCAAGCGGTTGGAGGGCAATTTCCTCAATATCCTGGGGCGCAAGACATTCTACAACAACCTCAACAGATGCTTTGAAACAGCCGGGATAGCCATCGCAGAGATGTATCTGGCACCCCTTGCCCTTGCCGACAGTGTGCTCACCGAGGCGGAAAAACGCTCGGGATGCGCCCTGGTGGATATAGGTTCCGATACCGTTACCGTGTCTGTATATAGCAAGAACATTCTGCGCCACCTGTCAGTACTTCCCTTGGGCAGCGGCAACATCACCAAGGACATCGCCTCGCTGCAGATAGAGGAGAATGAGGCAGAGAAGATGAAAATCAAGTACGGCTGCGCCTATACCGACAATGCCGACATTGACAATACCCTCATGCTGCCCATTGACCAGGAAAGAAAGATAGAGAGCCACAAGTTCATCGAGATAGTGGAGAGCCGCCTGGAGGAGATTATCGAGAATGTGCTTCATCAGATTCCCACCGAATACACCGACAAACTGCTGGGTGGCATTATCCTTACGGGTGGCGGTTCCAATATGAAGAACATCGAAAAGGCATTTGTCAACCATGCACATATCGACAAGATACGTATCGCCAAGTTCGTTACCCAAGTGGTCACTTCCAGCAATCCCGATATCACTGCACGTAACGGCATGATGAACACCGTGCTGGGCTTATTGGCAAAGGGCGATATGAACTGTGCAGGAGGTTCTGCTGCCGAGGGTGACCTGTTTGCCGCTGCCAGGCAACCTGCCGCTGCCACCGAGCGCACCAAGGCAAGGCAGGCGGTAGAAACACCTACGGGAGTGGTGCGCACCGAGGCTGAAAAGCAGCAGGCTGAGGAAGAGGCTCGCCGAAAACGCGAAGAGGAAGAGCGACAGGCAAGGGAAATAGCCGCAGAGGAAGAGCGAAAACGCCGGGAGGAGCGCAAGAAAAACAGCCTGTTCTATAAATGCGTCAACGGATTGAAACGTCTGGGAGAAACCATGACCAAGGAAGAAACGGATAACTAATAAGGAAGGGAAAGAACTATGATAGAGCAAGATAACAACATGGGAGCATTGGATTTTGGGGCTCCTGAAAAGGAAAACAGCATCATCAAGGTGATTGGTGTAGGTGGAGGAGGCGGCAACGCCGTGAACCACATGTATCGCGAAGGCATCCACGATGTGTCGTTCGTGGTGTGCAACACCGACAAGCAGGCACTCAACGACAGTCCTGTCCCCGTGCATCTGCAGTTGGGCGTAGAGGGGCTCGGCGCCGGCAACAAGCCCGAAGTGGCACGTACTGCTGCGGAAGAGAGCATCGAAGATATCAAGAACATGCTCAACGACGGCACGCGCATGGCATTCATCACTGCGGGCATGGGCGGTGGCACAGGTACAGGAGCGGCTCCTGTCATTGCCCGTGTGAGCAAGGAGATGGGCATCCTCACCGTGGGCATCGTCACCATTCCTTTCCGCTTTGAGGGCGACCGCAAGATTGACCAGGCACTGGATGGTGTGGAGCAGATGGCAAAGCACGTGGATGCGCTGCTGGTTATCAATAATGAGCGCCTGCGTGCCATCTATCCCGAACTCACCGTACTCGATGCCTTTGGCAAGGCTGATGACACTCTGAGTGTGGCAGCCAAGAGCATAGCGGAAATCATCACCGTGCACGGACTCATCAACCTCGACTTCAACGATGTGAAGACGGTGCTCAAAGACGGCGGCGTCGCCATCATGTCCACTGGCTATGGCGAGGGAGAGGGGCGTGTGAAGAAGGCTATCGAAGATGCCCTCAACTCGCCTCTGCTTAATGAGAACGATGTGTACAACTCCAAGAAGATTCTGCTCAGCATCTCGTTCTCCGGCGGAAAGGACGGCAAGGAATCGCTGATGATGGAGGAGATGAACGATGTGAACGACTTCATGGCCAAATTTGGCGGCGACTTTGAAATCAAGTGGGGTATAGCCACCGATCCCGAATTGGGCAAGAAGGTGAAGGTAACCATCCTTGCCACCGGCTTCGGCATACAGAATGTGGACGGCATGGACGGTCATCTGAAACGCCATACCCAGGAAGAGGCCAACCGTATCGCGGAGGTGCAGGAGAAGATGGCACGCAATGAAGACCGCCGCAACCGCTTCTATGGTGATGGCAGCAACAATGCGCGCTACAAGCGCCGTCCGCATATCTACCTGTTCCGTCAGGAGGATCTGGACAACGACGATATCATCTCTGCCGTGGAATCCACTCCCACCTACAAGCGCACACGGGAAACCTTGGACAGCATCCGGAGCCAGTCGTATGGCGAGGGAGAGCACCAGCAGGAGACGCCTGCTGAGCAGGAACCGGGCGAAGGCGTTTCGGGCATCATCTCGTTTACATGAAATCAAGATAAAACTAATACAATCAAGCAATGGAACTATTTGAACAAGTGAGCAAAGACATCGTGCAGGCGATGAAAGCAAAGGATAAGGTGCGTCTGGAAGCACTGCGCAACATCAAGAAAGTATTTATTGAGGCAAAGACTGCCCCGGGTGCCAACGACACACTGGAGGATGCAGCTGCTCTGAAGATACTGCAGAAACTGTCTAAGCAGGGGCGGGATGCCGCTGAACTTTACAACCGGCAGAACCGCGCCGACTTGGCTGAGGCGGAAATGGCACAGGTCAGCGTGATAGAGTCGTACCTGCCCAAGGCAATGACTGCCGAGGAGATTGAGGTTGCCGTGAAAGCCATCATAGCCGAAACGGGAGCACAGAGCATCAAGGAGATGGGCAAGGTGATGGGAGTGGCAAGCAGGCAGTTGGCTGGCAAGGCCTCCGGAAATGCCATCTCTGAGGCGGTGAAGCGTTTGCTGGCATAACTCCTTTGGTGCATGAGGCTTTTCCTGTGCCGTCGTGATTCCCTCCTTCTGGTGGTCTTGCTGATAACCTTGTTGGGAGGCATAGCTTGTTTCTTTTGGCTGAAACCGCAACCGCAGCGGCATGAATGGGCAGCGACAGAAGCCGATTCATGCCGCTTTGCCGTAGCAGATACTGCCCGCCGTAACTATCCCCGCAGGTATGACAGGAAGAGACGGTACAGGTATGACGGTGAAGGGCGGCAGGGATATGGTGGTCATACCGAGAAACGCCGTATGTCATGGAGCGGCAGCGCCGACCGCCCGTTTCCCCGAAGTGCGAAGTTCCGCACAGATACGGTACTCAATCTCAATACTGCCGACACCACGCTGTTGCAGCGCGTGCCCGGCATCGGTCCCTATTGGGCGCGCCGTATAGTGGATTACCGCAACAGGTTGGGTGGCTTTGTGAGTCCTGCCCAACTGGATGAGATTGACTCTTCTTTGATTCCGTGCCGCCGTTGGTTCCATGTCCCTGCACCCACGTGCCGACGTCTGGCTGTCAACCGTGCCGCTTTCCATACCTTGTTCCGCCATCCCTATCTCGACTATCAGCAGGTGTGTCAGGTGATGGATTACCGTCGCAGACATGGCTCGCTTTCCTCTCTTTCCACCCTGCTGATGCTTCCTGCCTTTTCTCCTGCAGACACCCTGCGCCTGAAACCCTACCTTTCGTTTGAGGTGGTTCCTAAAGATTAGCTTTGTCAGATTTCTAAGGTTGCCGATTTGGGATAAGGGAATGCAGGGATAGAAAAAAGGCAACCGAAGTGTATCAGTTGCCTTTTATGGTCGGGATGAGGCGACTCGAACGCCCGACCCCTACGTCCCGAACGTAGTGCGCTACCAACTGCGCTACATCCCGTGCCTTAAGCGGTGCAAAGGTACATTAAAAAAATGAGAATGCAATGTTTTTTCCGGTTTTTATTCGTACTGTCCTTTTCCGGCAGTCGTTTCTGCACCGTCTCACCCCTTACAGCAGTTCTTTCAGCGGTGCCAGTTTCATGCTGTTGCTTCCCTTGATAAGGATGTATTTATGGCGTGGCCGCTCTTGGCGGATGGCTTCTTTCACCTCTTCGGCATCGGCGAAGTGGCGGTAGGGTGACGTGGTGGTGGCAAACTCGCTTCCCACTAACCACACATCGGTGAAACCGTAGGATTTCAGCAAATCTATTATCTTCTGATGCTCCTCGTGACTCGCCTCTCCCAATTCCTTCATGTCACCGAGAATCAGCATTTTCCCCTCTACCTCCATCAGGTGGAAATTGGTAATGGCTGCTTCCATGCTGGTGGGGTTGGCGTTGTAGGCATCCATCACCAGATGGTTATACTCCGTGGTGTCTAATTGCGAGCGGTTGTTTTCCGGCACATAATGCTCTAAGGCGTGGTTTATCTGCATGGGCGACACCCCGAAGTGCAGTCCTATGGCGGCAGCCGCAAGCATGTTCAGCAGGTTGTAGCTGCCAATCAGATGTGTCTGCACTGTGTGGCCGTTGCCCTCGGGGTCGTACCAGCGGAAGCATAGGGTGGGGGCGCACTGCACCGTCTCACCTTTCACCTGAGGTGCCGTTGCACGGCCTGTGGTGCCGTAGGTCATCTGTTTCAGCCCCTCTGCCAGGGCGGTGAGGTGGGGATTGCCGGTGTCGATGAATACCATTCCATCGGGGCGGGTGCGCAGGAAGTCATACAGTTCTCCCTTGGTTTTTACCACCCCTTCAAACGAACCGAAGCCCTGCAGATGTGCCCTGCCTACGTTGGTGATGATGCCGTAGTCAGGTTCCGCTGTCTCTGCCAGGGTCTTGATGTCGCCGGGATGACTCGCCCCCATCTCAACCACCGCTATCTCATGCTCCCTGTCCAGTTGCAGCAGTGTCTTGGGCACACCGATATCGTTGTTCAGGTTGCCCTGGGTGAACAGCACCCTGTACTTCTCTTTCAGTACGGCAGCCACCAGTTCCTTGGTGGTGGTCTTGCCGTTGGTGCCGGTGATTCCTATCACGGGTATATGGCAGTGACGGCGGTGCTCCCTTGCCAATAGTTGCAGTGTGTGCAGACAGTTGTCTGTCACGATGAAACGGTCGTTTTCCGCATATTCCGGCTCGTCGATGACGGCGTAGGCGCATCCTTTTTCAAGCGCGCTTTTGGCAAACCGGTTGCCGTTGAAGTTGGCTCCTTTCAGTGCGAAGAAGATAGAGCCTTCGGGACATTCCCTGCTGTCGGTGGTCACTACGGGGTGCTCCGTGAAGATGCTGTATAGTTGTTCGATGCTCATAACGGTATGGGGAGTCTGCTTTCCCCGCTCAAATTTATTGCTGCAAAAGTACAAAGTTTTCCGTGATTTGAAGTGTCTTTTCATATTTATATTGTAAATTTGCAAGCATAACACGTGCCGCAGCAAAGCGGTTCCGATAACATGCAAACCATGCAGCAACCACTTTCCTATACCCTCAATGTGGGTGGCAGACTCCTTTCGCTTGCCACGCCTCAGGTGATGGGCATCCTCAACTGCACTCCCGACTCTTTCTATGCAGGCAGCCGCAAGCAGGCGGAAGCCGAGATAGCCGGTCGTGTGAATCAGATTGTGGAAGAGGGAGGCTCCATTATCGACGTGGGTGCCTTTTCCACCCGTCCCGGAGCCGCACAGGTGAGTGAGGAGGAGGAGATGGACCGCCTGCGCCATGCCTTGCAGATACTGCGCCGCGAACAGCCCGATGCCGTGGTCAGCGTAGATACCTTCCGTCCCGATGTGGCACGCATGGCGGTGGAGGAGTATGGCGTGGCTCTCGTCAACGATGTGAGCGAGGGCAATGTCAATGGTGCTTTTGGGGGGACCTGCGGCTCCAATGCTGCCCCCGAGATGCTTGCCGCCGACGGCTATCCTGCCATGTTCCGCATGGTGGCGCGTCTTAGGGTGCCCTATATACTGATGTCGGTGCAGCCCACCCTGCATGACATGCTCATGGCCTTTTCCCGCGAGGTGCAGCAGTTGCACAGCCTTGGCGTGGCAGATATCATCCTTGACCCCGGTTTCGGTTTCGGAAAGACGCTGGAGCAGAACTACCGGCTTATGTCGAGGTTGCGCGGGTTGCAGGTGCTGCAATGTCCCCTGCTGGTGGGCGTGTCACGCAAGTCCATGGTGTTCCGGCTGCTGGGCGGCACCCCTGCCGATGCCCTCAACGGCACTACCGTGCTTCACACCATTGCCTTGCAGCAGGGTGCCCGTATTCTCAGGGTGCATGATGTGCGCGAGGCGGTGGAAGCTGTGAAAATAGTGAGTCAAACCTATCCCGAAATATTGCGATAACCCATGTTCTTCCCTTTTGGCCTCAAAGATTTCATCGATATATTCCTTGTTGCGGTGATGCTCTACTCCGTCTATCGTGTGATGAAGGAGTCGCGCTCGCTCAACGTGTTTATCGGTATCCTGGTCTTTGTGGTAGTGTGGCTTTTCGTGTCGCAGATAATGGAGATGCGCTTGCTTGGCAGCATCATGGACAAGTTGGTCAGCGTGGGAGTGATAGGTCTCATCATCCTCTTCCAGGACGACGTGCGCAAGTTCCTCTACAATCTCGGTGCCCATCAGCACATCCGTCGCTTCACCCGTCTGTTCAGCAACGAGGGCAAGCAGCACGACGATACTGCCGACAAGGAAGCCATCATGGCGGTGGTACTGGCATGTCTCAGCATGAGCAAGCGCAAGGAGGGGGCACTGATAGTGATAGAGCGTGCCACACCGCTGATGGAGGTGGCAGATACGGGCGACAAGATTGACGCCAACATCAACCAGCGCCTCATCGAAAACATCTTCTTCAAGAACTCTCCCCTGCACGACGGTGCCATGGTGATAGCCGACAAGCGCATCCTTGCCGCCGGCTGCATCCTGCCCGTGAGCCACAGCTTCGACATACCCAAGGAACTGGGATTGCGCCATCGTGCCGCCCTCGGCATCTCTCAGGAATGTGACGCCATTGCCATTGTGGTGAGTGAAGAGACGGGCGGCATCACCGTGGCGATAGCCGGCAAGTTCTACCTGCGCCTTTCAGCTGAGAAACTGGAGAGTATCCTCACCGAGGAAAGGGCGTTCGGCTGAGCTGCGGGCAAAAAGGCAGAAAGCCATCGCAAATATGAAGAAGAATAATCTGTTTGGAGAATACAATAAACAAATATCCTTAAAACATCATTAAAAATAAACAACAATGGATTTAGTACAACAAATCATCGAGCGCGCCAAGAGCAACAAGCAGCGCATCGTGCTCCCCGAAGCTACCGAGGAGCGCACCCTGAGAGCAGCCGACCGTGTGTTGGCAGACGACGTGGCAGACCTTATCCTTATCGGCAATCCCGATGAGATACACGCACTGGCAGCACAGTGGGGACTCACCCATATAGACAAGGCTACCCTTATCGACCCCGAGAACAACCCCAAGAGCGAGGAGTATGCAGCCCTGCTCACCGAGTTGCGCAAAAACAAGGGCATGACCATCGAGAAAGCCCGCGAACTGGTGAAGAATCCCCTCTATCTCGGTTGCATGATTATCAAGACCGAAGGAGCCGACGGACAGATTTCCGGTGCCCTCAGCACTACAGGCGACACCCTGCGCCCTGCCCTGCAGATTA
The DNA here is from genome assembly GCA_051878715.1 of Prevotella sp. Lineage (GTDB taxonomy): Bacteria > Bacteroidota > Bacteroidia > Bacteroidales > Bacteroidaceae > Prevotella. The sequence goes on from JBJEKQ010000116.1 coordinate 19,269, forward strand.
TCAAGTGTGCCCCCGGCATCAGTTGCGTCAGCGGTGCCATGCTGATGATTACCCAGAAGCCCGAATACGGTGAGAACGGCGTGCTGGTGATTGGCGACGTGGCTGTTACTCCCATGCCCGATGCCTCGCAGTTGGCACAGATTGCCGTATGTACCGCTCAGACAGCCAGGAGCGTGGCAGGCTTTGCCGACCCCCGCGTGGCGATGCTCAGTTTCTCTACCAAGGGAAGTGCCAGTCATGAGGTGGTAGATAAGGTGGTTGAGGCTACCCGTATTGCCAAGGAGATGGCTCCCGACCTGCATATCGACGGTGAGCTGCAGGCAGATGCCTCCCTCGTTCCCTCTGTGGGTGCCAAGAAGGCACCGGGCAGTGACATCGCAGGCAGGGCAAACGTGCTGGTAGTGCCTTGTCTTGAGGTGGGCAATATCTCCTATAAGCTTGTGGAGCGTCTCGGAGGTGCCGTGGCTCTCGGTCCTATCCTCCAGGGTATCGCCCGTCCGGTCAACGACCTCAGCCGTGGCTGTTCCGTAGATGATATTTACAAGATGGTTGCCATCACCGCCTGCCAGGCAATGGATGCGAAGTGAAAAGTCTTTCAATTACGAGTTTTGAATTACGAGTTTTGAATGAAGCGGAGGTGTGATTATGAATTACGAGTTTTGAATGTGGAATTAGGATTTAACAACATTCATAACTCAACATTCGTAACTCGTAACTCAAAACTCGTAACTCAAAACTCGTAACTCAACATTCGTAACTCAAAATTCATAACTATGAAGATACTTGTTTTAAACTGTGGGTCGTCTTCAATAAAGTATGCACTGTACAATATGGACGACAAGAGCGTGATGACCTCGGGTGGGGCAGAACGCGTGGGACTTGACAATGCCTTTGTAAAGGTAAAGTTGGCTAACGGAGAGAAGAAGCAGATAATGCACGATATTCCTGAGCATACCGAGGGAGTGAAGTTCATCTTCTCGCTGCTTACTGATCCTGAGATAGGCGTCATCAACGACCTGAGTGAGATAAACGCTGTGGGACACCGCATGGTGCACGGAGGAGAGAAGTTCAACAAGAGCGTGCTGCTCACCGATGAGGTGCTGCGTGCCTTCGAGGAATGCAACGACCTGGCTCCCCTGCACAATCCTGCCAACCTCAAGGGTGTGAACGCTGTGAAGGAGTTGATGCCCGGACTTCCCCAGGTGGGTGTGTTCGACACCGCCTTCCATCAGACGATGCCCGCCAAGGCATACATGTATGCCATTCCCTACGAGCTGTATCAGCAGTATGGCGTGCGCCGCTATGGCTTCCATGGCACCAGCCACCGCTATGTGTCGGCACGTGTGTGCGAGATTCTCGGTGTAAAACCCGAAGAGCAGCGTATCATCACCTGCCATATCGGCAACGGAGGCTCTGTGGCTGCCGTGGATAAGGGCAAGTGCATCGACACCTCTATGGGACTCACTCCCCTTGAGGGCTTGATGATGGGTACCCGCTCAGGCGATATCGACGGAGGAGCCATCAGCTTTATCCAGAAGAAGCAGAACCTTGATGCTGACGGTATTTCCAGCCTGCTCAACAAGAAGAGCGGACTCCTTGGTGTCACGGGCATCTCCAGCGACATGCGGGAGATTGACGCTGCCGCCAGAAACAACGACGAGCGTGCCGTGCTTGCCCTCGACATGTACTTCTACCGCATCAAGAAATATGTGGGAGCCTATGCCGCTGCCATGGGAGGCGTTGACACCATCGTGTTTACCGCCGGCGTGGGAGAGAACCAGGCCAACATGCGCGAAGAGGTGTGCCGCAACATGGAATGGATGGGTGTGAAGCTTGATAACGAAAAGAATGCCGGCATCCACGGCGAGGAAGCCATCATCTCTGCCCCCGACTCGAAAGTGAAGGTGGTAGTCGTTCCTACCGACGAGGAACTGATGATAGCCACCGATACGATGGAGCTTTTGTAATTACGAGTTTTGAATTACGAATTTTGAATTGTTTGATGCAATTCTGTGAGGTTTTGCTCAGATCAATTCAAAATTCGTAATTCGTAACTCTACATACATAACTCGTAACTCCACATACATAACTCGTAACTCCACATTCGTAATTCGTAATTAAAAATATGAAGCCTATATATTTCCTTTCCGATGCCCATCTCGGTTCTTGGGCGATAGAGCACAGCAGGATGCACGAACGAAGACTGGTGCGCTTCTTGGATGACATCAAACATAAGGCGGCGGCAGTGTATCTGCTGGGCGACATGTTTGATTTCTGGTACGAATATAAATATGTGGTGCCCAAGGGCTACACCCGGTTCTTGGGCAAACTGTCGGAACTGACCGACTTAGGTGTGGAGGTGCACTACTTCATAGGCAACCACGACATCTGGGCATACGACTATCTGGAAAAGGAATGTGGGGTGATACTGCATCGCAGGCCGCTGACCACGGAACTCTATGGCAAGGTGTTTATGATGGACCATGGCGACGGACTGGGCGACCCCGACAAGAAATTCAAACTGCTGCGCAGGGTGTTCCGCAACAAGGTGTGTCAGGTGCTGTTCTCGTCTCTCCATCCCCGCTGGGCGATGTGGTTCGGAATGACATGGGCGAAGCACAGCCGCATGAAGCGCAAGAACAATGAGGAGCCTCCCTATATGGGGGAAGACAAGGAACATTTGGTACTCTTCACCAAGAAATACATGACCACCCATCCCGATGTGGACTACTTTATCTATGGGCACCGCCACATAGAACTGGACCTGCAACTGTCAAAAAAGACGAGGATGATGATTCTCGGCGACTGGATAACACAGTTCACCTATGTAGTGTTCGACGGCACTCACCTCTTTATGGAAGAATACGCAGAAGGGGAAAGCGTGTTGTGAATTACGAATTTTGAATTTTGAATTACGAATTACGAATGTTGAATTATTTGCTGCGATTCGTTGATTGTTCCCATGCGCAGCTTAACTCAACATTCAAAAATAGTAACTCGTAATTCCCCATTCGTAATTCCCCATTCGTAATTCGTAATTAAAAAAATCACATCCCCAACTCTACTCTTGCCTCTTCGCTCATCATGCTCTGGTCCCAGGCGGGTTCAAATACCAGGTTGATGTTGGCACTGTTCACGCCTGTCACGCTTTCCACCTTTTGCCTCACGTCTTCCATGATGAAGTCGGCAGCGGGACAGGCAGGGGCGGTCAGCGTCATGTCCATGTCCAGATCGCCATCCTCTTTCAGGTCTATTTTGTAAATCAGTCCCAAATCATATACGTTCACGGGTATTTCAGGGTCATACACGGTCTTCAGCACCTCCACGATGCGTTCCTCTATTTGCGTTTTCTCTTCTTGTGTCATTTGTAAATAGTGTAATGTTCTGCTTATTTTCTGCAATAGTACTAATTTTCTCCCGATTATACAAATAACAGAGCGTTTTTTGTTGACATTGGTTTTGCAGATACCTTCGATGGTCATCGCAGATATCTTCATGAGCCAACGCAGATACCTGCAGTGGCCATCGAAGGTATCTGCGTTTTTTCGGGTCGTTTTTTGGTTTTTTGTTAAATAATACTAATTTAAGGACATGGATATACGCATATTATTTAAAAAGGTGTACCTTAGTGGCGGAATTATGTGTATCTGAGGTGGATTTTCTGTCGAAGGTGCACTGCTGACTATGAGATAGATACGATGAAATGGGGGGAAATTGTGTAAGAAACAGTGTTGACCACAACATTATTTAAATAATTTATTTTATTTATTCATTCATAAAACTAAAATTAAATAACAGCAAGAAAAATGGCAGGAGATGGTGCTATACAATGCACGCATCCGTGCCTGAAAAACTACTAAAAGAAAACCGAAATGAATTACTTCACCGCTGTTCTTACCCCTAAGACGGGAAGAAAACCGCATCTGCAGCGATGAAATGGGCTAAAACCAAAAATCAAATCAAATTAACCACGGCACTACCCTCGGATGCGAAGTGTCGAAAACAAACAAAAGAATGAAAAAGATTTACGTAACATTTCTTTCTCTTTGCTTGATGATGGTGGCTCTTGCAGCCAATGCAGCCGTGCGCACTTGGGACTTCACCAAGTGGAGCGACGCTACAATTGCAAATCTGCAAGCAGAGGCAGCGCAGTACGGAGTGGATGGCGATTATCCCGCAACCACATTGTGGCGCAGTTATGAGAAGGCTGACGGTTCTAATCCTCAGACTGACAAATGCTATTGGTATGGCACAACCATCGAAGCAGGCGTAACTGCCAATATGACTGCCAATGGTGTTGAAATTGAAGAACTCAAGGGCTTGTATTTCAGTCCGTTTAATGGTGGTAACTTGGCACTTGCCGTTGATTATCCCAGCACATCGCTTGGTGAATATAATGGAGCTTCTTACTTGTGGCTCGGTGGCAGCACCAAGAACGGCAACACCATGATAATCCCTGCAGTGAAGCCTGGTTCAACCATCACCATTAACATCGAGTCTCACAAACCAGCCGAGGGTCGTGGTGTTGGGCTTACCATCAATGGAGAGGCTGTTTCTCCTATCGAGGGTTCTGAAACTCCTACCACATTGACCAAGTGCGTATGGGTAGTGCCCACTGAGGGTATCGAGACCGAGACTGTGGACGCTGTGTTCAAGAACAACAATGGCTGCCACATCTATTCCATCACCGTGGAAGAGCCTGCCGCACCTGCAGCTCCTATCTTCCCCATCAATGAGGATTTGACCGAGAACACCGGCAAGTTCATCAATGGTGAGATTATCAAAGGTACATACGTGAACGGTATGGTTGCAAAAGGCGGAAACGGTACTGCCTCTCTCGTGTTCGATACCGATGAATCGACTGAGGCTATAGAGGCATACGCTATTGCAGAGAACGAGGTGGTTACCTTCTCCTGGGTTTCTTATCAGGGTTGGGTAGGCAACAAGAATGAAAAAGTGTCTATTCTCAATAGCGAGGGTAAGGAAGTGTTTAGCTACACATATAATCTTGACAAGTGTAGCATCACTGATGTTCAACTTGGTGGAGAAGCAGCTCCTTTGTTCGAATCTTTCTATGACCAGGGTTATGTAGGCGCCAAGAGTGCCAACGGTTGGGTAGCAAAGACGGGTCAGGCATATCTGGCTGACAATGCAAACAATACCGTTGTAACAGTGAAAGTGTATGGCAAGGGTTATGTGGAAGTGAACTTCAAGAATGAGAAGCGTGCCATTGACAATACTTATGCATCAATGGTTCCCGCTGGCTTCAAGATGGACTTGTCTTCTTTGAATTTGAACAACGTTTGTGGAAACACAGACCGTGCACTTGGCATCAACCAACTCAGCATCGTTTCTGAGGAGTCAACTGCAACCTTCATGGATTACACTGTTTCAAGACAGTGTGATGGTGTAGAGATTGGCACCTTCACTGCTACCGGTATGGTGGGCAAGGAAGTGCTGTTGCCTACCGCTCCTTTCTATACAGAGGACGGTCAGAAGTACATCTGTCTGGATGCCATGAGTGGCATACTTGCTGAAGACAACAAGGAGTTTGTTATCTACTATGAGAAGGCTGCAGAATACACATGGGTGCTCAATGCAGTGGATGCAGACGGCAATGTGCTGAAGCAACTCAATGAAGGCAAGGCATTCCAGGAAGACGCTGTAACGGTGCCTTATCCCCGCTATGTAGTGCTGACAGACGAGGCTGGTGCACTCACCGACAGCTTGCTGTATGAGGCTGGTGCTACAAGTTCTCAGTACAACCAGTACATCACCCTGGATATGGACAACAAGCAGGTGAACGTGAAATATACCGCTAAGGAAGGCGTGAGCCGCGTGGTATATTACAAAGAGGCTGAGGACATGAGCAACTACTACAAGAAGGAGTTGACTACAGGCAATGCAGCCATTCGCGCTTCTCAGGGCAAGGCAGTATATACCACCTACGATGCTTCTATCTGCACTCTGCCTGCAGGTGTTTACAAACTTACCGTGGGTCTGTTTGACGCTACATCTGCTTATGGCAACACATTCACCTTCAATTCCAACAGAAGTGCCATCGCAGAGTTCACCACTGCAAGTGTGAACCTCAGCGAGCAGAGCAAGGAGATTGTGCTGGCTCCTGAAAGCAACTCACTCTCTTGGGTAGCATGCGGTAACGAGAACTGGGGTCTTGACTACCTGTTCATCGAAAAGGTGAGCGACGAAGTGCCTTACACTGCTGCTGCCAACATTGCTGAAGCAAAGGCTATGGCTAACGGAACTCCCGTGGCTCTGACTCTGACCAATGCCAAGGTGAACCTCTCTACTCTCCATGAGGACTTCTATCCTGCCTATACTCTCATCGAGGATGAGACAGGTGCAATGGGTCTGGAACGTCAGTTCGCTACCAAGTTGAAGGCTTCTGACATCACTCTCACTGAGGGCAAGCAGTACACCGGTACTCTCTATGGTTCATTCGGTGTGGATACCAACGGTCGTCCTTTGTTCTACCTCACCGGCAAATCTACCGAGAGCACTCTTGACGCAACTGATTGTGAGGTGGTGGCTACAGAGGTGGCTATCGCTGACATCAACACTGAAGAGGGTATGGCTGCCAACTTTGGTAAGTACCTCAACCTGAAAGACGTGAAGTTCGGCAAGGTGGTTAGCGAATGGGGCGGCTCAGACTTCTACCTCATCTCTACACGCACTGTGGTTAATGAGGACAGCACCACTACTGAGGTAAACGACTCCATCTATCTGTATGACAATTACTACATCTTCCCCGAGAATATTCCTAACTTCATCTCATTTGCAAGCATCAGCGGATTTGTTGACAAGTTCTATGATGGAACTATCACATTCTATCCGTTCGGCGAATACTCTGCTGAAGTGAAGCCCGCTACCCGCGTGGCCAACATCGGCGAGGTGAAGAACATCGAGGACGGTGAGGACATCATTCTTACTCTTGACAAGGCAGTTGTTACTCTGTACGCTTTGGGTCACTCGGGCAACCTCGTATTGCTTGAGGATGCTACCGGCGGTGTGCAGTTGCAGACAGGCGACGGCTGGTTCGTACAGGAAGGCTTGGCAGATGCTATCGGTATTACCCGTGACAGCCTGCAGGTTGACGGTACTCTGTACTGCCGTGTAGAGAATGGCGGTATGCTGATTCTCAACGACAGCACTCTTGAAAAATCTACTGTTACTGTAGATGGCACACTCGTACCTGTTAAGCCCACTGTAGTGGCTCTGAACAAGGTGTTCGACAACAACTATCTGAACCGCTTGATTCAGGTGCAGAAACTTGAGATGGTGACTGTAGAGACAGCAGATCCCTACTATCCCGAATATGTGATGGTTGAGCCTTACTTCATCCAGGGCGCAGACACCGTAGGTGTTTATGATATGTTCAATGCATTGGAGTATGACGAGAACTACAATCCTGTTGTTTTGGGTTATCTGAAGAGCGTTACCGGTATCATCATCGAGGGTAGCGAGGCCACAAGCTGGTCTCCCGCAAAACCCAACACCTTGGCTCCTATCTCTTATGAGGAGGTAATCTTCAAGGAGTTCACAGAGGATATGAAGGTGGCTCTGACCGACGAGAATCTCGATGCAATGATTGCTGAGGGCTGGTTCGAAGGTGCTCAGACCAGAAATTCCAATAAGAAGGGTAACATCGACATCGAGACCGGTGAGGAAGTGGATGCTGCCAACATGCCTTTCGCTACTGTGAAGAACGGCAACTCTGCCAAGGACGTTACCGTATATGTATCTGGCTTGGAGACGGTGAAGGGCTTTGGCGCTTCTACCAGCAGTTCTGACCCGCGTATTCTGCAGATTACTGCCACCAACGTGGATACCAACGAAAGCATCGTTGGCGAGGCTGAGGCTGGCGTTGGTGTGACTGGTGTTGCTGAGGTAGCACTCGACAAGGATGCTGACTACATCATCAACTTCACCGGATTTAACCTTGATGGCACGGGTGGCGACGTTGCTCTGTTCGGTATCTGGTTCATTGCTTCTAACACTGCTACTGGCATCACTGAGGTGACCAACAACAGCAATGCTGCTGCCTTCAACGGTGATCTCTACAATGTGAACGGTATCAAGGTACGCAATGCTGGTGACAGCCGCAGCGGCTTGAGCAAGGGCATCTACCTGATGAAGAATGGCAAGAAGGCCGTTATCAAATAAGGCTATACGCTGATATGAATCCAATAAGGAGGTTGCGCCTGCAGGGTGCAACCTCCTTTGGTTTTTAGGAAACAATAAGATTCAGCTTTTGCTGGCTCATAAACTCATTAAGTAAGTTTTTTCCATCACCAACTGACAGCATGTAGAAGACCTGCGAATTGAATTAAGAAGATTTTCAGTGCATTCCTTTCCGTTCTTGTTGTTTTTTTTGTAAGTT
>JBJEKQ010000117.1:0-27334 GCA_051878715.1 Prevotella sp.
AATACTACACGATTTAATTGTTAATTACGTGTGAAGTAAATCTGTATCATGTCAGGGTGACAGGGTGACACTTATATATATAAAACTTTCGCGGAAATGGAAATTAAGTTACTACGCGTAGTAAGCGAATTTCCCGTTATAGGGATTTTCTATATAATATAGTGTCACCCTGTCACCCGGAAACCTCAGAAAGGAATATGCGGGTTCAGGCTTACTGAACTGTGTGCATGAATGGAGTCTTGCAACCGGCTTTTCGGAGTGACCCCGGATTTCTCCATTCGGCCGGCATCGGCGCAGGTTTCCGCAGGACAACAGGCAAGACCTGTGTTGTCCGTTGGACCATGAAAGTTATCCGCAAAGATAAGTTTTTTTTGTCAAACGCAAGACAAAAGTCTCTTTTTCTTGCCATATACTTGGCAATATCTGTTTTTTTTCGGAACTTTGCCACTGAAAGGTTATGGACTCAACCTTCGCAAGTAAAGGGAATTGTTGGGAGTTAAGGAGTTAAGGAGTTAAGCCAAATGTTATTGCGCTTAAATCCAATGCTCAAAACTAATGGCTTTTTTCGCTACGCTCAAGGAAACTCCTCCCAGCGACCGCAGGGAGCGATAACTCATTAACTCATTAACTCCCTAACTACAAAGGAGTTGAGTACATACGAAACTTAAATTATGGACCTTACACCCTCAAAGAGATATGGAACAGAAGCAACTGAAGCGTTTGCCGGTAGGCATACAGACATTCTCCGAGATACAGAACGAGAATATGCTGTATATAGACAAGACGGAGTATATGTGGAACATGACACGCATGAGCAAGTATGTGTTCCTGAGTCGCCCGCGTCGGTTTGGCAAGTCATTGCTTGTGTCAACCCTGCAATCCTATTTTGAAGGAAGGAAAGACCTGTTCAAGGGTCTTGCCATCGAGAATCTGGAGAAGGAATGGACGGAATATCCTGTGCTGCATGTCAGCATGGCGTCTGGCAAGCACATGGGAAAAGAGCAGCTGGAGCGGTATCTCCTTTCAGTTTTGGGAGAGAACGAAAGGCGTTTTGGCTTGTCTTCAGACCATCCTGATTCCAACGTGCGCATGAAAAACCTGATAACGAATGTGTATGAAAAGACAGGCAAGCCCGTGGTGGTGCTTATTGATGAATACGACGCACCGCTGCTTGATGTGATGCATGAGGAAGAGATGCTGCCGGTGTTGCGCAATGTGATGCGCAATTTCTATTCTCCACTAAAAGACCTGGACCCGTATCTGAAGTTCGTCTTCCTTACCGGCATCACCAAATTCTCTCAGCTCAGCATATTCAGCGAGCTGAACAACCTGACCAATATCAGCATGGAACCAGCGTTCGGAGGAATATGCGGCATAACGAAGCAGGAGATGATGCTTCAGATGCAGGACTATATTGAGCGTCTCGGCAACACAAAAGGATGGACGCAGGAGGAGACCATAGCCGTACTGACAAAGCAATATGACGGCTATCATTTCACATGGCCGTCGCCGGATGTATTCAATCCGTTCAGTCTTCTGCAGGCTTTCAACCTGAACAATGTCAACAACTACTGGTTCGCTACAGGCACACCTACCTATCTTGTGGAGATGATGCGCAAATTCCATGTCATACCTTCCGACATAAGCCGTATGGAAACCATGTCGTTTGAATTTGACGCCCCAACCGAGGGTATGTTGTCCATCATCCCACTACTCTATCAGAGTGGGTATATTACCATCAAGGATAACGATTGGGCATCCGGTATCTATACGCTGGACATCCCGAACAACGAAGTGCGTATAGGACTGATGAACAGCCTTCTGCCCCTGTATGCCACTACAAAGACAGGACGTGGCATGACAACGGCAGCAAAGATGAGTCTTGCCTTAAGGGAAGAAGACATTGACAGTGCCTTGAGCCTGCTGCAGGCTTATCTGCTCACTGTTCCCTATTGCAACAACGCAAACACCGAGGGGCATTACCAGCAGATGCTGTATATAATACTTTCACTCCTTGGTCAGTTCGATGGTCTTGACGTTGAAGTCCATACTCCGACAGGCAGGGTGGATATGGTGATGCAGACAAAGACAAGACTGTACGTCTTCGAGCTTAAACTGGACAAGAGTGCGGATGCCGCCATCAGGCAGATTGACCTTAAGGACTATGCCTCAAAGTTTGCCCTGTGCGGTCTGCCGACAGTGAAAGTCGGCATCAACTTCGATACCGAACGGCGTACCATAGGCGACTGGAAGATAGAAGCAGGCACAGCTCCGTGAGGGAGAGGTTAAAATGGATGCCACCTGTGCAGATGCCAAGGTCAGACTGTCAGAACGATTGGCCATAGCCAAGAAAACGCAGGAAAATGGCATGGATATAGAAACCAGTTCGCAGATGGCTGGAATTGACAGAGCAGAATTGATTTCCCAATGATGGGAAACACATGAGAGGGCTACCAATACTTCACACATTATTTATAAGATGAAACCATATAATAAAAACAAATCATAATGAAACAAAGAACAGGACTTATCGCCATCTCAATGGCAATATCATTGGGCAGTTGGGCACAAAACGCAGAAGGAGGAATCTCAGCAAAGATGCTGGACGAGATAAAATCGGCACAACAACTGTCGCCCGCACAGAAAGTAATTGCCAATGCCATGGCAGGCAATTCCATCGACGCACTGGCAAAGAAATACAACAACAGTGCTACACTGGACACCCATTTCAGCATTGAAACGGACAAACAATCTATCACCGACCAGAAGAGCAGCGGAAGATGCTGGATGTTCAGCGGACTGAACGTGCTACGTGCAGACTATGCCAAACGTACCGACTCACTACGCGTGGAACTGTCGCAGGCATATCTGTTTTTCTGGGACCAACTGGAAAAGGCAAATCTGTTTTTGCAGGGAATCATCAACACCGCCGCAAAGCCTATAGACGACCAGCGTGTACAGTTCTTTTTCAAAAACCCGCTCAATGATGGCGGCACCTTTTGTGGAGTGGCTGACTTGACAGACAAATACGGACTTGTGCCCAAGGAGGTAATGCCCGAAACCTATTCCACGGAAAATACAGCCAGGATGTCACGCATACTGGATGCCAAACTAAGGGAATACGGATTGGCACTGCGCAAGATGGTGGCAGAGGGAAAGAAGAGCAAGGCCATTGAGTCAGAAAAGACAAAGATGCTTGCCACCGTATATCGCGTGCTTGCCATGACAATGGGCGAACCGCCCACATCGTTCGAGTATGCCATGAAGGACAAGGACAAGAAAGCGGTGACGGAGAAGAAAACCTATACCCCACTGACCTTTGCACAGGAAGTGGTGGGCAGACAACTCAACGGCTCGTTTATCATGGTGATGAACGATCCCCGACGCCCCTACTACAAAACCTATGAGGTGGAACTGGACCGACACACACAGGACGGGCACAACTGGAAATACATCAACCTGCCCATGGAAGACATTGCAGACATGGCTATCAAGTCGCTCAAAGACGGCAGAAAACTATACAGCTCGTATGATGTGGGCAAGATGCTGGACAAGAGCAACGGATACGGAGATACTGAAAACTACGACTACGGAGCGCTGTTCGGCATCGACTTCAGCATGGACAAGGCAGAACGTATCAGCACTTTTGACAGCGGTTCTACCCATGCCATGACGCTGTGCGCCGTGGACTTGGACGACAACGGCAAACCCGTGAAATGGAAAGTGGAAAACAGTTGGGGAGCAAACTGGGGGCAGAAGGGTTGCATGATAATGACCCATCGCTGGGTGGAGGAATACATGTTCAGGCTGGTGGTAGATAAGAAATACGTGCCGGAAAACATACTGAAGATGAACGAGCAGGCACCGGTGATGGTGATGCCCGAAGATCCGCTGTTTCAGAATGACCAGCCTTGACAGTACCACCTTACGGCAACACAACAAGCAGACAAACAAAGACAAACGGGTACCGGCAAAAGGAATCCCGACATCATCAACACATCATACCGACTATGGGATTTTTGAAATCTTTTTTTACAGGCAAAGTGGAGAGCGCTGAAGAACAGGCGCAGAAAGAGGAAGAAAAACGTTTTGACAAGCTGAAATACGACGGCGTGCGCGCCACACGCAGCGGACATGCGGACATCGCCATCCACTGCTTCGTGGAGGCACTGAAAATACATGAGGACATGGAGATACGCGACTATCTGGCACGTACCTTGATAAGCGCAGATGCCCTGCCGCAAGCCATCGAGCAACTGAAGATACTGGCACAGGCGGCTCCTGACAATACAGAGGTACTGAAGCAATGGGCGCGCGTAGCATACATGCAGGAGGACTATGCCACGATGGAAGAGATATGCACAAAGGCACTTGCCATCGACGACAAGGACGCAGCCACCCTGTACCTGCAGGCACAGGCAACGGCAGGACAGGGCAACGCCATCCAAGCCATCGCCCTACTGACGCAAGCAATCACCACCGACAGCCGGCTGGCTACGGCCTACCTGATGAGAGCAAGACTGCTACTGAGCATGGGCGACGTAAAAGGAGCTGCAGAGGATGCCGACCACCTGACACAAACCTACGGGGAAAGCGAAGAGACACTGATGCTGCAAGCACAGGTGGCGCATGTGCAGGGAAATGCGGCAAAGGCATTGGAACTCTACGGCAAGGTGACAGAACTGAACCCCTTCTCTGTCGAAGCCTACAAGGAAAGGGGGAAGGTAAAATACGAACAAGGCGACACCAAGGGAGCGCAGGAGGACATGCAGAAGGTACTGGAACTGAATCCCAACGCTCTTGCCAACGTCAATGGCGAATACTCTGCAGAAGGGGTAGAGCACAAGGTGAAACAGGCATACAGCTACATGAACCCCTTGGGATTGTAAGCAAAGGAAATGCCGCTCAGTTCTTTTCTGACCGAGAAAAAGGCAAAAAAGTTTCATTTTATTTGCTCGTTTGACAGAAATGTTATACTTTTGCAAGCATAACGGACAAGGAAACATATCAGAGAAATAAAAAGGAGAGAAGTAATCATGCAAAAGTTGACCGCATACTTTTTCAGCTATTATTTTTACTTTGCAGGGCACTGTGAAGCGGGAAGTTGCGTGTAAATTTCAACTTATGGTTTGATGAACATCTTAAAAGACGATTTACAACAAAGTCCCGCTTCACCCAAGAGGCGGGATTTTTGATAAGAACAAGAGAACAGAGACAACATGAAGAGAATAGCCATACAGGGTGTGCCTGGTTCGTTTCACGATATAGCTTCACACCGTTACTTCGAGGGAGAACAAGTGCAACTCATCTGCTGCGCCACCTTTGAGAGCGTGTTCGAGAACATCAAGCGAGACCCAACAGTGATAGGCATGGTGGCGATAGAGAACACCATCGCAGGAAGTCTGCTACACAACTATGAACTGCTGCGCGACTCTGAGACAACAGTGGTAGGAGAACACAAACTACACATTTCCCACTGCATCTGCTGCCTGCCCGAAGACAACTGGGACACTGTGCAGGAGGTGCACTCACACCCCGTGGCTCTGATGCAGTGCCGCAATTTCCTCGCCAACCGCCCTACACTGAAGGCTGTGGAAAGTGAAGATACGGCAGGTTCGGCAGAGTACATCGCCCGCCACCAGTGCAGAGGATGGTGCGCCATCTGCAGCGCAGATGCGGCAGAGATGTACGGGCTGAAGATTCTGGAAAACCACATAGAAGACAACAAGCACAATTTCACCCGCTTCCTTGTGGTATGCAATCCTAAGAAGGCAGACTTTCTGAGACCGCTGGAGGAGACCAACAAGTCGAGTCTGGTATTTGCACTTCCCCACGAAGAAGGGTCACTATCACAGGTACTGAGCATCCTGTCGTTCTATAAGATTAACCTCACAAAAATACAGTCGCTGCCCATCATCGGGCACGAATGGGAATACCTGTTCTACGTAGATGTGACCTATGACAGTTTGACACGATACCGCCAAAGCATCGATGCCATAGGACCGCTTACAAGAGAACTGAAAATTTTAGGAGAATACATACAGAAATAAACCATACACCAAGACGAACATGACAAGTGAAGAACATACAAATACCATCAGCCCCGCCAACCGACTGGAACTGGTGAGCGAATACTATTTCAGCCGGAAGCTGAAAGAGGTGGCGCAGATGAACGCTGAGGGCAAGGACATCATCAGCCTTGCCATTGGAAGTCCCGACATGCCCCCGTCACAACAAACCATTGATACACTGTGCCAAGTGGCACAACAACCTGGAGCGCACGGCTACCAACCCACCATGGGTATCGCAGAACTGAGACAGGCAATGGCTGAGTTCTACAAAAAATGGTATGGGGTGGAAATAGACGCGAAGAGTGAAGTGCAACCGTTGATAGGATCTAAAGAAGGCATATTGCACGTGACACTTGCCTTTGTCAATCCGGGCGAAGAGGTGCTGGTGCCCAATCCGGGCTATCCCACCTATACCTCGCTGAGCAAGATACTGGGAGCCAAGGTGGTGAACTACAATCTGAAGGCTGGGAACGGATGGCAACCCGACTTTGACGAACTGGAGCAGATGGACCTGAGCAGGGTGAAACTGATGTGGACCAACTACCCCAACATGCCCACTGGAGGCAATGCTCGCCGGGACACCTACGAGAGGCTGGTGGCATTTGCAAGGAAACACCATATCGTGGTGGTGAACGACAATCCCTACTCTTTCATACTGAACGAGAAACCGCTGTCGCTGCTACAGGTGGAGGGTGCCAAGGACTGTTGCATAGAGTTCAACTCCATGTCGAAAAGCCACAACATGCCTGGCTGGCGCGTAGGCATGTGTATCTCCAACCCCACCTTTATCGGTTGGATTCTGAAAATCAAGAGCAACATTGACAGCGGCACCTTCAGAGGAATACAGATGGCAGCGGCACAAGCACTGCAGAACGATGCGGAATGGCACCGCCATGCCAACATAGAGACCTACGCTGCCCGCAGGAGGTATGCCGAACAGATAATGGACGTGATGGGGTGCCAATACGACAGGGAGCAGGTGGGCATGTTCCTGTGGGGAAAGATACCCGACGGCTATACCCACTGCGAGGAACTGACCGAGCAGGTGCTACATCAGGCACGCGTGTTCATCACCCCGGGCTTCATCTTCGGGAGCAACGGCGAGCGCTACGTGCGTATCTCGCTCTGTGCCAAGGAAGAACAGCTGAAGAAAGCACTGGAAAGAATCAAAGAGGTGTTCGGATGAAGCATCCATGCCACCGGCACCCACAAACAGAAAGAACGGCAAAACATATAAAGAAAACAAATAAAACAAGATAACTATGGAACTGGAATTAAAACCACTGAACTTACTGAAAGAAGAAGAACGCCCACTGCTCATCGCCGGCCCGTGCTCGGCAGAGACAGAGGAGCAAGTGATTTGCACTGCCAAGGATTTGGCAGCACGCGGATGCAAGATGTTCCGCGCGGGAGTGTGGAAACCACGCACCAAACCGGGCGGATTTGAGGGCAACGGCGAAATGGCACTGCCCTGGATGCAGGAGGTGAAACAAGAGACTGGAATGCAGGTAGCCATCGAAGTGGCAACACCCGAACATGTGGAACTGGCTCTGAAATACGGCGTGGACATACTGTGGATAGGTGCCCGCACCACCGCCAACCCCTTTGCCATGCAGGCACTGGCAGACTCACTACAAGGTGTAGATGTACCCGTGCTGGTGAAGAACCCCGTAAACCCCGACCTGGAACTGTGGATAGGTGCCATGGAGCGTATCAATCAGGCTGGCATCAAGAGACTGGGCGCCATACACCGCGGTTTCTCAAGTTATGACAAGAAGATATACCGCAACCTGCCCATGTGGCAGATACCCATCGAACTGCACCGCAGAATACCCGAACTGCCTATCTTCTGCGACCCGAGCCACATCGGCGGACGCCGCGAACTGATTGCACCTCTGTGCCAACAGGCAATGGATTTGGGATTTGACGGACTTGTCGTGGAAAGCCACTGCGACCCCGACAAGGCATGGAGCGATGCCAAGCAGCAGGTGACACCCGACGTGCTGGAATATATTCTGTCGTTGCTGGTGGTACGCAGCGAGACCTGTACCACCGAGGGCATCACTACCCTGCGCAAACAGATAGACGAACTGGACAACCAGCTGATGGAACTGATGGCAAAGCGTATGCGTGTGTGCCGCGAGATAGGACAGTACAAGAAGGAACACAACATGACCGTTTTGCAGACGGCACGCTATAGTGAGATTCTGGAGAAGCGCGGTGCACAGGGTGCGCTGTGCGGCATGGATCCGCAGTTTATATCGAAGGTATTTGAGCAGATACACGAAGAATCTGTAAGACAGCAGATGGAAATCATCAACAAATGACGCAGTGCGTCATTTGTTGAGATTAAAAAATTAAATAATTAAAAAATCAAAGTCGCCTGCGTTTGTAATCTATCTGAAAGTGAGATGAGCCGGAGTGCGCTGACTTCATCGCCAAACTGCATACTGCACTAAAAGAAGCCAATGAAACAAATACTGGCTCACCTTATTACAAAAAACCGACTATATAACAAAAAATCAATTCGATTCCATAAGCCATGACCTCAGATTGATAATCGGTCTATCGGTTAATGGATTAAAGATAAAGGAAAAACAAGGAATAGTCGGATACAAAGAACTTTAATTTTTTTAATTCTTTAATTCTTTAATTTTAAAATTTGAATGAAATGAAAATTTTGATAATGGGAGCAGGAAAAATGGGAAGTTTCTTTCTGGACCTGCTTAGTTTTGACCACGAGACGGCAGTATATGAAAAGGACCCGAAGCGCATGCGCTTCACCTACAACTGCCAGCGACTGACAACACTGGAAGAGATAAAAGACTTTCGCCCGGAACTGGTCATCAATGCCGTGACGGTGAAATACACCATCCCCGCATTCAAGGAGGTGATGCCTTATCTTCCGGAAGACTGCATCATCAGCGACATCTCATCGGTCAAGACCCATCTCAAGGAGTTCTATGAAGAAAGCGGACATCCATATGTGAGCACCCACCCTATGTTCGGTCCCACTTTCGCCAACCTGCAACAGTTGTCGGAAGAGAACGCCATCATCATCAGCGAGGGTGACTACATGGGACGCATTTTCTTCAAGGACTTGTACCAACGACTGGGACTCAACATCTACGAATACACCTTTGAAGAGCACGACCGCACCGTGGCATACTCTCTGAGCATACCTTTTGTTTCTACCTTCGTGTTTGCAGCGGTCATGAAGCATCAGGATGCTCCAGGCACTACCTTCAAGCGTCATCTGCGCATTGCCAAGGGTGTGCTCAACGAAGACGACTTCCTGCTACAGGAGATACTGTTCAACCCCTATACAAGCAGCCAGGTAGATCAGATACGCAACGAACTGAGCGAACTGCTTGACATCATTGACCGGAAAGATGCCAAAAGGATGAAGCATTATCTCACCAAAATACGTGAAAACGTGAGGAAAGACATTGAAGGACTAAAAAGCTAAACACACTTTCATTATGGGAGAATATATCGTATCGGCACGCAAATACCGCCCGCACTCCTTCGACACCGTGGTGGGACAAGCTGCACTGACCGCCACCCTGCGCAATGCGGTGAAAAGCGGAAAACTGGCGCATGCCTACCTGTTCTGCGGTCCAAGAGGTGTAGGAAAGACCACCTGTGCACGCATCTTTGCCAAAGCCATCAACTGCGAGCATCCCACTCCTGACGGAGAGGCTTGCAGAGAATGTGAGAGTTGCAAGGCATTTGCAGAACAGCGTTCGTACAACATCTTTGAATTGGATGCCGCCAGCAACAACTCGG
The DNA here is from genome assembly GCA_051878715.1 of Prevotella sp. Lineage (GTDB taxonomy): Bacteria > Bacteroidota > Bacteroidia > Bacteroidales > Bacteroidaceae > Prevotella. Next base: position 9,861 of record JBJEKQ010000117.1, read on the forward strand.
TAGAGCATATCAAGACACTGATGGAACAGACACGGGTGCCGCCACAGGTGGGGAAATACAAGGTGTTTATCATTGACGAGGTGCACATGCTGTCAACAGCGGCCTTCAACGCCTTTCTGAAGACCTTGGAAGAACCGCCCTCGCACGTTATCTTCATCCTTGCCACCACGGAAAAGCACAAGATTCTACCCACCATCCTCTCACGCTGCCAGATATATGACTTCGAGCGGATGACGGTGGGCAACATCATCGACCATCTGAAGAAAGTGGCAACACAGGAAGGCATTACCTACGAGGAAGAGGCACTGGCAGTAATAGCTGAAAAGGCTGACGGCGGCATGAGAGATGCGCTGTCGGTATTTGACCAAACCAACAGCTTCTGCCAAGGCAACATCACCTATCAGAAAGTGATAGAAGACCTGAATGTGCTGGATGCAGACAACTATTTCAAGATGATTGACCTGAGTTACGAGAACAAGGTAAGTGATATCATGGTACTGCTGAACACACTGATAAACAAGGGTTTTGACGGCGGATTGCTGGTAAACGGCCTGGCAAAGCACGTGCGCAACGTGCTGATGGCAAAAGACGAAAGCACCCTGCCGCTACTGGAGGCAAGCAATGCCATGCGTCAGCGCTACAAGGAGCAGGCTGCAAAATGTAGTACTCCATTCCTCTATCAGGCACTGAAGATAATGAACCAATGCGACATCAATTACCGACAGAGCAGCAACAAGCGTCTGCTGGTGGAACTGACACTGATAGAGGTGGCACAGATAACGCAGGTGGATGACAGCACGGTTTCGGGGCGTCGCCCTAAGAGATTAAAAAGCCTGTTCAAAAAGTCCATGTCCAATCCTCAGCAAGCAAGGAGAGTCCCACAGGTGGCTCCAGCCGAGCAAAGACATGATGCTACCCCAGCCGTATCCGCACGCAGTTTACTCAACGAAGGCAGCACTGCCAACAAACCCAAACCCATGAATATCAAAATGGGCGCATTGTCCAACTCATGGCAGAATATCAAGCTTGCCTCTACACAGAAAAAGAGCGTTCTGATTCCCGGAACACTGGACAAAGATCGTCCCGATGCCAAAGCACAGGACGAACACCAGACATTCACTCAAGCAGATTTGGAATTACAGTGGATGTCGATGTGCAACCGGATGCCGGAACGGCTGAGTGGTACCGCCACACGCATGAAAAACATCATCCCGCAGATTGTGAACTTTCCTCATCTGAGGATTATGGTGGAAAACCAGATTATGATGGAACAACTGCAGGCCATCCAAGGAAGCATCGTGAATACGCTGCGTCTGCATCTTCATAATGTGGAGATTACGCTGGATATGCAACTGGCGACACACAAGGGGCCGACAAGGATTCTATCGCGTCGCGAACAGTTCGAGGAGATGGAAAAAGAAAACCCCGCCGTAGGCAAACTCAAACAACTGTTTGACCTGGAATTGGCGTAACATCCATCAGGAACAACAGCAACAGGAAAGCTGGTTCGATAGGTCGGAATCAGCTTTCCTGTTGCTATATATGGTAGAAAGGCTACCTCAAATCAGCGGCATCCCCCACTCCTTGCACTGGGCACGCATATCCTCGGGCCAGATGCTGGCTTGGATTTCCCCTATGTGCGCTTTGTGGAGCAATACCATGCACAAGCGGCTCTGTCCGATACCTCCTCCAATGCTTAGCGGCAGTTCATCAGCCATCAGTTTCTTGTGGAAATAAAGCTGCAAACGCTCTTCCTTGTCCTCTATTCTCAGTTGGCGCACCAGAGACTCCTTATCCACACGGATACCCATGGAAGAAAGTTCAAACGACCTGCCCAATACAGGATACCATATAAGGATATCTCCATTCAGACCGATGGTACCGTCTTCAGCCACTGTTGACCAGTCATCATAGTCAGGTGCCCTGCCGTCATGCTTCTTGCCGTCGCTCAACTTGCCGCCAATGCCTATCACAAACACGGCTCCACGTTCCTTGCAGATAGCATCCTCACGCTCCTTGGCACTCATACCCGGGTACATCTGCAACAGTTCCTCACTATGTACAAAAGAGATTTTCTCAGGCAGAAACGGCTTTATCTGCGAATAGGTCTCGCAAGTGAGATACTCCGTGCGGCGGATGGCAGCATAGATGCGTTGCACCGTGTCTTTGAGATAAGCAAGTGTACGCTGTTCCTTGGTAATTACCGCCTCCCAATCCCACTGATCCACATAGAGCGAATGCAGATTGTCCAGTTCCTCGTCTGCGCGGATGGCATTCATGTCTGTGTAGATGCCATAACCTGCCTCGATACCATATTCACCCAAAGTGAGCCTTTTCCATTTGGCAAGTGAGTGCACTACCTCCGCCTGTGCGTCATGAAGGTCCTTCACAGGAAAGGTCACGGCACGCTCCACGCCATTCAAGTCGTCATTGATACCCAATCCCTTAAGTACGAAAAGCGGAGCAGTGACACGTCTCAGCCTCAGTTCCGTAGAGAGATTCTGTTGGAAAAACTCCTTTATCAACTTGATTCCCTGTTCAGTCTGCTTCACGTTGAGCAGTGCTTTATAGTCAACAGGTTTGATTAAATTACTCATTTTATTCTTTCCTATTATGATTTTAAATTTTACAAAATCGAATGCAAAGTTACACATTTTATAGTAATATGCAAGAATTTTCCCTAAATATTCATCAATATGAAAAGAATTTACCCGTTTTCCCTAACAAGACACAACACATGCAAATGATGGTTATGACGTTCGACATAAGAACGTCGTCCTAAAGTTGTGGAGACAAGATGTTTTTATGCTTATCCGAACTCTCACGTTAATTATGACCTTTTTCTTGCTGCTTTCCAACATTTTTTTATAACTTTGCAGCCGATATATTCATCCTTTTGTTTCAAGGATATCTATTTTAAGGTCTCGTAGCTTAGTTGAATAGAGCGTCAGATTCCGGTTCTGAAGGTCGTGGGTTTGAGTCCCACCGAGATCACCCCCTTTCAGACATGTGTTCGATGAATTGCAATTGACAGAACCCCGTTTATTTGCCACCTTACAAAATCATGTTGCAACCTGACCTGTTCTGTAACAACCACGACACCCTTCTTATAGAAAACCTATGCTTTCTGCATCGGGGATAAGATTTCTGCCATAGAAACAGAGAAAATGCAGTAAAAGAGAAAAACGATGGATTCATAGCTAAAACAGAACAATTTGCAGACGGCAAGAAACAAAGATACGCTTTTCACTTTGCAAATCCATCAGTACTATTATTTTCACTTTGATATTTTTTTCTTATTTTCTATTACTTTTTGTTTGTTATTTAAAATTTATTATTTACTTTTGCATCGTATTCCATTAACAATTGCACAAAATATTCAAAAATGAAACGTATGTATTTTGACAACTTCACCAAGCAGGCTCTCCAAGAACTGCACCGCTACAGAGCTGTCATGTTCAGTCCGACCGCCATTTAAATGCTTTCTTTTCTTGTTATATTTTTTACCCAGTTTGCCTCTCTAAGGTTACGGCATCTGCGATAATAGGAAAAGGAAGTTTGCACCGTAGATTCATTTCCACTTGGAAATGGAAGTTTGTTGCGGTGCCCTACACTTTTAAAAATATAATAAAGAACAACATTTAAATGGAATTGATTTATGGAAAAGCCAACAATGAAAGAAGTAGAGAGTTGGGTAAAGACGTTGTACGATACCTGTGAGTCCACCATTACGGATGCAGAGCGTAAGGAACAACGCAAGTATGCCATCATGGTTCAGCGCCCGCAGGACAAGAAATTTCTTGTGAAGATGCTGGATGAATCGTCACAAATCAGAGACCGGAGAAAACTGGCAAAGCGCATCAAAGCACTGATTGACGAGTATGGGGTGCCCAAGTTCCTGAACAAACGCGACACATTCCTGTTTAAGATGTATCAATCTTTCGGGTACCACTTTGACTTCATCGCCATCCCCATCATCAAGAAACGTCTGCGAATGGATACCTCCAGGGTGATTATCGATGCGGCAAGGCCTCATCTGACCAACCACCTTGCCACACGTTTTGAGCAGAAAATCGGACAGAACGTGAACCTTTTGGGCGAAGTGGTGCTCGGCAATGAAGAGGCTGACAAGCGCTACTACAGTTATCTGGACGCACTGAAATATCCAGACATCAACTATATTTCCGTAAAAATATCGGGTATCTATGCACAGACCCACGCACTCAACTATGAGGAAAGTTTCCCCGAACTGGTGCGCAGAATGTCTGAACTCTATCAAGCAGCCATCGACAACCCATACGTGGATGAGAATGGTGTGAAACGCTCCAAGTTCATCAACCTGGACATGGAGGAGTACAAGGATGCCCATCTCACCATGCGCCTGTTCAAAGAGGTGCTGTCAAAACCCGAATTCCTGCACTACTCTGCCGGAATCGTGGTACAGTCGTATCTGCCTGACGCATGGGACTTCCAGACAGAACTGCTGGAATTTGCAAAAGAACGCTGCAAACGTGGCGGTGCCCCCATCAAGATGCGCATCGTGAAGGGTTGCAACCTGGAAATGGAAACCGTGGTGGCTTCACTGAGAGGCTGGGAAAACCCCGTACGCCCCAACAAGACGGAAGTGGATGCCAACTACCTGCATCTGATAGAGCGCGGATTGCTACCCGAGAATGCCAAGTACCTGCACATTGGCATGGCGTCTCATAACCTTTACACCATATCCTATGCCTATCTGCTCACCCAGAAGTACGGAACCCCCAAAGACTGCTTCTGCTTCGAGATGTTGGAAGGAATGGCAGACCATGTGTGGAGGGCACAATCCAAGTTGGGCAACCACGTAATACTCTATACCCCTGTGGTGAAAGATGAGCATTTCCTCAATGCCGTGTCTTATCTGGTGAGACGAATGGATGAGAATACCGCTCCGGACAACTTCCTGACACACTCGTTCAACCTACAACCTGACACGGAGACATGGAACTTCCTCAAGAAGCAGTTTGAAGACGCCTACGCTATCAAGGACAAGATTCCTCACAAGCCTCACCGCACGCAGAACAGGCTGGAGCCCTACAAGCCCGTGGCACCTGCCGATGAGATGAAGAACGAGCCCGACACCGACTTTGACAGGGAATGTAACCAGGAGTGGCAGCGCCAGATTTTCGCCAAATGGAAGAAATCGAAAACCGACAAGCCCTATGCCATTCCCACACAGATTGGTGCCGACACCGTTCAGAACAAGGCGGTACACAAGTACTACGACCGCTGTCAGGACGACGAGGTAGAGGTATGCGAGATGTCACAAGCCAATGTGGAACAGGTGGCACAGATAGTGAAGATTGCCGCCGAGGATGCCGGAGGATGGCGCAAGACCACCGTCGAGCAACGCCACAAAATCATGTACGATGCGGCCAACCGTCTGGGTGCCTTGCGAGGAGATTTGATTGGCTGTATGTGCGCCATTACCGGAAAGACCGTGGTAGAAGGCGACGTGGAAGTGTCTGAGGGTATCGACTATGCCCGTTTCTACACCACCACGATGAAGAAGTTCTTCCAGGAAAAGGACATCGACATCAAGGAGAAGGGCACCGTATTGGTCATCTCTCCGTGGAACTTCCCATGCGCCATACCTGTAGGAGGCGTTGTGGCTGGACTTGCTTCGGGCAATACCGTGATACTGAAGCCCGCCACCGTGGCAGCCCCCGTGGCATGGCTCTTTGCCCAGGCATTCTGGGATGCCGGTGTGCCCAAGGAAGCCCTGCAGGTAATCATCACCGACAGGGAGGCACTGCAAGCCCTGACCACTGCTCCGGAAATCAAGCATATCATACTCACAGGAGGCACCGAAACAGCACAGGCCATTACCAAAGCCAACCCGGCTACTCCCCTTTCTGCGGAAACGGGTGGCAAGAATGTGATGATTATCACTGCTTCTGCGGACAGAGACCATGCGATTATGAATGCCTGCACCTCTGCTTTCGGCAATGCAGGACAGAAATGTTCGGCTTGCTCCCTGCTGCTGGTAGAGCGCTCTGTATATGAATCTGAAGAGTTCAAGACAAAACTCAAGGATTGCGCTACAAGTCTGAAGGTAGGCAGCGTATGGAATGCCGGCAACATTGTAGGCCCGATGATAACCAACCACAACGACAAACTCCTCAAGGCACTGGAGACTTTAGAGCCGGGCGAGTCGTGGCTGGTGGCTCCCAAGTTCATCGACAAGAAGCGCTATATCCTGGCGCCCACCATCAAATGGGGAGTGCGCCCGGGCAGCTATTCGTTCCGCACAGAGTTGTTCGGTCCGATGCTCTCTGTATGTCCGTTCGACACACTGCAGGAGGCCATCGATTTGGTCAATGGTCTGGATTACGGTCTTACCTCCGGTTTGCAGTCGCTCGACGAGAAAGAGCAGAAACTGTGGAAGGATTCCATCATGGCAGGCAACCTGTATATCAACCGAGGCATCACCGGTGCCATTGTCAACCGTCAGCCGTTCGGCGGCATGAAACTGTCGGCATTCGGAGGAGGCATCAAGGCAGGTGGTCCCAACTACTGCTCACTCTTCACAGAAATAAGCGACAAGGCAGGTTCCACCACCGACTACAAGATGAGTTATGCCGAAGCATGGAACAGAGAGTTTGCCCATGCACGCGACTGGAACAAGTGCTTCGGTGAGCAGAACGTGTTCCGCTATCTGCCCGTCAAGGGCGGCATGGCACTGCGCCTGTTCAAGGGCGACACCAACGAGCAGGCACAGATGATTGCACTGGCAGCCAAGATTTGCGGTACACCGCTCACCATCAGTTTTGATGCAGAGGATGACCGCACGGTGGCACTTGCAAGCACCGGCTGCACGCTGAAGAAGGAAACGCTGGACGCATTCATCCAATCCATGCCTTCTTATGAGCGCATCCGAACCTGCAGCGCAAACATTCCCATGGCAATGTATGAGCGTGCCGCTGCCACCGACAAGTATATCTGTACCGCACCTCCCGTGAAGAATGGTCGTGTGGAACTGATAAACTACATCAAGGAACAGAGTATATCGTTTGAATATCACCGCTACGGCAGCATCTCGGAAGTTCCTGCCGTGGAGTAATCCACCCCTTTTCCAGTCCCGTGGCTGCATCGCTACATCTCAGTATTGCAGCCACGGGTACAGGAAACAAGGATGAAAACCAATAAATATTGCAGATGAAAAAAAGATTGTTTACATTTCTGATGATGACCATGACCACCATGATAGTCATGGCACAGACTTTTGGAGTGAAAGGCGTGGTATTGGATACCAGCAATGAACCTGTGATAGGCGCCTCCATTTTGGTGAAAGGCAGTGTCAGGGGAACAAAGACCGACATTGACGGGTCCTTTACGCTGAACGGTATCAAGGAGAAAGACAAGCTGGTGGTTTCATACGTGGGTATGAAGACACAGACGCTCAACGCCAAATCCTCCATGAAGATTATTATGGAAAATGAGGATAATATGCTCGACGAAGTGATGGTAGTGGCTTTCGGTGAACAGAAGAAATCATCTTTTACAGGTTCTGCCAATGTCATCGATGCCGGGAAACTGGAGCAACGGCAGGTAACCAATGTGATGAGCACACTACAGGGCAATGTTGCGGGACTGCAATCCTTTTCCACCTCTGGTGCCCCTGATGCCTCTCCCGAATTCCGCATCCGAGGTATCAGCAGCATCAATGCAGGCAACAAGCCCCTCATCGTGCTCGACGGTGCTCCCTACGATGGAGAGTGGAACAGCATCAACCCCACCGATGTGGCATCGGTAACTGTTCTCAAGGATGCGGCATCCAACGCACTATATGGTGCACGTGGTGCCAATGGCGTGATTATCGTAACCACCAAGAAAGGCAGTAAGGGAAAAGCTACCATCACACTCGACATGAAAGTGGGTGCAAACAGCCGTGCTTCCAAACGATACAACACCATCGACAACCCCGCCCAATATGTAGAAACCCACTATGCTGCATTATACAACTACTATAAAAACAACGGAAAGTCGAACGCAGAGGCATGGGCAAATGCCAACAACACCCTGTGGAAATCAAAAGAAAACGGTGGTCTGGGTTATCTGCCTTACACCGTGCCGGAAGGACAGTATCTGATAGGTGACAACGGCAAACTGAATCCTGCCGCCACCTTGGGAAGACAAGTGACCAACCAGGGCACAACATACACCCTGATGCCCGACGATTGGATTGACGAGACCTATCGAGTGGGGTTGAGACAGGAGTACAACCTGAACCTGAGCGCCGGCGGAGAGAGCGGAGAGTTCTATGCCTCTTTAGGCTGCATGAACAACGAGGGTATCGCCGTCTGCTCTGACTATGAGCGATATACAGCTCGCCTCAAGACCACCTACAAGGCAACACCTTGGCTCAACGTGGGCGGCAACATCAACTTCGCCCGCTCTACCAGCAACCACGGTGCAGATGTGGATGACACGGAAGATGACAACTACAACAATATCTATACGCAAATCTCGCGCATCGCACCCATCTATCCCCTGTATCTGAGAGACGGTAACGGCAACCTGCTGATGGAGCACGGACACGTCGTGGGCGACTATGGAGACGGACAACTGCTGGGCAGCGACTACATACGACCCTATCTGTCACAGCTGAACGGAGTGACCGAGGCTTCTCTGAACACCAACAGGAAGACCATCACCTCGTTCTCGCTCAACGGTTTTGCAGACATCGACATCATCAGCGGACTGAAAGCCACCATCAACGGTAGTATATATAGCAGTACCAGCAACTATACAATCACCCAAAACCCTTTCTACGGCTACGGCTATCAAGTATTTCCCGGCGGCTATACCTACAAGTGCAGCATCAACGATTATACCTACAACTTCCAGCAGTTGCTAAAGTACACCAAGAGCTGGGGCAACCACAACATGTCGCTGATGGCGGGACACGAGAGCTACAAATACAACCAAGACTATCTGGAAGGCTGGCGAAAGGACATGTACTCCTATTTCGACAACCAGGAACTGAGCAGCGCTGTGACCGTAGGAAGCACCAATTCCACCCATACCGGCTACAACACAGAGGGATGGCTGTTCCGAGGGCTCTACGACTACGACGGCAAGTACTTCGGACAGGTGTCGTTCCGACGCGACGCTTCCTCACGTTTCCATCCTGACCACCGCTGGGGAAATTTCTACTCCTTCGGCGGCGCGTGGATTATCAGCAAGGAGTCTTGGATGAAGGAAATCGCATGGCTGGATATGCTGAAACTGAAGGCATCTTTCGGACAGAACGGCAACGACAATATCGATGACTATCTCTATACCGACACCTATTCCATCAACAAGGGAGAGGGCAGCAGCATAGGACTCACACTTGCGAACATCGGCAACGAGAACATCACATGGGAAACAGTGACCAACATAAATGTGGGCGTGGAGTTCGAGATGCTCAAAGGCAGACTGCGCGGCGGACTGGAATACTTCTACCGCAAGACCACCGACATGCTTTGTAAGGTGAGGGTACCGCTGTCCATGGGCTACACCAGCTACTACTCCAACGTGGGCGACATGGCAAACAAGGGCGTGGAACTGGAACTGGAGGGAGACCCCATTGTGAACAAGACCCTGAAGTGGACGGTGGGAATGAACCTGACCAGCTACAAGAACAAGGTGCTCTCGCTGAACAGCAGCAACAAATACTCCAATCTGGAGGGGCATGAGGGCTACTCCAGCGGCAACTACTTCTACGGAGAAGGACTCCCCATCTACACCTGGCGACTCATCAAGTATGCCGGACTGAACGAGAACGGAGAATCTACCTGGTACATCCACGACAAGGACGGCAACCTGACCACCACAACCACTCCTACGGAGATTACCGAGGACGAAGACTTCTACGACTGCGGCACTGCCCTGCCCGACTTCTACGGCGGCTTTAGCACCTCGGTGCAGGCATTCGGCTTCGACCTGAGCATCGCCTTCGCCTACTCGGTGGGAGGCAAGGTAATGGACTGGGGCTATCAGAGCCTGATGAAGTCGCCCACATCGGAAAACACGGGCGAGGCGATGCACCAGGACCTGCTCAATGCCTGGAGCGCCAGCAACACCAGCAGCGACATCCCACGCCTGCAGTATGGAGACCAGTATTCAAACTATACCTCTGACAGATTCCTCATCGACGGCAGTTGGCTGAGCCTTCAGAACATCACCTTAGGCTACACCCTGCCCAAGAAGTGGGTTAACACATTAGGACTGAGCAACGTACGACTCACCTTGTCGGGCGAGAACCTCACCTACTGGAGCAAGCGCAAAGGTCTGGACCCGAGAATAGCCATCGACGGCTCCGTCAACAACACCAAATATGCAGCATCAAGAACCATTCTCGGCGGCATCAGTGTACAATTCTAAACAGCGGAAACAGTTATGACACATACAATAAGAAAACTCACATGGGCACTCGCCCTGACATGCCTCACAGGATGTATCGAGAAAGAGAATCCCTCTGACGTGGCAACAAGCGAACAGATTTCCGCTTCGGAAACTGCATTCGGCATGCTGGTCAATGGGTTGGAATCGAAGATGATTGCCAGCTGTAACTATCTCAGTTCCGACCAGTATTCCACATGGTATGCCACACAAGACTTCGGATATCCCTGTTATATTCTGATTAAAGAAAGTCTGCTTGACGGTTATCCTGCCAGCAGTACCAACTACAACTACCAGTCGGTATATGAGCAGGCAAGCAACCTGTCTTCTTATTCCCTCTATCCCTATTATTATTACTACAGCCTGGTTTACAATGCCAACAAGATTCTTGAATACGGCAAGAATGCCAATGGAAACAAGGAGATAATGGCAGGATGCGGTATGGCACGCGCCTACAGGGCACTGGCTTATATGGATCTTGCCATGATGTTCGAGTTTTATCGCACAGGCAATGAAGAGCTCGATGCCAAGGCACAATCCGTCTGGGGACTTACAGTGCCCTTGGTGACCGAAAGTACAACCCGCGATGATGCCAAAAACAATCCTCGTATTCCTTTCTACCAGATGTACCGCTTCATCCTCAACGACCTGGCACAGGCAGAAGCCTTGCTGACGGGACATGAGCGCATGCAGAAGAACAAAGCGAACATTGATGTGGTACACGGACTGATGGCACGCTTTTGGCTCAACCTTGCCACACGTTTCAGGAAAGAGCCTAACGACCTTGCCACCCAGCTGGCTCACGAAGGAGACAACGATGGAGGCATGGCACTGGGCATCACCTCTGCCAACGACTGCTACAACAAGGCACTTGCCTACGCACAGCAGGTGATTGAAGCCGGCTATACGCCTACCACCGAAGCCCAATGGCTTGACAGCAAGACGGGTTTCAACACAGAGAACCAGGGATGGATATGGGACATGAAATACACCTCGCCACAAGAGCAGATATATGCTTATTGGTGTTCCATCATGGGACAGATAGCTGCAGAACCCACCTGGGGAATGAGCAACTACGGAAACACTTACAGATGTATCAGTTCAAGGCTCTACGGCAAGATACAGTCGGGCGACTGGCGCGTGAATGCCTGGGTCAATCCTGCTGATGCGGGAGCCAAAACAGTGCCCTCCAATTACCACACGCTACTGCTGAACGAAACAACAGCTTCGCTCAGCGAGCAAACGAATTTCAGCAGGCTGCCTGCCTACACCAACTTGAAATTCCATCCAGGCAGTGGCAATCTGGACGACTATGACGTGGGACTGGCTTGTGACGTGCCCCTGATGCGTGTAGAAGAGATGTATTTCATTAAGGTTGAATGTGAACTGTTCCTGAACGGTCTGCAAGCCGGGATAAGCGCATTGGAGAGTTTTATGAACTCCTACCGTATGAACGGAGGCAGCTTCCAGGCGCAATCCACCACAGAGAGTGACTTTGTATATGAGATGATAGCGCAGAAATACATCGAGTTCTGGGGCGAAGGAATCATGTACAACGACTACAAGCGCCTGCGCCTTGCCGTGACCCGCACCTACGACTCCAGCAACTATCTCGAAACCTATCAGCTGGACTCTAAAGACGGATATTGCGCACAATGGCTGAACTTCTACATCCCCTACGAGGAGCGCAACTTCAATGCCGGATTGGAAGGACAGATGAATCCCGACCCCACCATCAAGAATTAAAAAAAAGGAACAAGAATGAACAGGATACTTACTTTTACGTGGGTCATGGCTGCAGCACTCTTCGCTGCATCCTGCGATGACAAGAACGACGACAACTACGAGGCAGCACCCGCCATACCAGCCGACTGCATAGGTGTTTATTTTGACAGCACCAATCCTACAGGAACCATATTGGTATCTGAAGATGAGAAATCGGTAGAGATAGCCCTGTCAAGAAGAGTAACGGATGAAGCTGCCAGTGTGCCCATTACCTGTGTGAGCAAAGAAGAAGGTATCGTGGTGCCTGCCACTGCAGAGTTTCAGGCAGGAGAAGCCACCACCTCCATCTCAATCACCTGCGATGAAATCCAGTTGTCGCGCATCTGCAACTTCACCTTGGCAATAGACGAGCGATATGCCGACCACTATACCATCGTGGATGGAGCGACCACCTATGAGGGTTCCATCCTCAAAGCCGCCTGGCAGACGGTGAGCGAGAACGTGGTGTTCACTCTCAACTATAGGGGAGAGAACCTGGAGATAACAAGCACCTTGGAGCAGTTGGGCGAAACCAACCGCTACCGCATCAAGAACTTCCTGGGTTCTTCCATGGACATGTATTTCAATGTGACAGGAGATGCCAGTGTGGCAGGTTACAGCAAGATGGAACCCTACGCCAACTACGAACCGTATGATGGAACAGAGGCTAACGGATTCTATCTGATTGACGGCAACGCCGAAACGGAAGAAGACAAATATCCGGCGTGGACGCTTGCCGATGGAACTGTGGTCAGCTGGATTTGCATCCTGCAGTCTTATCCCGGCTATGGAGATTACACCTATATCTCGCTTGACAAGCACAAAGGCAGGGTGTCACTCTATATGATGGCAACAGGCAGCGGAGCCTACTATTACTACGTTTATATCAATTTCAAATGGTAATTTACAGCCTCTCTTGTGCGGATAACAAGTCCCAGCGCACAAGAGAGGACACACAACCCAATGATTACTGGGACTTGACAACATAACAAACACATAAGATTATGAAAAAGATTTACGTTGTTTTTAGTTTGTTGCTGACTCTTTTCGCAGCCAAAGGTTATGCACAGGAAACGGAGACTCCTTTATGGACAGCAGAAGGCTCCTATGTTTATAACTATTATGCAGAGACTCCGCAGTTCACGGGTACTGCCACGATAGAGGCTTATGCCGACAACCGCTACGTGGTGAAAAACTTTATGAAGGCAGGCGGTGGCAATCTGGAGTTCACCGCAGTGGACGGTGTTGTCAGCGTGACCAACGGTGCCAACGGCACGGCAGATGCCACCTATGTATATAATGTGTCAGGGGCCGACGCTGCCGATGCCATCTATCTGTACATGGGCGCTTCGTATTGTCCCGACTATACAGGTTTTAGCGGCGATGCCACCGGCGGCGAACTCTACTTAGGAGCCTATTATTATCCCAACGTCAACGAATCTATCTACACCTGGGGCACCTACGACCTTGTATGGGGAAGCGCCGGCATCCAGAGCATCAAAGAAAACAAGACTGCTACCCAGAGCAAGGGCATGTACAACCTGCAAGGATGCAGGGTAGCCGATGGTGCTGCTCTTACTTCCGGCATGTATATTCTTGACGGCAAAAAAATCCTTGTAAAATAGCAATACTTCTTCATTGGTCTGTAGCACCTGCTCCCCGGACGGACAGGTTTGCTACAGACCTTATCGTTTTCTGACTATCATGTTCAAACACTTGTCTGCCTTCATCCTGCTTTGTCTGTTGGTGTGCACTTCCAAAGCACAGTCGTTCAGCAGTCATTTCACCCCCAACACCCTGCGTCTGGATTATATCTTTGCCGGAGACAGAGACACACAGCACATTTTTTTAGACGAAATGACCATGATAGACGGTTGGCATGGCAGAACCAACCATCTTGACTCTCTTCCACTGGAGGGAAACGGACAAATCACCGTCACAGATTCGCTGACAGGCAAAGTGATTTACCGTCAGTCATTCTCCACACTGTTTCAGGAATGGATGAGCACAGAGGAATCGCAACACACCCGCAAATCATTCGAAAACGTTTTCCTCATCCCCATGCCCCGGCAAAGTGTGCAAGTCACGGTACAGTTGTTTGACTTCCACCGTAACGTCACGGCATCCATGAGCCATCGTGTCAATCCCAACGACATACTGATAAGGCACCATCTGCCGGAGCACACACTCCCCTACTGCACGCTGCACCGAGCTGCCGACACCACACGCTGCATCAACATCGCCTTTGTGGCAGAGGGCTACACGGCAGAAGAGATGCATCTCTACAAAGAGGATGCTGCCAAAGCCACTGCAGCCCTGTTTGAACACGAACCGTTCAAATCCATGCAATCCCTGTTTCATGTCATTGCCGTACTTTCCCCCTCTGTACAGAGCGGCACCAGCATCCCCTCAAAGGGTACATGGAAAAACACCGTACTGGATTCACATTTCGACACATTCTACAGCACACGCTATCTCACCACCCCCCGTCTGAAACAGTTGCACAATCTGCTTGCCGGCACTCCCTATGAGCATATCATCGTGCTGGTCAACACCGAAGAGTACGGCGGAGGCGGTATCTACAACGCATACAACCTCAGTTATACTCACGGACCGCAATTCCTGCCCGTAGTGGTGCACGAGTTCGGACACAGTTTCGGAGGACTTGCTGACGAATATGCCTACACCAACGACGACCCCATGTATTTTTCCGATACCGAACCATGGGAACAGAATATCACCACCCTAAAGGATTTCAGCGGTAAATGGCAGAATCTGATTGACGAGAAAAAGGCGTCTCTGATAGAGGGGGGAGGTTACCAAAACAAAGGAGTATGGCGCGGATGTGCCGACTGCCGTATGCGCACCAACGAGGTCAAGGAGTTCTGTCCCGTGTGCCGACAGGCATTGCAGCGTCTCATCCGTTTCTATACAGAATAGTGCCATTGAAAATCTGCGGAAATCATGCACCGATGTGATTGAAAAGATGTAACTTTGCATCATTTCAATCACGCATTTTCATAAAGGATTGTAGATTATCAACAGCATGGAAAAGAGTTTGCAGCAGTTGCTCCACGAAGTAGAGCAGGTGGCGTTGGAGGCGGGTGCCTTTCTGCGCAAGGAACAAGAGGGGTTTTCTATTGACCGGGTAGAGGAAAAGCACGCTCACGACTACGTGTCGGATGTGGACAAGAACACGGAACAAATCGTAGTGGCAGCGCTGAAGCACATCCTGCCCGAAGCCGGTTTCGTCACGGAGGAGGGCGTTGCATCTTTCCAAGGAGAAGAACGCTACTGGGTGGTCGATCCTTTGGATGGCACCACCAATTTTATCCATGGTCATGCACCCTTTGCCGTGAGCATCGCCCTTTGCAGGAATCTGGAGATAGAGTTGGGCGTGGTGTATGATGCCCGTGCCGATGAACTCTTCTCCGCCTTTGCCGGCGGAGGAGCCACACTCAACGGCAAACCCATCCATGTGAGCGGCACCCCCATCCACCGGGCACTGCTGGGCATAGAACTTCCCTATGCAGCCGATTGCTACTCGCCCTTTGGCATGGCACTGCTCAAGCAATTATATGGCTATGCGGGAGGCATCCGCATGAACGGTTCGGCAGCAGTGGCGCTGTGCCATGTAGCTGCAGGGCGACTTGACGGCTGGCTGGAGAAATACATCGGCAGGTATGACTACATGGCAGGTGCCATCATCGTGGAAGAGGCAGGAGGAAAAGTGACCGACTTTGCCGGCAGCACCGCCTACACCACCGGCGACAACATCGTGGCTACCAACGGCATCATCCAGCAGGAGTTATTGGAACAAGTCAAGAAAGCAGGCGTGGAGAAGCTGCCCAACGTAAAGAAGAAATAGAATCGAGGGGACAAGAACGTTCCTCCCATCGGGAGTTGGGTGACCTTGGTGAGGAAAAAGGAAAGCATTAAGCCTAAATCGAACAAAGAGACTGCCCGACAAGTTCGGGCAGTCTCTTTGTATTGTTTTGTTTGTCTTTACTGTATCTTTCCGTTCACGATGGAGGCAACTTGCATGTAGTATTCATAAACCGTATCAAAATCGTCGAGCAGTTTGCCTACTTCGGATTCGCTTATATCGAGATTCAGCTCGTATTGACTCAAATAAGAAGTCCCTTTAGAACTTACGATATTCGTTAACACCACCGATTCATACAGGGTTATACTCTTGTCTTTGTCCATTTGCTCCAACTTAGACCTGTCGAGTTTGAGTACTGCCGACGCATTATAGTTCATCCCCTTCTTCACGTTTGGAATGACTACGCTACGTAACATATACACGTTCTTGTCCACACTGCCCAGGAGAGGGACATGCGAAGTAATTGCCTCGTTGTTCCAGTCGTCAGTACCGTTGTCGGGCAAGGTGTAGGATATGGTCTTGTTGCTCACGGGGTCCAGCGCCGAAAACTCTACTGTGCCAACCTCAAAGTTATCGCGAGCGATAACAGCGACATAATACACGGTGTATGTCTCCTCCTCATCGGCCTGAGAGCCGGAACCCGGATCGTCGTCGCTGCCACAGCTCACAAACGAGAGTGACGATACTGCCACAAAAAGAAAGGCGATAAAAAGTCTGAAAAACCTGTCCATTCTACTTACTGTTAATCGGTAGATCATTCAATTACGCCATTCTTTGAAACCACCCCTTCAATTTTCTCCTTGAAATAGTCATATTTCTCCACAACGCCGGCAATGGTCGTTGTCAACGACGAAGAAGCACTGTTCATATCAAATGAGGTGAAACTGCCCTTTGACATGGAAAGAACTATGGGGTAGAGTGAGATGGTACCAAAGCTCAGAGTATCGTTCTGATTGGCCATTGTGGCAATCGTTTCCTTTTCATGCAATTTGAAAGCGGCTTTCATGGAGTAGCTCTGACCTTTCTTTCCCTGACTCACGATGTAACGGACAAAGTATCGTTCGGGCTTTGCTGTCGCACTGAGCATTGCCAAGTATTCGTTTACTGGAGAGAATACGGAGTTGGTATAGTCGTTGCCATAGCTATCGGGCATAGTGAAACCCTCTTCTTCTCCTGTTTCGGGATTAGTAGCAACAAAATACACGGTGCCGATTTTGAGGAGACCCTGAGGAAACATTGCGGCACAATACAGTGTGTAATTCTCTTCCTGAGTTCCTCCGCCATCTGCCTGACCGTCATCGCCATCGCTGCCACAGCTCACAAAAGAGAAACCGATTGTTGACATCGCTCTTTCCAATTAGAAGTGCAACATCTCTGAGGTAAGATAACAATGAAAACC
>JBJEKQ010000118.1:0-27211 GCA_051878715.1 Prevotella sp.
GCAGAACAGGAACATCCAGCCACAGAAGAACAGCCAGTTGAGGTCGTAGAACAGGTACTTGAACACACTGCTTTCCACCTCACCCGCATTGCTGTAATAAACCTTTGCACTCAGTCTGGTAAGACCGATAACCATACCGGTTATCAATCCCCACATGCCTCCCTTGGCAGATGTGCGCTTCCAGCAGATACCAAGCAGGAAGGCGGCAGCAATACCCGGAGCAAGAACCGACTGCACATCCTGCAAATAGGTATAGAGGACATCACCCACGCTACGCATGATAGGAATCCACAGGATACCGAGAATCACGATAACCACAGTGGCAATCTGTCCGATAACCACCAGTTTCTTTTCAGAAGTGTCGGGCTTGAAGCGTTTATAGAAGTCAATAGTGAAAAGCATTGCCGAAGAGTTGAACAAGGATGCCAGTGAACTCATCAGAGCTGCAAGAATACCACAAACGACAAGACCCTTGACACCTGCCGGCAACAACTTGGCCACCAAAGTGGGGAATGCGGCATCAGCATTGGGATTGCCATTGGCAAGCAAGGGAAGGAAGCCTTCTCCACCTGTACCCAAATACTTCTGATGGAGTGCAAAGGCAATCATACCAGGAATAAGGAAAAGGAAAACAGGCAGTAACTTCAGATAAGCACCGAAGATGGTACCGCGACGAGCTTCTTTCTCATCCTTTCCCGACAGTACACGCTGTACAATAAACTGGTCGGTACACCAATACCAGAATCCGATGATGGCTGAACCCACCAACGCACCCAGCCACGGGAAGTTGGGGTCATTGTTATTGCGGATAAGTTCTGTCATGGTATTGCCATAGTCGTTCACGCTTACGGCACCGCAAATACTCATCATCTCATCCCAACCGCCAAGTTCCTTGAATCCTAACACAAGGATTATCAGAGAGCCGAGAAGAAGAATCGGAGTCTGCAACACAGATGTATAGAGTACCGATTTCATACCTCCAAAAATGGTGTAAATAGCTGTTATCACTACCAGACCGATGGCTGCAATCCAGAAGAAGTCTATGCCCCACAATTCCTTGATGCCAAACACCTGCTGGAACACCAGACCGCCGGCATATACCGTTACTGCCACCTTGGTGAGCACATAACTGATGAGTGAAATGATTGAAAGGATGGTTCTGCTCTCCTTGTTATAACGACGTTCCAGAAATTCGGGCATGGTATATACCATAGAACGGGAGTAGAACGGTACGAATACCCAACCCAGAATAAGAATCATCCATCCCTGAATCTCCCAATGTGCCATAGCCATACCACTTGAGGCACCTGCACCAGCCAGTCCTATAAGATGCTCACTGCCGATGTTGGATGCAAAGATAGAGGCACCTATGGCAATCCAGGTCGCATCACGTCCTCCGAGAAAATAGTCAGCAGAGTTATTGTTCTTCTGGCTTATTACCCATACCACAATTCCCACCAGTGCTACACAAAACGCACCAATGACGAGCCAATCTAAAAATTCCATATTGCGAATAATTGTTTAATTAGTTATTTCTTCCGGTTATTTGATAGAGAATCTGTAAGCGGCATGACTGCGGTACTTCTCACCTGGTTTCAGGTATGGTTGCGGCCAGTCCTTCTTGTTGGGAGAATCCGGGTATTTCTGGCTCTCCAGACAGACAGACACGTGTTTCGGGTACTTCACTCCATGCTTGCATTCTATACCTGTACCCTGGAAGTTGCCTGTATAAACCTGCACACCCGGTTCGTTGGTAAACATCTCCATGTATATTCCCGTGACGGGCGAATAGAGAGCGGCACATACCTCTGTGTCGTCTCCTTTTCCGTCCTTGTAGGTATTCAGACACCAGTTGTGGTCGTAGCCGCCTGCATTCTTTATCTGCTGGAATGTAGTGTCAACGATAGTCTCTGCGATGGCATGGGCCTTGCGGAAGTCCATAGGAGTACCCTCCACCGAAACAATCTCGCCTGTCGTCATGTATGTAGAGTCTGCAGGTGTATAGTTGTCTGCATTGATGTACAGTTCCATGTTTGTACCCTCTTTTGACAAATCACCGTTCAGATTGTAATAGTTGTGATTGGTCATGTTGATGATGGTTTCCTTGTCTGTTTCTGCCTCGAACAGGATATCCAGCGTGTTGTCACCCAACAAGGTGTAGGTGGTGGTGGCTGTCACCGTACCGGGAAAACCATTGTCGCCGTCGGGAGAAACAATGGTGAGTTTCAGGGTAGTGTCGTTGGGCTGCTCGGCATCATACACCTGATACATCCAACCGGTAGGACCGCCATGCAGACAATGTCCGAAGTTGTTTTGAGGAAGTTGGTAATCCACTCCTGCCACGGTAATTTTTCCCTGGTTTATTCTGTTGGCATAACGCCCTACGGAAGAGCCGTAATCACTGGGGGAGTTCTCTATGTCAGCATATTGTGCGATGTTGTCGTAACCTAATACCACGTCCGTGGCTTTCCCCTCTTTGTCGGGTACCACGAGCGATACTACCCTACCCCCGAAATTGGTTACACACACCTCCATTCCATGAGCGTTTTTCAATACATATAATTTTGTCTGCTTGCCGTTGATAACGGAATCAAACTTTTCCGGATATAGTCCGGATACCGTAATATTCGTGGTGCTTTCCTTGACGCATGCAGAAAAGGACATGCCTGTCAAAAGCAACAAAAGTGGTAAATAAAGCGTTTTTTTCATAGTTGTCTTTTATAGTTGTTATAAGTTGGAAAATATCTGTAAATGTACAACATATTTTTTAATTTGCAATACTAAATTTATTTTTTTTATAACAGCAGGCAGTTTATCTCCATAGAATAACAGGAAGTCTGTCGTATCTATATACTCAAATAAGGATGTGCTCCATTCAACACATCCTTATCTGACATTGAGTTATACTGTTATTTCAAAACTGTTATAAAGATTAACAGATTTTCCTCGCACCATCGCTTATTGTTACATTATAAACCTTTGGTGAGTGACCGTATTTCCCAGTAAATGCCTTGGTAGCGTTATTGATAAACGTATCGTACAGCTCATCCTTTACAAGATTGATGGTACATCCGCCAAAGCCACCGCCCATGATTCTGCTTCCGGTCACTCCGTTTTCTTTGGCAAGAAGATTCAGGTAGTCAAGTTCTTCGCAAGAAACCTCATAGTCCTTTGACAGACCTTCGTGAGTCTCATACATCTTCTGTCCTACTGTTTCGTAATCACCCTTTTCCAAGGCTTCACAAACAGCCAGCACCCTGTCTTTCTCGCCCAAGACGAACTTGGCGCGAATGTAGTCCTCTGCACTGATTTCGCCCTTTACTTCTTCCAGGTCTTCCCATGTGCAGTCGCGCAGTGTTTCAAACTTGCCTTCTGGATGCTTTGCAGCAATGTGCTTCACCACATTCTCACAACTGTTTCTGCGGTCGTTATAAGGAGAACCTGCCAACTCATGCTTCACAACCGAATCCAGCAGCACCAGTTTGTATCCTTCCGGCTTGAAGGGGAAATATTC
Organism: Prevotella sp.; assembly: GCA_051878715.1. Lineage (GTDB taxonomy): Bacteria > Bacteroidota > Bacteroidia > Bacteroidales > Bacteroidaceae > Prevotella. The sequence continues at coordinate 3,515 of JBJEKQ010000118.1, forward strand.
AAACTCACGGCTGCGGCAATCCAGACGCATCAGGCATCCCTCTTTTCCGAATACGCTGGCAAACTGGTCCATGATACCGCAGTTTACACCGCAGTAGTTATGCTCTGTGGCCTGACCTGCCAGCACCATATCCCACTTGCTCACCTTATTGTCGCCAAACAAATCGTTCAGAGCGAAGGCAAAGCAACTCTCCAAAGCGGCAGAAGAAGACATACCAGCTCCGAGGGGAACATCTCCGGCAAAGGCGGTGTTGAAACCCTTCACGTCAACACCCCGTTTCTTCATCTCCTGAACAATGCCGTAGATATATCTTGCCCAACTGGTACGTGGACCTTCCGGATCATCCACCTTGAACTCAACACGGTCTTTGAGGTCAATGGCATACGCCATCACCGTATTTGTTCCGTTTGGACGAATCTCACACATAATTCCCTTATCTACAGCCCCGGGAAAAACAAAGCCGCCATTATAGTCTGTATGTTCTCCTATCAGGTTGATTCTTCCAGGAGAAGCATATACGTTTCCGGTTTTTCCGTCGAAATGTTTGATAAATCTGCTTCTTACAAATTCTATATCCATAGTATTACTGATATTGTTGGTTTATAATATATCTTGATTATTTAAGTCCGACCTTGCTACCCCAATTGCAGAACCAAATGATGTAGGCATAGAAGACGAAGAGCACGCACATGGCGATAATCACACCCGTCATGTCAACGATGGCACCCATCAGAGGCATCAGGACAGCGGCTCCGATAACACCCGTATTGATGACACCGGAGGCAGCCTTGGTATGGGGACCCAGTTCCTGAAGTCCAAGGTTGAAGATAAGAGGCCACATCACAGAGTGGAACAGACCGGCTGCCAGCATACACCAGATACCCAACATGCTGCTTGAAAAGAGCAATGAAAGAAGGATGCAAACAGCACCGAGACTAAGGCAAGAAGTCAACAGCTTGCGAGGCTCGAACTTTGTCAGAATACCTGCTCCGACAAATCTGCCTACCATCATGCCGCCCCAGTAGAACGAGAGGTAGCCCGTTACCACGTCAGCCACGTCAACACCTTCATATTCCGGCAGAAGCTCAAAGCGATACTTCAACATAGAGGGAACACCAATCTCCAAACCCATATAGGCAAAGATACCAAGTGCACCAAGCCACACGTGGGGATATTTGAACACACTGCTCTTGTATTCCCTTTGTTCGCCTGCATCTTCTGCCTGCTTGCCCTCGTCAATCTTAGGCAATTTCAGCAGCATAAGTATCACACATACCACAATGGTGAAGATACCGAGACCAAGATACGGACCGGGCACATACTCGGGAGCGGGAGTCTTGCCGGCGATGATAATCTGTGTGATGAAGATGGGTGCCACAGTGGTAGCTACAGAGTTCAACGCCTGTGAGAGGGTCATGCGGAATGCGCCTTTTTCAGGTGAACCGAGCACCATCACATAGGGATTAGCCACATTCTGCAACATCACGATACCCATAGCCACGAGACACATGGTACCGAGGAATACGGCATACACATTGGCTCCTGCAGAGATGGCGGCATTGATGCCGAAGGAGTTGATGACAAAGCCCACGCCAACAATGGCAAGACCGAGCACCAGCGTGCCTTTGTAGCCTATCTTGCTCATAAGAAGTGAGAAGGGTATCGCCAACAGGTAGGCTCCATAGAAAGCAGAGTTGACATACTGTCCGTCCTGTGCCGTGAGGTTGAATGCCTTGGAGCAGAACGGAATCATTGAATTGTTCATGGTGGTGACAAATCCTATAAGGAAGCACACGATAAACACCACAATCAGCGCGAACGTATAGTTCGGAGTTTGTTTCTGACCCATTTCTTAATTATAAATTATAAATTATAAACTGATATGCCCCATTTTCATTCCACTCCAAACTTGTAGATAGTCTTCTGCTTGTACTGCTCTGAGGGGCGCAGAACCACCGACGGGAAGTAGGGATGGTTGGGAGAGTCGGGGAAATGCTGGCACTCCAGACAAACAGCAGAGCGTTTGGGGAATGTGGCTCCATGCTGTCCCACCGCACCATCACAGAAGTTGGCGGTATAAAGTTGCACACCAGGCTCGGTGGTGTAAACCTCCAGTGTACGACCGCTGTTGGGCTCTGTCACCTTGGCGGCAAAACTCAGTTCGCCCTCTTCTTTCTTGTTCAGCACGTAGTTGTGATCATATCCGCTGCCATTCCTAATCTGCTCGTTGTCAGCATCAATATCAACTCCAAACGCTTTGGGAGTGCGGAAGTCAAACGGAGTACCCTCAACCTTAAGGATTTCTCCGGTAGGAATGCTGGTATTGTCTATCGGCAGATAGAAATCGGCATTGACCTGACAAATCTGCTCTTCAATGGTTGGAGTAGGATTTGCGATGCCCGTCAGCGAGAAGAATGCGTGATGGGTAAGACAGATAATGGTCTTCTTGTTGGTGGTGGCAAGATACTCAATGCTGAGTTCGTTATCATCGGTAAATGTAAATTCCACGGTCACCTTCACTTCTCCCGAGAAGCCTTCCTCACCATAGGGCGAAGTATAGTTGAGCGCCAGTGAGCGTGGTCCCATCTGACGTGCATCCCATACTCTCATGTTATAGCCTTCCTTTCCACCGTGGAGGTGGTTGGTGCCGTTGTTTACTGCCAACTGGTAGTCTTTTCCGTTCAGGGTAAACTTACCTTGACAGATGCGGTTTCCATAGCGTCCGATAAGCGTGGAGCGGTAAATCTCGTTAGTCTCCATCAGTGCCTGGATGCTGTCAAAACCCTGGATAACATTTGCCACTTTACCATCCCTGTCAGGTACCATAATGGCTACGATGGCACCACCATAATTGGAGATAGCGACTTCGTAGCCTTTCCTGTTTTTCAGTATGTACAAATCTGTTTTTTTACCGTTTATCGTGGTTTGAAAATCCTTTCTGTTCAAACCACACAAATTCGCGTTGGTTGTAGTATTTGCCATAATCGTTAATTTTAGTCATTGGTATATACTGCAAAGTAAGAAAAAAAAAACGATAATAGCAAATGAAAAGAGGAAAAAATATTTTTTTGTCCCGTTTGACAGAGGTTTCCGCCTATTGCTTAATAAAACTCCTTCAAAAACTCGCCCACCAAGTAGTTACTTCCGCCTACAAAGATAAAATCATCGGGCATGGTAAGGGAAAGAGCCTTATTGTAAGCTTCCTTTACACTTGGACAATACTCGCCGTTCAGATGATGTTTCATGGCTCTTTCGTACAGTTCGATAGCCGACAACGATCGGCGGCTGTCTGCTGATGTGAATATATAGTAGGCATCCTGTGGCAACAACTGCAGCACGCCCTCCACATCCTTGTCATCGACCATGCCAAACACGATATACTTGTTCTTGTTGGGGAGGGCGGCAATCTGCTTGCCCAGATACTCCCATGCGGCAACATTGTGACCCGTGTCGCAAATAACCTTCGGATTCGTCCTTACCTGCTGCCACCTGCCTTGCAGTCCTGTCAGCTCGCACACATTCTTCAAGGCTTCCTTTTGTTCCAGCGTGCATCTTTCGCGGATGATAGCGTCAGAACAGTCACTCACATAGCCCATTTCAGCCAGCGTTCTGATTGACTTCAGGATGGTATTCATGTTGTTTTTCTGATAGTCGCCGCCAAGCGGACTTTCTATCCTGCCCATGCACCACGTCTGATAAATGAAGTGCCCGTCGTCTGCCTTCTCGAATTGCACCACTCCCGGCTTCACCTGTGCGTATATGATTTTGGAATTGTTCTGGCTTGCCACGTCTTCAAATACAGGTTTTGTCTCTTCAGTCACTTCGCCTATCACTACGGGCACGCCAGGTTTGATGATTCCTGCTTTTTCCGCGGCAATCTGCTTCAGTCCGGTTCCCAAATACTGCGTATGGTCATAACTGATATTGGTAATGACCGACAAAATGGGGGTGATGATATTGGTGCAATCCAGCCTGCCGCCCAGTCCTACCTCGATGATGGCGATGTCCACATTCATGTCCTTGAAATACTTGAATGCCATGGCTGTGGTCAGCTCAAAAAAGGAAGGATTGAGCGTGTCGAAAAACTCCTTCCCCTCCTCCACAAACGAAGTGACATACTCGCGGCTGATAGGTTCGCCGTTAATCTTGATTCTCTCCCTGAAATCTACCAGATGGGGCGATGTATATAACCCTACCCTGTATCCGCATGTCTGTAATACAGCAGCAATTGAATGCGAGCAGGTGCCCTTTCCGTTGGTACCTGCAATATGTATCGTTGCGTAGTTCCGGTGAGGACTGCCGTAATGTTTGTCCAGCTCGAACGTGTTGGACAATCCATCCTTGTAGCCGTCCTTGCCATGCTGTTCAAACGACGGCAGGCACTGGAACAGATATTCAATTACGCTGTCATACTCCATATCAGTTGAAATAGTTTTTGAACCTGTTGAAGATAGACTGTTTGGTGGAACTGTCGCCCTTGAAGTTGTCGCTTTTCTTGAAACTCTCTATCATGCGCTTCTCTTCTGCCGACAGGGTTTTAGGAATATAGACACTGATGTTTACCACCAGGTCGCCCGTGCCACTGCCATATCCTTTGACGGCGGGCAACCCCTTACCTCTTAGCCTCAGGGTCTTTCCGGGCTGTGTGCCGCTTTCAATCTTCACCTTGAGTTTACCGCCACTGATGGTCGGAATTTCTACATCTCCTCCAAGTGTTGCTGTAGGGAAGTCAAGCAACAAGTTGTATATAAGATTGTTACCGTCTCTTACAAAGGTGTCGTTGGGTTCCTCTTCCACGAATACCTGTATATCGCCACAGATACCGTTGTGAGGTCCCATATTACCCTTGCCGGGAACGGTTACTATCATGCCTTCCGCCACGCCAGCGGGGATGTTTATTTCGATTACCTCTTCTCCCTTCACCACACCATTTCCTCCGCAACGATGGCATTTGTTTTTGATTACTCTGCCTTCTCCGTTACAGGTGGGGCACACGCCTTGGGTCTGCATCATGCCGAAGATGCTCTGGGTAGTATGGGTAATGTAGCCGGCTCCGTGACATGTGGGGCATGTGTCAGAACCCGAACCGTCTTCCGAGCCCGTGCCGTGACAGTGGTCGCAAACTACATCCTTCTTCACCTTGAATTTTTTGGTGACACCGGTTTCTATCTCCTTTAGCGAGAGTTTTACCTTCAGGCGCAAATCACCGCCCCTATATTGTTTGGGACCTCTACGCTGACTTCCGCCAAAACCTCCGAAACCGGCATGACCACCGAAAATATCTCCGAACATCGAAAAGATGTCGTCCATGTTCATGCTACCGCCGAAGCCTCCGAAGCCGGCACCTCCGCCACCCATGGGTCCGTTGAAGCCAAACTGGTCATACTGACTTCTCTTTTGGGGGTCGTGGAGAACGTCGTATGCCTCCGCGGCTTCCTTGAATTTCTCTTCCGCCTCCTTGTTGCCGGGGTTCCTGTCAGGATGGTATTTGATAGCGATTTTCCTGTACGCTTTCTTTATCTCGTCTTCCGACGCTTTCTTGTCAACGCCAAGTACCTCGTAATAATCTCTTTTAGCCATAAGAATAAATCTCTAATTACGTTTCAATCGCCTACTGCCACTTTGGCGTGTCTGATTACTTTCTCGTTCAGCCTGTAGCCGGTCTGTATGCAGTCAAGCACCTTTCCTTTCTTGTCTTCTCCCATTCCAGGCACCATGGCAACGGCTTCATGCACATCGGTATCAAAATCCGCTCCTTCGGTATCAATTCTCTTCACGCCGATATTCTCAAGCGATTTCATGAACTTATTGTATATCAGTTCCATACCTTCGCGTAGCACTGCCGGGTCATCGGTCTTTGCACCGTTCTGCAGTGCACGTTCCATATCGTCGATAACGGGCAGAATAGCTACAATGGTCTTTTCTCCTCCGTTAAGAATCAGTTCTGCCTTTTCCTTGAGGGTGCGCTTCCTGTAATTGTCAAATTCTGCCACCGCTCTCAGGTACTTGTCCTTGTATTCCTCCACCTGCTTTTGTGCCAGTGTCAGTTCGTCCTCAGCCGGTTCTGTCTGCTCCTCGGTACATGCCTCCTCATCCTCACAAGCAGCCGTATTGTTTTCAGCCTCACATTTGTCGGCAGTTTCAGCCTGCACGGATTCAAATGTATTGTCGGTCATTTCGTTGCTATTCTGCTGTTCTTGTTTTTCCATATTCTCCATCATCTGGTTGTTGTTTGTTATACGCTATCCATGAAAGAGCAAATTCCGTGCCAATCAAAGGGAATACATTTTTTCCTTCTGCTCCTTGATGCGCTCGTCGTAGATATACTGGTCGTACTCCATCAGTTTGTCGATAGTGCCGGCAGGGGTGAGTTCTATAATGCGGTTTGCCACGGTCTGGATAAACTCATGGTCGTGGCTTGCAAACAGGATATTTCCCTTGAACAATACCAGATTGTTGTTGAAGGCCTGAATACTCTCCAGGTCAAGATGGTTGGTTGGAGTATCGAGAATCAGACAGTTGGCGTTCTGCAGCTGCATGCGTGCAATCATACATCTCATCTTCTCGCCTCCTGACAGCACGTTCACTTTCTTCTGTACGTCCTCGTCCTTGAACAACATTCTGCCCAGAAAACTCTTCATCTGCACCTCATTGCCCTTGCCAAACTGGCTCAGCCAATCCACCAGATTCATCTCGGAGTCAAAGAAGGAGGTGTTGTCCAGTGGCAGGTAGGCAGTGGTGATAGTCACTCCCCATTTGTAGTCGCCACCGTCAGCTTGCCTGTTGCCGTTGATAATCTCAAACAGGGCGGTCATAGCCTTGGGGTTGTGGCTCAGGAATACGGTCTTCTGTCCTTTTTCAATCGTAAAACTTACATTGTCGAACAGCACGCTTCCGTCGGCATCCAGTGCCTTCAGGTTGTTCACCTCAAGAATCTGCGTACCTGGTTCGCGCTCCATCTGGAAGATGATACCGGGATATTTTCTTGATGAGGGGCGTATTTCCTCCACAGTGAGTTTTTCCAGCATCTTTTTTCTCGATGTGGTTTGTTTGCTTTTTGCCACATTGGCAGAGAAGCGGCGGATAAACTCCTCCAGTTCCTTGCGCTTCTCCTCGGCTTTCTGCTTTTGGTTCTGTGCCTGTCTTAGGGCAAGTTGCGAACTCTCGTACCAGAATGAGTAGTTGCCCGAGAAGACGGTTATCTTGCCAAAGTCGATATCGATGGTTTGTGTGGAAACGGCATCCAGGAAGTGTCTGTCGTGAGACACCACCAATACAGTTTGCTCCACGTTGCTCAGGTATTCTTCCAGCCACTGCACGGTATCGAGGTCAAGGTCGTTGGTAGGCTCGTCGAGAAGCAGGTTGTCCGGATTGCCGAACAATGCCTTTGCAAGCATCACCCTCACCTTCTGGTTGTTCGACAGTTCTGACATCTGTTTGTAGTGTTCTGTCTCTTTCACGCCCAGATTCTGGAGCAACTGTGCTGCTTCGCTCTCTGCCTCCCAGCCGTTCATCTCAGCAAATTTCTCTTCCAGTTCTGCAGCCCTGTTGCCGTCTTCTTCTGTCATCTCGTCCTTGGAATACAGGGCTTCGCGCTCTTTCATGTTGTTCCACAGGGGGGCATGACCCATGAATACGGTATCCAGTACCGTATAGTCATCGTATTTGAAGTGATCCTGTTCCAGCACAGACAATCTTTCTCCGGGACCCAGTTCCACACTGCCCTTGGTAGGTTCCAAGTCTCCGCATATAGCCCTGAGGAGTGTTGATTTACCGGCTCCGTTGGCACCTATCACGCCATAGATGTTGCCGCTGGTAAACTTGAGATTCACATCTTTGTATAATACTTTCTTTCCAAATTGGATTGCTAAGTTTGTGACTGTTATCATTGTTTTTCTTTTGGTTTTATGCTATACGTTTATGTATAACGTCTTCTTACGGGGTGCAAAATTACGAAGAAAAATATGGATATTCAAATTTTTCCACAAAGGATTAACGAAAGTTCATTGCCAGAAGACAGAAATACGATATCTTTGTCTCGCAAATGACAAGAAACGATGAAAACTCATCGAGAAGCTTTGGAGAAGAGGATGTTTACACTCATTTCAAAGGGAAAAGAGTACCATTATGACTTTGTATGTGGGGTGTTTAAGTGGTAAATTGCAAGAATTAGATAAAAAAACACGTAAATTCTTGCACCCTTTTCATATTTTTCATAACTTCGCCCGAATTTTTCCAAGGAGGAGGACAAATTGTTTTTCAACGATATATAATAGTGTATCATATCTATAAAAAACAACATTTAATATAAATGGATGCTGAATACCTTATTTTAGGATTGAACTGGCATGCTTGGACTACGATAGTGCTCGTGGTAGGTATGTTTGTTACTTTGATGAAAACCCGCCTTCCGGCAGACATGGTTTTCCTTGGGGTCATGGCTCTTCTGGTTATATGCGGTTGTTTGCCGGTTAACGAGGCTCTTGACGGATTCTCTTCTTCGACAGTTGTTATCGTGGGCACCCTGTACATAGTGGTGGCAGGATTGGAGGCTTCGGGAGTATTGCATTGGATTGTCAAGAACCTGCTGGGCACGCCTTCATCATACTGGAAGGCTATCATACGACTCATGTTGCCTGTAGCTGCCCTGTCTGCCTTACTCACCAATACCACCGTGGTCGCTCTCTTTATCAACGTTGTGAAGATGTGGGCAAAGAAGTTGGGGGTAGCACCCTCCAAGCTGCTGATACCTTTGAGCTATGCGGCTGGAATGGGTGGATTGTGTACGCTTATCGGTACGGCTCCCAATCTGATTATATCGGGTTTCTATTCCGAGGCTTCGGGCGAGACGTTGGGCATCTTCTCCACTACCCTGCCAGCCCTGTTCTGTTTGTCGGTGGGCGTGCTGACTATCATTGCCTTGCAGAAACTGCTGCCGGTGCGTAAGTCTCCTGAAGAGGAACTGAACGCCCTCCACGCCACCACGACCGAGCTGCATGTGCTTGCAGATTCCTCTTTACCGGGGCAAACCCTGGCAGACCTTCACCTGTTTGAAGATTGCAAGGAGTGCGAACTGATAGGTATTGTGCGTTTTGATGGAGAAGTGGTGAGTCACATTGAGCCTGAAGAGTTCCTGATGGGGGGCGATGTTCTTATCTTTACAGGTCAGCGCGAAGAGGTGCTGAAGTTGGGCAAACACTATGGCATGGCATGTGACAAGTTGGATGAGGAAATACCTGCTAACGGAAGTTTCCGCACCATGCTTTCCGCTCTGATTATGCTGGGCATGGTACTGCTTTCTGCCTTCAATGTGGTGCCGCTGCTGACATGCTGCTTCATTGCTGCACTGTTGATGCTTATTACCCGCTGCTGTGACATCAAGCAAGCCAAGAAAGCCATCAACTGGGATGTTCTCATGGTATTCGCCTGTTCAATTACCTTAGGCAAGGCGATTGATGCAACAGGACTTGCACAGATGCTTGCCAACCACGTGACGGAGTTCTGTGGTACAAATGCACTGCTGGCTTTCATCATCATCTGTTCCTTGGGCACTTTCCTGACAGAGTTTATCTCCAACACAGCCTGTGGAGCCATCATGGCTCCTGTTGCTATCAAGATAGCGCTTTCGATGGGAGCCAATCCCCTCACATTCTGTATGGGATTGATGATTTCCTGCTCCTCCAGTTTTGCCACACCCATCGGTTCGCCTACCCACCTCATGGTTTATGTGCCTGGCGGTTATCGCTTTACTGACTTTCTGCGCATCGGTCTGCCGATGAACTTCATCATCCTTGCAGCCAATATTCTTATTTGCACCTTGCTATTTCCCCTCTAACAGCTGACATCTATGGTGATAAAGCGCTACCTGCGAATCCTTCAAGACCCAATCCTTCGCATTTGCCTGCTGGTGATGGTTGCCAGTATTCTGGTGTTGGGTATAATCTTTGCCCTCTCCTACCAGGCGGCAAGTGAAAGGGTACTCGACGGCTCCATCCGTCTTGCCCGTCTGAATGTGGAGAGAGCCCGAGCCATTGTAGAACGCCATTTGACGAGCATAGAGATTACAGGAAACAACCTTAGTTCTACCCGTATCCGGCGTTACCGGGATGCCAATCAGATCTATGACTTGCTGGAGCGGTTTGTTCATACCAATCCGGAGATTTGGGGCATTGCCATCGGTTATGAAACGGAGGTGATACCGGGACACGAGAAGGGTTTTGCCCCCTACGTTAAGCGCAAGGGTAGTCATACCGAACGCATTGACCTGCTGGCAGAGGGAAGATTATATAGGCAGTCAGAATGGTACACAACTACTCTGAACACAGGTAAACCCTACTGGTGTAAACCCTTCCGTGACGTGACGGGATTACTGATTGCCTGCTATTGTGTGCCTCTGAGAGACGAACAGGAACGCATCATAGGAGTGATTGCCGTAGATTTGCAACTCGACCTTTTTACCGACGATTTGGTCAAGGAAATACACCCTTACGAACACTCGGAGTGCATGGTACTCGATAAGGACTTCGACTTCATTGCCCATCCCAACCACAGTTTCATCATGACTTCTCTGGCTGATCAGGTATGGAAACTGACTCAGGAAAACGGATATGAGGTGAACGAAAGTATCATGATGAGGATGAAGAATAAGGTGGAGGGATATGATACCTATGCAGAGGACACCCATTTAGAAGGGGTGATGTTCTACCTGCCCATCGAACAGATAGGATGGACAGTGGCCCTTTCCATCCTCAAGTCTGATATCTTCAGAGAGAGCAACAGCATGGCACATCGCTTGTTTTTCCTTTGCCTGTCAGGAGTGTTTCTTCTGGTAATCGGTGCCGGTTTCCTTTTTGCTAAGGTGCGCAAGGTGGTGGAAAACAGAGTTGGCATCGAATGTGAACTCACAATGGCCCATAACATCCAGATGGCGATGGTAAAGAAGGCTTATCCTGCCTATCCCGACCGGAAAGACATTGATATTTATGCCACGCTGATTCCTGCCAAAGATGTTGGAGGAGACCTGTACGACTTTGCACTGCAAGGCGACACACTGCATTTTTGTATCGGTGACGTAAGTGGGAAAGGCGTGCCGGCCAGTCTCTTCATGGCCATTACGCGTACCCTCTACCGCAGCATCATTGTCAACGAAAATTCTCCTGCCAAGATAGCCGAATCGCTCAATCGTTCCATTGCCGCCGACAACAAGGAGAATATGTTTATCACCATGTACATAGGGGCTCTTGACCTGAAGCAGGGCATTCTGACTCTTTGCAACTGCGGTCACAACGCCCCGTTGACGAACGCAACTGCCCATGAGACCGAAGTGCCGAACGGACAGGGATTACCTCATCTTGTGGATTCTGGTGATGTTCAATTCCTTTCCTTCCCCAAAATCAATATCCCCATCGGAGTGGTTGAAGAATTCGCCTTCGAAGAGATATCGGTGAAGATAGATCCTGGATTCCAACTCTTCCTCTTTACCGACGGCGTTACAGAGGCCGAGAATGCCGCCCATCAGCTCTATGGCGAAGAACGCCTCAGACAGGAACTGAACGGCATGAAGCGGAAAACGCCGAATGCGCAGCTCGACGTGGAGCATATCCTCAATACCGTACATCTGCATGCAAACGGCTATTCTCAATCAGACGACATTACCATGTTATCGTTTTACTATAAATAAATGTATCATTATGAAACTTGAATTTAATGACAACGGATCAGAAATCAAATGCATCCTTATAGGGCGCCTTGACACACCTGCCTCAACACAGATTGCTGCCGACATACAGACTTTGATTGACCATGCCGACAAGCATATCATTCTTGACTGCACGCGACTGGAGTTCATATCTTCTTCAGGCTTGCGTCTTTTCCTTACCCTGCGCAAAGCCTCCATTGCCGCCCAGGGCAATATTGTCATCACAGGCATGAATAATGACGTAAAACGTGTGTTTGCCCTAACGGGTTTCCTTAACCTCTTCAAGTTTGAATAACGCGAGTCAGGACACACCTATGATGAAAAAACAAATCATCTTGGGAAACAGGATTGACGAACTCCATGCACTCACAGCCTTCATCCAGGCATATTGTGAGTCGTGCCAGTTGAGTTCTGAGGTAGTGTTCAACCTGCAGTTGGCTCTTGAAGAATGTGTTACCAATGTCATCATGTATGCTTATCCTGCCGGAGAGCAACATTCTATTTTGGTGAGCGCTGAACTGCAAGAACCCCATCTGGTCTTCACCATCGAAGATACGGGTTTGCCATTCGACCCCACCAAGGTGAGTCAGGCAGATACTACCCAACCCGCAGAAGTCCGTCCCATAGGCGGACTGGGTATCTTCCTTGCGCGTCAGTTGGTGGACACCATGACTTACCGGCGGGAAACTGACAAGAATATACTGACATTGAGAAAAAAAGTGAGGTAGCGGTAGATGCAATATCTATCGCTACTGCCAATGAGGTGATGGATGTAACGAAACATTCGACAAGACAACGGTAATTGACAAATTATTACCTTTCAACTATAAATATATCCAAAATCGTTTTGTAATCCAAATATAGTTTCTATCTTTGTAATTGAAAGCAAATTAGTTATTTTATTGACATTTTATTTCTATTACTATGAAACAACTTCTTTTGGGTGACGAAGCGGTTGCTTTGGGTGCCTTACACGCGGGTTTGTCCGGCGTGTATGCTTATCCGGGAACGCCTTCTACCGAAATTACGGAATATATCCAACATACTCCGCTGGCACGTGAGCGGAATGTTCATTCTTGCTGGTGTACAAATGAGAAAACGGCGATGGAGGCTGCCCTGGGCATGTCTTACGCAGGCAAACGGGCAATGGTCTGCATGAAGCATGTGGGCATGAATGTATGTGCGGATGCCTTTGTCAACAGCGCCATTACAGGTGTCAATGGCGGATTGGTGGTGGTGGCGGCCGACGACCCCTCGATGCACTCAAGCCAGAATGAGCAAGACAGTCGTTTTTATGGCAAATTTGCTCTTATACCTATTCTGGAGCCTTCAAACCAACAGGAGGCCTATGACATGATGGGCTTTGCCTTTGACCTGAGCGAGCGACTGAAAGAACCTGTTCTGTTACGCATCGTGACTCGTCTGGCGCATAGCAGGGCTGCTGTGGAGATTGGCACACCCCGCAAGGAGAACCGCATGAATCCATCTACCGACCAGTGGGTGTTGCTGCCGGGCATTGCGCGCAAGAAATATGCTGCCTTGATAGAGAAGCAACCGCTGATGGAACAGGAAGCCGCCGATTCCCCCTTCAACCGAAGGGAGAATCAGAGTACAGAAAACATCAAAGAGCCTGGAATTATCGCTTGCGGTATTGGCTACAACTACGTGAGAGAAGTATATCGTGGGGAGAGAGACCTGCTGAAGGTAGGTCACTACCCGTTGCCCGTGGAGGCTATTCGTGCGTTGGCAGCTGCACATGAATCTATCCTCGTGGTAGAAGACGGTCAACCTGTTGTAGAACAGGAGGTGAAAGGGCTGCTGGGTGCCGATTACCGCATTGAGGGACGGCTGACGGGAGCACTGCCTCGCACAGGCGAGCTTAATCCCGACCATGTGGCAGCAGCCTTAGGCCGCCCCTCCGTCAGAGTCTATCAACAAGCCAAGCAGTTGGCTGCACGTCCTCCACAGCTTTGTCAGGGGTGCGGGCATCGCGATGTCTATGGCGCCTTGGTGGAGATTGTCAGAGACTACCCGGATGCGCGTGTGTTTGGCGATATAGGATGCTATACACTGGGGGCATTGCCTCCCTTCAAGGCGCTCTCCAGTTGTGTGGATATGGGTGCGTCTATCACCATGGCGAAGGGAGCGGCTGATGCGGGATTGCGTCCGTCCATCGCAGTCATCGGTGACTCCACCTTTACCCATAGTGGAATGACGGGGCTGCTGGATGCCATCAATGAAAACTCACCTATCACGGTGATAATCAGCGACAATCTTACAACGGGCATGACTGGCGGTCAGGACAGTGCCGGTCTGAACAAGTATGAGGATATCTGCTTGGGGCTGGGGATGGACCCTGCTCACCTGCATGTGGTTACACCCTTGCCCAAGAACATTCCTGCCATAGCCCAACTGCTGAGAGAGGAGATTGCCTACGAAGGGGTTAGTGTCATCATCCCCCGTAGGGAATGTATTCAAACGGCTGCACGTCATGCGCGTGAGGCCAAACAAAAACAACTGTAAAGAGGCGAAAATATGAAGAAAGATATCATTCTGTGTGGCGTGGGTGGCCAGGGCATCCTCTCGATAGCCACCATCATTGGTGAGGCTGCGACCCTGGCTGGCATTGAACTGAAACAAGCGGAGGTACATGGTATGTCGCAAAGGGGCGGCGATGTGCAGTCAAACCTGCGCCTGTCTACCGGGACCATCTACAGTGACCTGATTCCCTTGGGAGCGTGTGACCTGATTATCTCCATGGAACCGATGGAGGCACTGCGCTATCTGCCCTATCTGAGTGAGAAGGGGGTAGTGGTGACAGGCAGCAAACCGTTGGTCAACATTCCAAACTATCCCGACTTCGAGGCACTGCAGGCTGAACTGAAGGCACTTCCACAGGTGATACAGATGGATATTGAACAGGTGGCGCGTGAGGCAGGTAATCCTCGTGGGGCTAACGTGGTGCTGCTTGGTATGGCTGCCCGGTATTTAGAGATTCTTTCCACCGAGCAACTGCGTCAGGCTGTCTCTACGGTCTTTGCCCGTAAGGGGGAGGCGGTGGTGGCTGCCAACCTGAAAGCTTTTGACGCCGGCGTGACTGTACATATATAAAGAGGAATCATCATACTACTGACAAAATCATAAAACAATCATTTTAATATGGACATCAAAGAGAAACTGAATAACGAAGACCGCTTTGCCAAGAGTATCGGAGCACAGTTGACCGAAGTGACCGAAGGGTTTGCACGTGCCGAACTGACAGTGGAGAATCGTCATCTGAATGGAGCGGGAGTATGCCAGGGAGGTGTCTTCTACACGTTGGCAGACCTCGCCTTTGCCGCTGTGGCAAACGGACGGGGCACGCTCACACTGGGAATCAGCAACAACATCACTTTTATCCAGTCTGCCCAGTTGGGCGAGCGTCTGATAGCGGAATGTCGCGAGGTGGTTGACCATCATCGGTTACCCTATTGCGAGATACAAATCCGCAAGGCCGACGGCACTGTTCTGGCTGTCATGACGGGACTTGGGTATCGACTCAACAAACCCATCTGACCACTTGTCAAGGTACCGACTATTGGAGAAGTTAAAGTTAAACTAATTACTGACAAACATATTTTGCAATTATGATTCACAATCCTGCTATTGAGTGCATGCCTCGCGAAGAAATGCGCAAACTACAAACCGAGCGACTGAAACAAACAGTAAAAACATGTTACGAGAACGTACCCTTCTACCGGAGAAAATTCGATGAGATGGGACTGAAACCAGAGGATATCCAATCTCTTGATGACATAACGAAACTCCCTTTCACTACCAAATACGACCTGCGCGACGAATACCCATTCGGACTCAATGCCGTGCCTATGGAACAGATAGTGCGCATTCACGCATCCTCAGGAACCACAGGCAAACCGGTTGTGGGCACCTATACTGCCAAGGACATTGAAAACTGGGCTGAAGGTGTAGCACGTGTGATGGCTGTGGGCGATGTAGGTCCCGGTGATGTGGTACAGGTATCGTATGGCTATGGACTCTTCACGGGTGGTCTGGGTGCACACGATGGTGCCGGACTGCTGGGAGCTGTACAGTTGCCTACCTCATCGGGCAACTCGGAGAAGCAGGTGATGCTGATGAAGGATTTCGGCACTACAGCCCTCTGTTGCACCCCTTCCTATGCGCTTCATCTGACCGAGGTGATGGCTAAGATGGGGATTACCAAGGACGAGCTGAAGTTGCGTGTAGGCTTCTTCGGAGCCGAGCCCTGGACCTGGGGCATCCGTCGCGAACTGGAGGAGAAAATGGGTATCAAGGCCATTGATATCTATGGACTGACGGAGATGTCAGGACCTGGTGTCGGCGGTGAGTGCCAGTACCAGGACGGCACGCATATTTGGGAAGATATGTTCTACCCCGAAATCATCAATCCCGATACTTTGGAGCCTGTGGCTCCGGGCGAAGAGGGCGAACTTGTCTTCACCTCCCTCACCAAGGAGGCTATGCCTATTCTCAGATACCGTACACGCGACCTGACACACCTCATCTACGAGCCTTGCAAGTGCGGACGTACCGCAGTACGTATCGGAAAGATTCTGGGACGCTCAGACGATATGCTCATCATCCGAGGAGTCAACGTGTTCCCCTCTCAGATTGAGTCTGTACTCTCCGAGTTTACCGTTTATTCACCCCAGTACTTCATTACCGTAGATCGTCAGGACAATGAAGATACTTTCGATTTGGATGTAGAGCTGCGTGAGGAGTACTTCTCGCCCAACCCTTCCAAGCAGATGCCTTTTATCAAGCCGTTCTACGACCGTCTGGTTAGTGTCTGTGGCATCAAACCCAACATCCATATCCTGCCTCCGGGCACCATAGAGCGTTCTAACGGAAAGGCAAAGCACGTGAACGACAAACGCACACATCTCACCGACTGGAAGTAACTCAATGCAATGAAGATTTTCAACGACGAATTGGTGGCAGAGGCGGCACGTGTGAACCATGTGGCTGACCTCTCACACGCCACTATCGGTGAAACCCTTTTGGTGGCACAATACCTTGAACAGAAGACGGGCATTCCCTTTATCCGCATGGATCAGGGGTCGCCCGGACTTCCTGCCAACCGCTACGGCATCGAGGCTGAAAAGCGGGCTCTGGATGCGGGTATAGGTGCGCAGTATCCTCCGGCAGCCGGCATCAGCGAACTGAAAGAGGCGGCCAGTAAGTTTGTCAAAGCATTCATCAATATCGACATATCACCGCGTGCCTGTATTCCTACTGTAGGAAGTGTGGCTGGCTCCTTCGGCGGATTCATCGCCTGCTGTCAGCGGAAGAGCTATCCGCAGATGGGAAAGGTTCTCTTCATCGACCCCGGGTTCCCCATCCAGAAATCCCAACTCCGTGTATTGGGCATCGAATGGAGGGAGTTCGATATCTATCCCTACCGTGGAGAGGCGTTGAGAGCCAAATTGGAAGAGGAGTTGAGTCCTGGTGACATTGCTGCCATCATCTATAGCAATCCCAACAATCCTGCATGGATATCGTTGGAGGAAGAGGAACTGCAGATTATCGGAGAGTTGGCCACACGATATGATGTCATCGTGATGGAAGACCTTGCCTATTTTGCCATGGACAGCCGTCACAACCTGAGCCGTCCCTACGAACCTCCTTTCGTGCGTACGGTGGCGCGCTATACCGATAACTATCTGCTGATGCTTTCTTCTTCAAAAATCTTCTCCTACGCCGGACAGCGTATGGCGTTGGTATGTATCTCCGACCGTCTTTTCGACCGGCAGTTTCCTGCTTTTGCAGATCGCTATCATGATCAAGGACTCTTCGGACCAACCTTCATCGCCAGCATCCAGTATATGATTACCTCGGGATGTACAGCCACCACACAGATGGGCTATGCCCACATGCTTCAGCTCAGTTGTGAGGGAAAAATCAACTTTGTCGAGGATACACGCGAGTATGCAGTCCGGGCTGCGAAGATGAAGAAGATTTTCTGCGACAACGGCTTCACCATCACCTATCCTCATGACGTGAACGAGCCTATAGGCGACGGTTTTTTCTTCTCACTCTCCTACCCCGGCATGAGCGGTTCGGAACTGGTGAGAGAGTTGATAGGCTATGGTGTCTCAAGCATCAACCTTGACACAACGGGTTCCCTCCAACAGGGGGTTCGTGCCTGCACCTCACGGATGCGAGAGGAACTCTATCCCATATTGGAGGAACGGATGATGCAGTTTAAGGAAGACCACAGATTTTGACGGGCAAGATATAACCGGTTGATAAATTGATAATGAAATAGAAAAGGATGATGACTGTCACACTGATACAACAGGATATTGTTTGGGCAAATCCATTAGCCAATCAGCAGGCTGCCGAACGGCTTTTGACTGAAGCACCCAAGAGCGACCTTTATGTATTGCCAGAGATGTGGAGCACTGGCTTTGCTACCCAGCCTGAGGGGATTGCCGAACGCGACGGGGCTTCGCTTGACTGGATGAAACGGCTGTCGAGGCGGTTAGACGCAGCCATTGCAGGAAGTATTGCCACCGAGGAGGACGGCTGTTACTACAACCGCTTCTGTTTCGTCAAGCCTACAGGCGAGGTGGCACGCTACGATAAGCACCACCTCTTTACCTACGGTGGCGAACATCATCGTTATACAGCCGGTCAGGAGAAAACGGTTGTAGAGTGGCGTGGCGTGCGTTTTCTTCTACAGATATGCTACGACTTGCGTTTCCCCATCTTTTCCCGAAATACGGCAGATGGAACAGAGGCATACGATGTTATCCTTTACGTTGCCTCCTGGCCCGCCTCTCGCCGTGAACCGTGGGATTTGCTGTTGCGTGCCCGTGCCATTGAGAATCAGTCGTATGTCTGTGGTGTGAACCGCATTGGTAAAGACCCTGCCTGCGAATACAATGGGGGCACCTGTCTCATTGATGCCTACGGCCATACCCTTATGACATGTCCCGACGGAACGGAGTCTGTCATCACCTGCACATTGGAGTTGGACAAACTACGTGCTTTCCGCCAGAAATTCCCCGTCTTGGGCGACAGAGACTAACCAGACAAGCGTCCAACAGCTCAGAGGAAGTTTGGGTCATGAGGCAGATTCGTCAGCTCCCGAAGAAGGTTCCTGCACCGACAAAAAGTCTTTTGTTCTCATGTAAAAACATAGAAACGGTGCAATGCGGATTCACCGCATCTTCATTTATTCTTTAACCGTAAATTTCCATCCGTAAGTCTGATTATAGCAGAAAATGGTTTTACTTTGAAATCGAAAAACAATATACGGAGACGATGAAGAAGATTTTCAAAATTGATTGTGGACTTTATCCACTTGGATTCTGTACAATACTGACAGGCATCGGCTTGCATATAGCAGGTCATGGGAACTGTCATCATATATGGGAAATATGGGCAGCTGTCCATACTGTCACAGGAGTATCATTTTTAGTATTGCTTATATACCACATCCGCACTCATTGGGCTTGGTTCAAGAATCTACGTCAAAGCAAAGACAGGCGTAAACGGTTTATAACAACTATACTGTCTGTAGTTTCCATACTCACGGTGTTGTCTGGAATCGCCCTTCTTGCAGTATGTGGCGCAAACACACATCTTGGTCTTTTGCATTACAAAATAGGCATTGGCTTTGCCATTCTGATACTGCTGCATGGTGCAAAAAGAATACATATCATAGAAAAAGCTGTGTTTACAAAGCACGTTGAGAGATGAACATGGAAAGGATTATTTTTCACTAAGATCATGTCACACGACAATTCTACTTACCTTGCCTCCAAACCTCGATATGAGATACTGGATGGCCTTCGTGGAGTAGCAGCCATGATGGTGGTGGCGTTTCACCTTTTCGAGACCTATTCACCAGGGGTTGTCCATCAGATAGTCAACCACGGCTATCTGGCTGTGGATTTCTTCTTCTGCCTTTCGGGTTTTGTCATCGGCTATGCATACGATGAACGGATGGCCACAGGAAAAATGAGCATCATGGATTTCCTGAAACGTCGTCTTGTGCGTCTGCACCCTATGGTATGCATGGGAGCCATGATAGGGTTCTTACTGTTCTATATGGGTGGAGGTCCTGATTTCGGAATGATGACCGAAGTGGAGTGGTGGCAACTCGTTGTGCTTCTACTCATTGCCTTCACCATGGTGCCTGTATCGAAAAGTATGGACGTGCGTGGCTGGAGCGAGACCTATCCGCTCAACGGAGCTACATGGTCGCTCATGCTCGAATACATCGCCAACCTGCTCTATGTCTTCTTTATCCGGCGTCTGGGAAAGGTGGCATTGGGTATTTGTGTGGCTCTCTTTGCCCTCCTTACCCTTACCCTGACTTTCAATATGGACCCCTTTGGAGTGTTCCCGGAAGACAACTATGCAGCCTATACTGTTATCGGCGGATGGGGCGTGGATGCTCCACAGCTTTATATCGGATTGACACGTCTGCTCTATCCATTCTTTATGGGTCTCTTGCTTAGCCGCACGGGAAGGTTCATTTCGGTCAAGGGAGGTTTCTGGTGGTGTGCCCTCATCATCATTATCTGTCAGACAATGCCACGTGTAGGCGGAATCGAACCGGAGAACTTTTGGATGAACGGACTTTATGAATCTGTTGTCATTCTTGTTGTCTTCCCATTGGTTGTAGCCATGGGTGCAGGCAGCAAGGTAGTTGGCCGGAAGTCGCAGAAGGTATGTACGTTTCTGGGCGACATTTCCTATCCGCTCTACATCACCCACTATCCTCTTATCTACGTTCAGATGGGGTGGGCTCTTGATCACAAGGATGCTCCTCTTGGTCAACACATCATGATAGCCGTCAGCATCTTCTGCATCGCCATCGCTGTGGCATGGGCATCGCTCAAGCTCTATGACGAACCGGTACGCGAATGGCTCAAGGATTATTGGTTAGGACGAAAGAGGTCATCATAAATCTGCGGTTTGCCCATTGGTTAGGTTCAAAATGCCGCATGCTGAAAGGCATTGAAATGACAACCCTCAGATAACAATATAACAATATCATATCAAAACCAAATTATCAAAATTATGGACGCAAAAGAAAAAGTATTGGCAACAATGAAGGAGGCTGGTCAGCCTCTCAATGCAGGTAAAATCGCAGAACTCAGCGGTCTCGACCGCAAAGAGGTAGATGCAGCCATGAAGCAGCTGAAAGCAGAGGGCGCAATCGTCTCTCCTGTCCGTTGCAAATGGGCACCTGCAGAGTAATGGTAAAGTACTCGACAACAATTATGTATGGATTGGCGTGGCTTGTGACTGCGCAGGCACAAGAAATAGCCTCAATTCTCAATCCACACCGGCATCATGACCGACGGAAACCGAACATATATAGCCATCGACCTGAAATCGTTCTTCGCTTCCGTGGAATGCGTGGAGCGAGGACTCGATCCGCTCACCGCCAATCTTGTTGTGGCAGATGTGAGCAGGACTGAGAAGACCATCTGTCTGGCTGTTTCCCCATCCCTCAAAGCGTACGGCATTGGTGGAAGGGCAAGGTTGTTTGAGGTCATACAGCGCTTGCGTGAGGTGAACAACGAGCGCAGATACAAGGCTACCGGCTATCGGCTGACAGGAAAATCATGGAAGGACGAGGAACTGAAAGCCCATGCCGATTGGGAGGTGGACTACATCACTGCCCCACCCCGCATGGCAAAATACATCGAATACAGTACCCGCATCTATCAGGTGTATCTGAAATACATAGCTCCTGAAGACATCCACGTCTATTCCATCGACGAGGTATTTATGGATGTGACGGCTTACCTTGGTACGTATAAGATGACGGCTCACGAACTTGCCCTGACCATGATTCGTGACGTATTGAAGAACACGGGTATAACGGCTACGGCAGGCATCGGCACCAATCTGTATCTCTGCAAGATTGCCATGGACATCATGGCGAAGAAGGCACCGGCAGACAAGGATGGCGTGCGCATAGCGGAACTGGACGAGAAAACCTACCGGGAACAACTGTGGGACTATACTCCCATCACCAAATTCTGGCGTGTGGGCAAAGGTATAGCAGAGAAACTTGCCCGGTATGGCATGCACACCATGGGCGATGTGGCTCTCTGTTCCGTAGAACGTGAAGAACTGCTGTACAAACTCTTTGGTGTGAATGCCGAACTCCTCATCGACCATGCCTGGGGATGGGAACCTGTCACCATGGACTATGTGAAAGCCTACCGACCGGAAACCAATTCTTTGAGCAGCGGACAGGTACTGACAGAGCCTTACACTTTCCAGAAAGCAAGGATAGTCGCACAGGAGATGGCAGACGCAGTGGCTCTTGACCTCGTCAGCAAACGCCTCGTCACCGACCAACTGGTGCTGACCGTGGGGTATGATATTGAATCATTGACCAATCCTGAGATTCGGGCAAGATACCATGGCGCAGTCACCACTGACCATTATGGCAGACAAGTGCCAAAGCATGCCCATGGAACAGCCAGCCTGGGCAAGCACACCTCTTCCACCAAACAGATGATGGAGGCTGTGGCATCCCTGTACGACAGGATTGTCAATCCAGACCTGCTGATACGCCGTCTGACCTTGGCCACCAATCATGTCATCAGCGAAGACTGTGTCAGGAAAACGAAGGTGGCACCTGTACAACTGGACCTGTTCACAGACTATAAAGCCTTGCAAGAGCAACAGAAGGCTGATGAGGAGGCGCAAGCCAAGGAGCGCAGGATGCAGGAAACTCTGTTGAGCATCAAGAGCAAGTTCGGCAAGAACGCCATTCTCCGTGGATTGAGTTTTGAGGAAGGGGCTACAGCCATCGAACGCAACAAGCAGATAGGAGGACACAAGGCATGATGGAGAAATACAGCAAAATCATCAACCTATCTCATCATGTGTCGAAGAGCAGACCGCAGATGACCATGTATCAGCGGGCAGCCCAGTTCGCGCCCTTTGCCGCACTGACAGGACACAGTGCCGCCATCCAGGAAACGGCAAGACCGACCGACAGGAAATTAGAACTGTCTGATAGCGAATGTGACCTTATCAACATGAAAATCGCTCTGCTCATGGAGCACATCCAGAAACATCCCGAAGTCAGTATCACCTTCTTTGTGCCGGATAGATGCAAAGAGGGAGGTTGTTATATCACCCATACCGGAACTGTCAAGCGTTGGGATGACAACGAACAGGCAATAACCTTCGAGGATGGGACACGTATCCGTACAAGCGAAATCATTGATGTCAGAAGTGACAATTATACTTGAATTACGCTCCCATGATTCTTCCCGGTATTTGGAGATTGTGTAGTTCACCCTGATCTTGGGGATAGACTTTGCGTTCACCCGTATTCCCGAAATCGTTCATCTCCTGTAGTATGTACTTTGCCATAGCTGTTTGTTGTATATTGATTGGTACTGTTCTCGGTTTCTCGTCTTACCCGTATTCTCTTTCTCATGAAGCCCTGTCCACAAATAGCAAGGGAAACGGTTTCGTTTTCCGTTCCGCGTCGCGGAACACATATTCCGCAGTGGCGAACGGCCGTTCCGCGTCGCTGAACGTCTGTTCCGCGACGCGGAACGGAAAACAATAGCCTTATAAAGATAAATATAAGACAGCTATTCTCCAAATATGCGAATAGCTGCATTGACACTGTCATGACAATCTAAGGCGGGTTCTATAGATTAACGTGAGTTCGGCAAAAGAAAACTCATCTCATAAAGCTTATGTCGAACTCACGTTAAAGTATAATGATGCATCCTATCTGCACAGACAAAAAACGCTTATCTGCTGCAAAGATACACAAGAATGGCAGATAATTGATTATCTTATCATTTTATTTGCTTTACCAGTGAATTTTCAATCAATAAAGTCTGATTTTAGAAGGAAACAGCTTAAATTTGCAAATGTGAAGAAAGGCTTCGCCTCAGCAAAGCAAGTAAACTTGATTGCATTCGGCTCGCACTTTCTTTGTGCCATATAAATTTCAA
>JBJEKQ010000119.1:0-5885 GCA_051878715.1 Prevotella sp.
AATCCTCTTGTTATCGTGGATGGCGCACCTTACAGCGGTGACATCAACAACATCAACCCAAGCGACGTCGAGAGCATGACAGTGCTCAAGGATGCCGCCTCGTCTGCCCTTTACGGTGCACGCGGTGCCAACGGTGTGATTATCATCACCACAAAGCAGGCCAAGAAGGGTCAGGATGCCATCATCACCTTCGATGCAAAGTGGGGTAGTAACAGTCGTGCATTGCAGCACTATGACGTGGTGACCAATCCTGCACAATATTACGAAATGCAGTATGAGGCACTGAAGAACAGTTATCTGGCAAGCGGACAGTCAGCCTCTCAGGCATGGGCAAGTGCCAACAGTGTGCTTACCGGCAGTTCCGATCAGGGTGGTCTTGGATATAACATCTGGAATATCCCCGAAGGTCAGTATCTCATTGGTTCCGACGGAAGGCTTAACCCCAATGCCACTCTTGGAAATGTGGTGACATACAAGGGACAGCAGTATCTGCTCACTCCCGACAACTGGGAGGACGAGGGTACCCGCAACGGACTCCGTCAGGAATACAACCTCTCGTTCAACGGTTCCACCGACCGTTCAACGTTCTATGTCTCTCTCGGTTATCTCGACAACCAGGGTATTTCATATAACAGCGACTACAAGCGTCTTGCTGCCCGTATGCGCGGTGACTACCAGGTGAAGAAATGGGCAAAGGTGGGAGCCAACATGTCGTTCGCAAGATATGACAGCAACTCACTGAGCGACAACGGTTCAACTTCTTCTACTGGTAATATATGGGCATTCACCTCGCAGATAGCCCCCATCTATCCGCTTTACCTTCGCAATGCCGACGGTTCAATTATGGTGGATGACAATGGTTACAAGATTTATGACTACGGTAACGGAATGAACGCTGGTTGCGACCGTCCCTTTATGCCCGATGCCAACCCACTGATGGAAGTGCTGCTCAATAAGCGTAATGCCGAGGGTAACGCATTCTCGCTCAACGGATTCGCCGACATCACGTTTATGCCTGGACTTACGCTCACCATAAACGGAACATATAACCTTGACGAAAGCCGCAGTACGGGTGTGTATAACAAGTACTACGGACAGTTTGACTCTATGGGCGGATATATCATGAAGTCACACGCCCGCACTGTGAACTACAATCTCCAGCAGATACTCAACTATACCACCACCATCGGCGAGATGCACAACCTCAATGTGATGGTAGGACATGAATACTATGACAGCCGTGCCTACGTGCTGTCTGCAACAAAGACAAACATCTTCTCTTCCACAAGCTCAGAACTCAACGAGGCAATCGTTGACGGCAAAAACGCCGGTTCATACAACCAGAGATACAACAACGAGGGTTATCTCGGCAGGGTGCAGTATGACTACGACGGACGTATCTTCGGTTCGGCATCATTCCGCCGCGATGCTTCAAGCCGTTTCCATCCCGACAACCGTTGGGGTTCGTTCTGGTCAGTAGGTGGAGCGTGGATTATTTCAAAGGAGAATTGGTTTAAGTCTTCATGGATTGACATGCTCAAGGTGAAGGCATCTATCGGTTCGCAGGGTAACGACAACATCAACAACTTCCTGTATTCCGACATGTACAGCATCGTCAACTCCAACGACAAGGTGGGTATCTCGTTCTCGTCCAAGGGTAACAAGGACATCACATGGGAGACACAGACCAACTTCAACGCAGGCATTGAGTTTGACATCTTCAAGCGTCTCAGCGGTAGCATCGAGTTCTATCGCCGCACCACCACCGACATGCTTATGGCATATACCACAGCCCCATCTATCGGATATACAGGATATTACGCCAACCTCGGCGACCTCTACAACTCGGGTCTCGAAATCGACCTGCAGCTCAATATCCTCAACCGCCGCAACCTGAGATGGGACTTCAATGTCAACCTTTCTACCATCAAGAACCGTATCTCAAAGCTGGACGACGAGCATAAGACCTCTTATTATTATACCACCGACGGCAAGAGAATCGACGGATATTCAAGCGGCAGCTTCTTCATTGCCGAGGGACAGTCTATTTATACATGGAACATCAAGGACTATGCGGGTGTCAATCCCGAGACGGGAGAGTCGATGTGGTGGAAGAACACATACCAGCTTGACGCTGACAACAACCTCGTGCTCGACGACAACGGTTATCCCATCTGGACAGGTCGTGAGAAGACAACCTCGTATGCCGAGGCAGACTACTATATAACCGAGGAAAGCACAGTGCCAAAGTGGCAGGGTGGATTCGGAACAACTGTAAGGTTCTACGGTTTCGACCTTTCGGTCAACTGCACCTACCAGCTTGGCGGCAAGACCATCGACGCAAGCTATGCCTCGTTTATGTCAAGCCCCTCAAGTTCTCTTGGCGGACGCAACTTCCACAAGGACCTTCTCGATGCCTGGACACCAGAGAACACTGGTTCAAGCATCCCAAGATTCCAGTATGGCGACCTCTATTCTTCAGGCACGTCAACCCGCTTCCTCACATCGTCGAGCTATCTGAACATCAACAACATCAACTTCGGCTACACCTTCCCCACATCAATAGCCAAGAAACTGATGCTCAATAGCCTGAGAGTATATATGGCATGTGAGAATGTAGTGTATTTCTCAGCACGCAAGGGATTCGACCCGCGCCTCTCATACAGTTCAGCATCCAATTCAACGACTTATTCTCCGATGAGAACAATCTCGGGTGGTCTGACGGTGCAGTTTTAATTAGGAATTAGGAATTAAGAAAGATGAAGATATTAAATAAAAACAAGATATACGGACTGGCTTTGGCGGTTGCCATGCTGCCGACCGTCACGGGATGTATAGATGAAACCACGCCCGCCGACGGTTCTGTTACCGAAGACCAGATAGTGGATGCCGGACTGGAGAGTGCAGTCAACGGTATATCCACCCAGATGACCCAGGGGTATCTCGTGTATGGAACGAATACCCACGAGAGCGACATGTCATATCCGATGTTCATGATTGCCTTCACCGAGATGATGGGCGACATGTATCCCGGAGGAAGCAACTCGGGATATGACTGGTTCAGGGCATACAACTGCATGAACGAGAATATGGGTACTACAGGCTATTATGCCTATCTGCCCTGGCGAACACTTTATATGTACGTGAAGTCGGCAAACGATGTCATCCGTGCATACAAGGCTATGGAGAATCCTTCAAAGACGGATGACAACTATGTGGCAATGGCGTATGCCTGCCGGGCATTCGACTACTATATGCTGATGGTGACATACGAGCCTAAGGCTAACATATATACCGACTGCTCAAAGGTACTCGGACTCACGGTGCCCATCGTCACAGAAGAGACCACCGAGAAGGAATCTGCAAACAATCCGCGCGTCACCCACGACGAGATGATGGAGTTTATAATTTCCGACCTCGACAAGGCTGAGGAGATATTCAAGGCTACAGGTTACACTACGACTTCTCACACTGCTCCCGACCTCGCCGTCGTATATGGCTTGAAGGCAAAGGTTTATCTGTGGGACGAGAACTATGACGAGGCTTATACTTACGCCAACCTGGCCATAGAAACAGCAGAGAGTCAAGGTGCCGAGATGATGAGCAAGGGCGAGCTGACCAACGCGAATACCGCATTTGCGATGGCTACAAGCGGATGGATGTGGTATGGACACTACTCCGCCGAGAACCTCAACAACCTGAGCAACCTCGCCGGTATGCTTTCGGGTGAGGCAGAGTGGGGTTACTCCAATCTTACCAAGCCAATCATCGACCGCTCACTGTATGACAAGATGGGCGTGAACGACTACCGCCGCAAGCAGTTCCTCGACCCCAACCGCAAGAAGGGTGACTACCAGACTGCACGCGACGAGGACTTCATTGCCAGTGCTCCCGACTATCTCGCACTGAAGTTCCGCTGCGCCAGTGGCGACACCAAGAACTACTCAGTGGGAGCTGCCACCGACGTGCCCATCATGCGCCTTGAAGAGATGTATCTCATCAGGGCTGAGGCTGCGGGTATGTCAAAGACCTTGTATGAGGGAATGGAATTGCTAAACAATTGGGTAAGGACATACCGCGACCCTGCATATAACAAGGTGGTTGACAACCTTAGGGACATGCAGTTGGCTGTGCTCGACCAGATGCGCATCGAGTTCTGGGGCGAGGGCAATGCTTTCCCCTCAGCCAAGCGCATACAGCCCGGAGTGATGCAATACTACCAAGGCACCAACGCGCCCGCGAACATATATTATATTAATGCCGAGGGAATGAAACCCAACTGGAACTATGTCATCCCCAATGCCGAGGTACAGGTGAACAAGGCGGTGAAGGACCAGAACAATCCCGACCCCACAATGTGCATCGACGTGAGCACGGCGCAGATGGGTATATACGCTCCAGCTAATTATTAACCCATAAATATCAAGCAAGATGAAAACAACATACAAATCCATAACAATGGCGTTGACGGCACTGCTTGCCGTCATCGGTTTGGCCTCATGCTCGTCTGACGACTATCAGATGGTGGGGAAGCCCGACAATGCACAGGTTTATTTCTCTTCGGATATGCCAACTGAGTTTAATATCGACGAAGGGCAGAACAGTGTGGATGTGGAGGTGCGCCGCGTGAAAACCGCAGGGGCACTCACCGTGAATATCGAGACTTCAGATGAGGCTGGATTGTTCACCGTACCGTCGAGTGTATCGTTTGCCGACGGCGAGAATGTCGCCAAGCTCACAATCTCTTTTGACTTCAATTCGCTGAAGAATAACAAGGTTTATCCTATCTCGCTGAGACTGAAGGACGAGACAACTATCTACGGCAGCGACTCAACTACAGTAAAAATCATGTTCTCACCATATACCGAATGGGAACCGTTTGGATGGAAATATCCTGACGGTATTACCACTTTCGAGCAGTGGGATGCCGCATTTGCGGAATATGCCGCAGGCGGATATGTCGATACCAAGTTGATATGCAACGGCACTCTGCCTATTTACACTTACTCGGCATTAGGTTTCGGCTCTTACTATCAGCCTGTTCACTATCGCGAGTCGCTTGACGACCGCTCTCAGGCACAGTTGCTCTTCAAGGGTTGGTATAATGAGTGTGACCTCGTGGTCAACTGGGACAGAAATACCGATATCTTCACATGCGATAAGACATGGACGGGCGACACTCATCCCTCATACGGTCCAATCTCAGTGATGGACTCATATTACTATTGGAAGGATGTAGCTGGACAGGATGTCACCTATGACTACTTCCCGCAGGGATATGACCAGGTGAAAGGACAGATTACCCTCAATATGGCTTACTTCGTGGCAGAGGGATGTATCGGTTATGGTCCCGAGGTGGTGCAGCTCCCGGGATATGTGATTGGTGATTATACGATTACCATCACCGATGTGGCGTCATACGCCAATGACAATGTATATGGACAGGTGTTCATGTTCGCACTGGGTGCCGATGTCGCCAAGGTGAAATATGCAGTCTTCGACGGTTCGTTGCAGGAGTCTGACGCCAACGTGGCTGCACAGTCTATCGTTTCTGGTGCAACGGCTTCAACCGAGACTTCCGAGGGCGGTCATAAGGCTGTGTCTGTACCGAGAGAGGGCAAATACACCCTTGTTGCCGTGGGATATGATTCTGAAGGCAATGCCACGGGGTATTATTACCTGCAGTTCACATGCAAGGCTGCCGCCGCTGTCACTTGGAAGGCTATCAACACCGGTGACTATTACTATGCACTCTTCTTCGGTACTGCCGAGGAGAACCAGGTGGATGAGGGCGTGACACTCTATGTGGCTAATGAAGACCCCACCAAGTTCAAGATTGCTCCATGGGCATACAGCGACCGTGGCTTCACGTTCACTATGGACGG
>JBJEKQ010000120.1:0-69021 GCA_051878715.1 Prevotella sp.
AAATCAATAAGCTTGCTTAATTGTTTATCCGAGCCGCAGCCAATTTTATGTAAAAATTGTGCAAGGCGAGAGAAAAATCAATAAGCTTGCTTAATTGTTTATCCGAGCCGCAGCCAATTTTATGTAAAATTGATGATTTGACGGGTGGTTTTAACTGTTG
Organism: Prevotella sp.; assembly: GCA_051878715.1. GTDB lineage: Bacteria > Bacteroidota > Bacteroidia > Bacteroidales > Bacteroidaceae > Prevotella. The sequence goes on from JBJEKQ010000120.1 coordinate 161, forward strand.
TTGGGTGGTTTTAGGCACGGAAAACACGGATTAACACTGTTTTTTACCCACAGATTAGCACGGAAATTTATTTTAATTGGATTATCACAGATTATTTTTTTAGGCACGGAAAACACGGAGGGACACGGAGCTGCGCAGTGTTGTCCTACATAGGGTTATAAAAAGAAAATCCGTGATAATCCGTGTTTTCCGTGCCTAAAAAATCAGCGGAAAGGCGGCTAAAAACATTAAACTGTCACAAATATGGATAAATTTCTAAGCATTTTGATGCTTGTATGATAGAAAAATTGTATCTTTGCAGCGCAACGAGATATATTCGCTTGTGAATGAGCGATGTGCCACATTACTAAATATGTACATAAAGACAATAGAACGTTCGACATCAGTAAGTTGCAGCTCCCTGAACCTTGGAAATTTAGGGGGTATTTGCTTTGCCGTAACGTCTTTACCCACATACATATACAGAGCCTTCCGCAGGTGTCAGACAATGGCACGGGCGGAAGGCTCTGTGCGTTTAGCGGTCTCCATAAACAAAAGGCTGTCTTTCGCCAATGATGCCGTTCAGAGGCAAATCCTGCCGTATAGTGGCAGGATTTGGTAAAGACATGAGATTTGATGTGACTTTAAATAAGATAGGCTGCGCTCGGCATAACATTCAAGCAAGCTTGATGTTCTGCGCTCACTTGCACTATCTTTGCAAGAAAAAATAAAAAACAAGAAATATATGAAAAAGAAAATTAAACAATTAAGATGGCTCGCCGCGACGCTAATGCTCGTGGCGGCTATGGTGATTCCCTCCACGGCGTGGGCGGAAAGCACAGTGACTCCTTCAATGCCTCAAGCAGGTGATGGTTCAGAGGATAGTCCTTATGAGATTGGCACTGCTGCCGAGCTTTATTAGTTTGCAGGGCTTGTGAATGGTGATGCAAGCGTGTGTACAGGTGATGTAACCCAAAACACAGCCGCCTGCGCAGTGCTCACTGCGGATATTGTCGTGAACAGCAATTTGCTTGCAAATCTGAATGCAGACGGAACAGTGAAAGATGGTTATGAGGTTAAAAGCTGGACGCCAATCGGACCATACACGGGCACATTCGACGGAAACGGCAAGACCGTCAGCGGATTGTATTTCAATGATACGAGTACATGGTATGTCGGCTTGTTCGGATATGTACGAAACAGCACAATAAAGAATGTAGGTGTTGTTGATTCCTATTTTAAGGGAAGTTATTATGTCGGCGGCGTGTGCGGATATAATGAGGCTGAATCGTATGAAGGAACAATGACAGCCACCATCACTAACTGCTATAACACAGGCTCAGTCAGCGGAACAAGTCGTTGTGTCGGCGGCGTGTGCGGAGAGAATTATGCTAATTCGGTTTATGGAACATCGACAGCCACCATCACTAACTGCCATAACACCGGCTCAGTCAGCGGAAGTTCTGAGGTCGGCGGCGTGTGCGGATATAATTGGGCTTATTCGAATGGTGGAACAGCGAAAGCGACAGCCACCATAACTAACTGCTATAACACAGGCTCAGTCAGCGGAAGTAAGAATGTCGGCGGCGTGTGCGGAAATAATTTTGCTAATTCGATTGGTGGAACATCGACAGCCACCATCACTAACTGCTATTATGACAGCGAGAAATATGCAGAAAACGCTGTCGGAGGAGGTAACGGCACTGTTGGTGATAATGTCACGGGCAAGACCACAGCGCAGTTTAAGGGCGGCGAGGTGGCTTATCTGCTTGCGCAAGGCTGTACGATAAACGAAATTTCATACTCCGGCTCCGTATGGGGACAAACCATAGGCACTGACAATTATCCTGTGCTTGGTGGAGATAAGGTTTACAGTTCAAGCAATTGTCTTGGTTATTCCAATAAAGTAGATGACCCCCAAACTGGTCATAACTATGTTAACGGAATATGCCAGTTGTGCGGCGGTTATGAGCCGGCTGAACAAGTTAGCGAGACTCACCATTCAGATCTGAACGACAAATTCAGTGGTTATTACGCTATCGAAAATGCCGGTCAGTTCTATTGGTTTGCGGACAAGGTAAATAACGATAACGCTACTTACGGGAGTGCAAACGCAGTTCTCACGACGGATATTGTCGTGAACAGCGATTTGCTCGCAAATCTGAATGCAGACGGAACAGTGAAAGATGGCTATGAGGTTAAAAGCTGGGCGCCAATCGGAAACTTACCCAACATATACACGGGCACATTCGACGGAAACGGCAAGACCGTCAGCGGATTGTATTTCAATGATACGAGTACATGGTATGTCGGCTTGTTCGGATATGTACGAAACAGCACAATAAAGAATGTAGGTGTTGTTGATTCCTATTTTAAGGGAGGTTATTATGTCGGCGGCGTGTGCGGATGGAATTTTGCTGAATCGTATGAAGGAACAATGACAGCCACCATCACCAACTGCTATAACACAGGCTCAGTCAGCGGAAGTTATAATGTCGGCGGCGTGTGCGGAAATAATGCTGCTAATTCGAATAATGGTGGAACAGCGAAAGCGGAAGCCACCATCACTAACTGCTATAACACAGGCATAGTCAGCGGAACAAATAGTTATATCGGCGGCGTGTGCGGACAGAATAATACTTTATCGACTAGTGGAACAGCGACAGCCACCATCACTAACTGCTATAACACAGGCTCAGTCAGCGGAACAAATAGTGATGTCGGCGGCGTGTGCGGAGAGAATTATGCTGATTCGTATGGTGGAACAGCGACAGCCACCATCACCAACTGCTATAACGCTGGTTCAGTAAGCGGAAGTTCTAATGTCGGCGGCGTGTGCGGAGGGAATGTTGCTGAATCGAATAGTGGAACAGCGACAGCCACCATCACCAACTGCTATTATAACAGCGAGAAATATACAGGAGAAGCTGTCGGAGGAGGTGACGGCACTGTTGGTGATAATGTCACGGGCAAGACCACAGCGCAGTTTAAGGGCGGCGAGGTGGCTTATCTGCTCCAAAGCGGTCAGACAGCAGATGACTACGGAACAATTCCAGAAGTATGGGGGCAAACCATAGGCACTGACAATTATCCTGTGCTTGGTGGAGCTAAGGTTTATAGTGGAGCAAAAAATTGTACCGGTTATTCCAATACAGCAAATGATACTGAAACCGGTCATAACTATGATGATAACGGAATATGCAAGCGGTGCGGCGGTTATGAGCCGGCAACACTGAACGGCGACAACGTTTATGAAATCGGCAATGCCGGTCAGCTTTATTGGTTTGCAGGGCTTGTGAATGGTACTTTGACTGATGGCACAAGCCAAAACACAGCCGCCTGCGCAAAGCTCACGACGGATATTGTCGTGAACAGCAATTTGCTTGCAAATCTGAATGCAGACGGAACAGTGAAAGATGGTTATGAGGTTAAAAGCTGGACGCCAATCGGACCATACACGGGCACATTCGACGGAAACGGCAAGACCGTCAGCGGATTGTATTTCAATAATACGAGTACTGACTATGTCGGCTTGTTCGGATATGTACAAAACGGCACAATAAAGAATGTAGGTGTTGTTGATTCCTATTTTAAGGGAGATAATTATGTCGGCGGCGTGTGCGGATATAATTATGCTTTTTCGGATGGTGTAACACTGACAGCCACCATCACCAACTGCTATAACACAGGCTCAGTCAGCGGAAGTGCTGAGGTCGGCGGCGTGTGCGGAAATAATACTGCTGATTCGTTTTGTGGAACATCGGAAGCCACCATCACTAACTGCTATAACACAGGCTCAGTCAGCGGAAGTGGTTTTCGGGTCGGCGGCGTGTGCGGACATAATTATGCTCATACGATTGTTGGTGGAACATCGACATCCACCATCACCAACTGCTATAACACAGGCTCAGTCAGCGGAACAAGTAGTAATATCGGCGGCGTGTGCGGAGAGAATTATGTTAGTTCGAATAATGATGGAATATCGGCCACCATCACTAACTGCTATTACCTTAGCGGCTGCAACGTAGGGGGCACAATCTTTAACGGATATGGAACAAGCAAGAGCACTGACGAGTTTAAGAGTGGCGAGGTATGCTATCTGCTCAACGGCTCATCGCCATACGGCGCATGGGGACAGGTGCTCGGCACTGACGGTTATCCTGTTCCCGGCTCCGGCTATAAGGTTCTTATGGCTGCGCAGGACGGAGAAAACGCTACCTACTGGGCGACGTTCAGCAACTTGGATTCAAACGTGGAGCTGATGGCTGAGGCGGTATATAACGCCACCGTAAGCGGCGGCAAGCTGACATTGACCAAGCGCAGCGACAACAGAGTGACTGCCGGCGAGGGCGTGCTGCTGAAAGCCAATAGTGAGTATGTGAACGCAAAGAATATCAGTGATGAAGTGTCTGCTGCCGCAGAGGGAGATAATGACCTTGTGGCTACGCCTGAGACAGCAGGGACGATAACAGCCGCAAGCGGCTATACCCTCTACCGCCTGACGTATAACGATACTGACACAAAGAGTGGTCTGGGCTTCTATCTCGGCGCGGCCGATGGTGTCACGGACGGCTCTCAGCTCAAAGCCACTCCGGGCAAGGCTTATCTGAATGTTTTGACAACGGCAGCCACAGTGCCTGCCACTGCCGCTATCGCCCTCGGCTTCGCCTTCGGAGATGACGACGACACCACCGGCATTGAGTGCATCACCATCACCGACGAAAGCTCTCGCGGCAACAGTGCCAAGGGCATGTTCGACCTGCAAGGACGCAAGGTGAGCAAGGCTGGAAAGGGAATCTATATCAAGAATGGGAAGAAGTTTGTTAATTTATAATTTATAATTTATAATGTATAATTTATGAAAAAGATATATATCAAGCCTGCGATGAAGGTATATGAGATTGAGACACCGCAACTGTTGGCAGGGTCGGAAACAGGAACTGCAGGAGTGAGTTTTTACAGCAACGGTGCTCCCGGTGACGGCAATGAAGATATGTGGTAGTCAAGTGCATGGGCTGTTGTTTTGACAGCCCAATAGGACATTACTATGGAGGCTCATGGAATACTCAGATATTCCGTGAGCCTTTATTCATGGAACAGAACATTCATAAAGTAACGTGAGTTCGATGGAATATAAGTGCCTGTAAATGGGTGAAATCTGAGATAAATTCTACCAAGTCGTTTTTTCACCATCACTAAAGATTTTGCAGTTCAAAAAATATTATTACCTTTGCACCTGCATTTGGTTCACGTAATGTGATTAAAAGGGAACAGAGTGAGAATCTCTGACAGTCCCGCTGCTGTAAATTGCCTTTATACAGCCGGAATACAAGATGATGTCACTGACAGCAATGTTCGGGAAGACTTCCGGTTTGGCAAAAGTCAGAAGACCTGCCGATGCGTGATTGTATTTCCGCCCTCGTGGGATAGGGTTTGAAAGAAAATAATAATGGCTGTACTAAAAAGACTTGCGACGGGTATCGTTGCCCTTTCCGGTGTGTTGTGTGCTGACGCAAACGACACGCTACGCACACAGGCGATGGAGGATGTGGTAGTGACGACAGAAAGGAGCCGGACTTCCAACATCTACTCCACCATACCCGTACAGTCGATCAGCGGTGACGACATTCGCCTGACGGGCATTCAGAGCCTTGCAGATGCCGTGAAGAGATTTGCCGGCACTACGGTGAAGGACTACGGCGGGATAGGCGGAATGAAGACAGTGTCGGTACGCAACCTGGGAGCACAGCACACCGCTGTGAGCTACGACGGTATTGTGGTGAGCAATACCCAGGCAGGACAGACAGACATAGGGCGGTTCTCGCTGGATAATGTCAGTATGCTCTCCATTGCCATAGGTCAGGGCAGCGACATGCTGCAGTCGGCACGCCACTATGCCTCGGCTGCCATGATGAGCATCACTACAGAGCAACCTCTACCCGGCAGCAAGCCATCGTTATGGAGGGTGGGACTATCGGGTGGCTCATGGGGACAGATAAGTCCCAAACTGCGCCTGTGGCAAAGGTTATCCAACTCTTCCGTGCTTTCTGTCAATGCCGAATACATGCGTGCAGACGGCGTTTATCCCTACACCCTGACCAACGGAATGGAATCGACACGGGAGAAAAGAAACAACTCGGGCATCAACCAATGGCATGCAGAGGGCAATATGAGCACGCTGTTTTCAGACAGTTCCAAACTCGACATCAAAGCCTACTACTACCGTTCGAGCAGAGGACTGCCCGGCGCGGTGATACTGTACAACAATCAAAGCAAGGAGCATCTTTGGGACGAGAACCTCTTTGCACAAGCCATATACAAAAAAAGGTGGAGCAACCTGTGGCAGATGGCTGTAAGGGCTAAATACACCCATTCGTGGAACAGATACGAGGATTACAACATCAAATATACCAACGGCAGAAAAGAGGAGCTGAACAAGCAGGACGAGTACTACGCCTCATCTACCCTTCACTGGAAACCCCTCAACGGGTTCTCCCTGTCGTTGGCAGAAGATGTGGCTTTCAACAAACTGCATACCAATGTCAACGGAAGCCCCAACCCCCTAAGATTCACGTCGCTGACAGCACTGGCAGCCAGACTGCGTGTCGGACGGTTGACCGCCGAGGGAAACCTCGTGATGACCTATGCCACGGAGAGTCTCACTGAAAGCGAGAAATACTCATTGAAGACACCGGAAGACAGGAAACACCTTTCCCCCTCACTGTCTTTCAGCTGGCGCATACTGCCCGAAGAGGCTCTCTATATCAGGGCACTGTACAAATCCACCTTCCGCATGCCCACATTCAACGACCTGTATTATTTGCAGATAGGCAACACCTCACTGCGACCGGAAAAGGCACACGAATATGGTATCGGACTCACATGGAATTCACGGCGTATGGGTTGTATCGGATACATCGCACTCACTGCCGACGGATATTATAATGATGTGACAGACAAGATAGTGGCTTTCCCATCTACCTATATCTGGAAGATGGCAAACTTCGGCAAGGCAGAGATATGGGGGATTGATGCCACCCTTGCCTCACAGATAGACCTTGCCCGAAAGACAAGCGCGGTGCTCTCCGCCTCGCTTTCGTGGCAGGACGCACAGGACAAGACACCCGGCAGTGCTACCTACGGCAGCCAACTGCCTTATACGGCAAAGGTAAGCGGCGGCATCTCGGCAATGCTCAACACGCCTTGGTTCTGCATAGGCTATTCCGCCTCAGGACAGGGAAAGCGCTACTCTATGGCACAAAACATACGCGAATATCGGCTCAAGCCCTATATGGAGCACACGATAAGCCTCTCGCACGAGTTTGCCTGCGGCAGCACAAGCCGGCTGCGCATGCAGCTCTCTGTAAACAACCTCACCGACGAGCAGTACGAGATAATCAAATACTATCCGATGCCGGGACGCTCAGTGACCGCATCTGCAACAATGGATTTTTAACACTACACCATTAAAATATACAGTCATGAAATTCAGAAGCTTATTCTTTTCCGCACTCTGCGGTCTCGCTGTTTCAGCAGCATTCACATCATGTAGTGACGACGATCCATACGACCCATACGAGTATGGTTCAAACGTGGTATTGCCCGAACATCGCGGCCTTGTGCTCAACGAGGGTTCTGATGGCGAGAACAACGCAAGTATTTCTTTCTTCGATGCCGTAAAGGACACTACAACAAAAGCTACCAACGACCTCTACTTCATACAGAACAAGAAGAAGTTGGGAGACACTGCCCAGGACATAATTTATTACGATGGAAACATATATGTGGTAGTATATGGCTCTAATTACATTGCCAAACTCAACAAGGCAGGCTTTGAAGAAAAGCGCTATTCCTTTGCTACAAACCACGGTCAGCCCCGTTACGTAGTGGAATACGAGAGATATTTGTATGTCACAACAGCAGGAGGCTACATTGTGAAACTGGATGCCAATACACTTCAGCCTGAGGCAGACTGTATAATAGGCAAGACTCCTGAGCGAATAGTGGAGAAAGACGGTATATTGTATGTTGCCATAGGTAATACATACGACCCCGTAAACCCCTTAATAGGCGATGTCATAGCCATTGTGGATACCAGAAAATTCAATGATAGCGAAGTAAAAAAGGTAACTGTCATGGAAAACACTCAATTAGTGGCTAAATGCGGCAACTACATTATGGTTCAGGGCTATGGTTCTATCGACTATACCCATACTCCACTTTGGGTGTATGACATCAAAAGCGGCAAGGCTGAGGATACTGGCGAATATGCAACTTATGTAATCGAAGTCAACAACGGCAAAGAGGCTTTTGTTGTATTCTCCGAGACTGATTGGGACACCTGGTTAACCAAAAACACTTTCTATATTTATAATCCCGCTACAAAGACCAAGACCGATGTCACTTCGAAGATAACATCTGCCGTATCCGAGCTTGCAAACGCATCTATCTATGCACTCAGCGAGGGAGAGAACGGCTCATTCTATATCGCTACCACACTTTATAGCTCTGGCAACGGCACCGTGTATCACTTTGACAGCAGCTACAATCTCCTCGGCTCGTTCACATCCTGGGGACAGAACCCGAAGAAAGTTGTGGTCATGTAATCCGGCAATATGAGAAGAATATCTTTTTGTTTGACACTTATTATAGTCGTCTTCTATTCCTGCACTTCCGGCGTGAGCCGCAAGTCGCAGGAGGAAGCCGACACCCTGCCGTTGTCATACTCCCGCCTGCTCCATATCGTGAAGCACGAGGGGTATCATGTGGCAGAGATTGCCGACCCGTGGAAAAAAGGTTCGGTGCTGCATCGCTATATCCTTGTCAGCAACGCGGAGGAAACCCGTCTGCCTCAAGGCACGGTAATCCGGGTTCCCGTGGACAAGGCGGTGGTGTTTACTACCGTACATGCCTCCCTATTGGCGGATATGGGTATGCAGAGGCATATTTGCGGAATGGCGGATGTAGAGTATGTAAAACGAAAAGAGACCGCATCACTCATTGCCGCAAACAAGATAGCCAATGTGGGAAGCAGCATGTCGCCCGATGTGGAGAAAATCATCAGCCTGTCGCCCGACGTCATACTGCTCTCGCCATTCGAGAACAGCGGAGGATATGGCAGACTCGACCATATCGGCGTGCCTGTCATCGAATGTGCCGACTATATGGAGATTTCGCCGCTCGCACGCGCCGAGTGGATGAAGTTCTACGGTATGCTTTTCGGTGCAGAACATCAGGCAGACAGCATCTTCAACAGTGTAGAGACTCGCTATGCGGCACTTGCCGAAGAGGCAAAGGGACTTGGCTCACATCCCACGGTGATGGTAGATTTCCCGTCGGGCGGCACATGGTACGTGCCGGGGGGCGAGAGCAGCATAGGACGACTGATTGCCGATGCAGGCGGGAAATACTGTTTTGCCGACGACAGGCACAGCGGAAGCGTGGCATTGTCGGTAGAGAAGGTGGTGAGCCAATGCGAGGATGCCGACCTCTGGTTATTCAGATATGGCGGCAAAGAGAATACACTCGCCGACATAGCCGATGACTACAAGTTCTGTTCACATATAAAAGCATTTGCCAACGGCAACGTGTATGGCTGTTCCACCGAGCGCACCACCTTTTTTGAATCGACACCGTTCCACCCCGAACGCCTGTTGGAGGACTTCATTTCCATGATACATCCGCAGACAAAATACCAACCTGTTTATTTCAAAAGAGTAAAGTGAAGAAAATCGGGCTGCTCATCATACTTGCGTCATTGCTATTTGCCGCCAATCTCGCATACGGTTCGACAGACATTCCCTTAGAGGATGTTTTCAGCATCCTACTCGGAGGTGAACCATCGAAGACTGTATGGAGGTTTATCGTGATGGAATCGCGACTTCCGCAAGCCATCACCGCATTTCTTTCGGGCATGTCACTTGCCCTAAGCGGACTGATGCTGCAAACGGCTTTCCGCAATCCGCTGGCAGATCCCTCGATATTCGGCATCAGCAGTGGTGCCGGTATGGGCGCGGCACTCGTCATGTTGCTGTTTGGCGGCAGCCTTTCCGCCGGTACGCTGTCTCTCAGCGGGTTTTCCGCCGTGTTTGCAGGAGCCTTCACAGGTGCCGTGACGGTCATGGCTGTGGTGTTTGCCTTCTCATTGCGGGTGAAAAACGACATCATGCTGCTCATCATCGGCATCATGATAGGTTACCTTGCTTCGGCAGCCATCAGCCTGCTCAACTTCTTTGCCACCGAAGAGGGAGTCAAGTCCTACATCGTATGGGGAATGGGCAATTTCGGGGGCGTGCCCATGCGCCTGCTGCCCTATTTCTCCGCAGTCTGCCTTTCAGGCATCATCGCCTCTCTGCTGCTCATCAAGCCCCTCAACATCATCCTGTTAGGGCATAACTATGCAAAGAACCTGGGCGTCAGGACAGCACACATACGCAACTGTCTTCTCGTGATTACCGGATTGCTCACAGCGGTGGTAACGGCCTTCTGCGGTCCCATCTCCTTCATCGGACTTGCCGTGCCCCATCTTGCCAAGATGATGTCGCGCACAAGCGACCATCGCATTCAGATGCCCCTGACCATGATTGCCGGCGCCATCACAGCCCTGCTTTGCAATCTCTGCTGCTCGCTCCCATCTTCCGGAAGTCTGCTCCCCCTCAATGCCATCACACCTGTCATCGGCGTTCCGGTAGTAATCTATGTAATATTGAAGAGAAGAGGTCAGTGACGGTGAAAAAATAGCTTATTATCTTGTTCTGCCGGTGTATTATCTCGCGGATTATTTGTAAATTTGCAACATCAAACACCATTTTTGTTTTTTGTTGGATTTCTATTTATTCCACCGTTAATACTTTTAGACACTTATGAGAAAAGAATGGCGCGGGTTTAAAGGTACCCACTGGCTTTCTGAGGTAAACGTAAGAGATTTTATTCAGAACAACTACACCGCCTACAACGGTGACGAGCAATTTCTTGAATCTCCCACGGAGAACACCGGCTACCTTTGGAATGAACTGCAGAAACTGCAGAAAGAGGAAAGGAGCAGGGGAGGCGTGCTGGACATGGAAACGGAAGTGGTGTCGGGCATGACTGCCTACGGACCCGCATACATCACCCCACAGTCGAAAGACAGGGAAATGGTGGTAGGCCTGCAGACAGACAAGCCGCTGAAACGGGCCTTCATGCCCTATGGCGGCATCAAGATGGCTGAACAGGCATGCACCACCTACGGCTACCAGCCCTCGGAAAAGCTGCACGAGATATTCACCAGATACTGCAAGACACACAACGAAGGTGTGTTTGACGCCTACACCGAAGAGATGAAGGCGGTACGCCAAAACCACATACTGACAGGACTGCCCGACACCTACGGCAGAGGACGCATCGTAGGCGACTACAGGCGCGTGGCCCTCTACGGCATCGACTTTCTGACAAGCAAGAAGGAGGAGGACAAGCGCAACTGCGGATGCGGCGTGATGAGCGACGAGGTGATACGCCTGCGAGAGGAAATATCCATGCAGATAAAGGCACTCAAGGAGATGAAGAAGATGGCGGAACTCTACGGCTACGACATCTCACAGCCTGCCGCCAACGCCCGCGAGGCCGTGCAGTGGCTGTATTTCGGCTATCTGGCTGCCATCAAGACACAGAACGGCGCCGCCATGTCGGTGGGCAGAATATCCACCTTCCTGGACATCTACATCGAGCGCGACCTGCAGGAGGGCACACTGACCGAAGCGCAGGCACAGGAACTGATTGACCACCTGGTGATGAAGTTCCGCATGGTGAAGTTTGCACGCATACCATCCTACAACCAGCTGTTCAGCGGCGACCCTGTATGGGCAACCCTGGAAGTGGCAGGCATGGGCATGGACGGCAGGCACATGGTGACCAAGAGCGACTTCCGCTTCCTGCACACCCTGGAGAACATGGGGCCAAGTCCTGAGCCAAACCTCACCGTGCTCTACAGCCCGCGGCTGACAGATGCCTTCAAGCACTATGCCGCCATGATATCGGTGGCAACCAGTTCCATACAGTATGAGAACGACGAGGTGATGCGCCCCATCTGGGGTGACGACTACTCCATCTGCTGCTGCGTGAGCGCCACACAGACGGGTAAGGAGATGCAGTTCTTCGGCGCACGCGCCAACCTTGCCAAATGCTTCCTCTACGCCTGCAACGGAGGCGTGGATGCCAAGAGCAGGGAACAGGTGGCACCGGGATTCAGACCTATCCGCGACGAATACCTCACATGGGAAGAACTGGAACCCCGCTTCGACCAGGCCATGGACTGGCTGGCAGGAGTGTATGTGAACACGCTCAACCTGATACACTACATGCACGACAAGTACTTCTACGAGGCAGCGGAAATGGCACTGACAGATACCGACGTGCGCCGCACCTTCGCCACCGGCATCGCCGGTTTCTCGCATGTGGTGGATTCCATCTCTGCCGTGAAGTACGCCAAGGTGAAGATGATACGCGACGAGGAGGGATTTAATGTGGACTACGTGACCGAAGGCGACTTCCCCCGCTACGGCAACGACGACGACCGCGCCGACGAGATTGCCGTGTGGCTGCTCAAGACGTTCCTCACCAAGATACGCAAGCACAAGACCTACCGCAACAGCGAGGCTACCACCAGCATCCTTACCATCACATCCAATGTGGTGTACGGGAAATATACAGGCAACCTGCCCGACGGGCGACGTGCCGGCACTCCGCTGGCACCGGGAGCCAATCCCAGTTACGGGGCAGAGAAGAACGGACTGCTCGCCTCGCTCAACTCGGTGGCAAAACTGCCCTACGAGTATGCGCTGGACGGCATTTCCAACACGCAGACCATCAGTCCTGACACCTTGGGACACAATGACGAGGAGCGCAGCCGGACCCTGGTGAGGGTGCTTGACGGCTACTTCACACAGGGAGCACACCACCTCAACGTAAACGTGTTTGGCGTGGACAAGCTAAAGGATGCCATGGAGCATCCCGAGAAGCCGGAATACGCCAACTTCACCATCCGTGTGAGCGGCTATGCCGTGAAATTCATCGACCTGACCAGGGAGCAGCAGATGGACGTGATAGCACGCCACGCCCACGAAAGGCTGTAACAGGCAGGGTGACTCCCCGCCCCCCACAATCATAGAGAGATGAAAGGATATATCCACTCCACAGAATCGTTCGGCTCGGTTGACGGTCCCGGCATACGCTTCGTCATCTTCCTGAAAGGATGCGCCATGCGCTGTGCCTACTGCCACAATCCCGACACATGGGCAAGGGGCACACAAGCCGACCTGAAAGAAGCCGCCGACCTGCTGAACCAGGCGGAACGGTACCGCGCCTACTGGGGAGAGGAGGGCGGCATCACCGTGAGCGGAGGGGAGGCACTGCTGCAGATGGACTTCTGCACCGACCTGTTCACCCAAGCCAGAGAGCGGGGCATAGGCACCTGTCTCGACACATCGGCACAGTGCTTTACACGCCAAAAGCCGTGGATAGACAGGTTTGACGCCCTGCTGCAGGTGACCGACACCATTCTGCTGGACATCAAGCACACTGACAGCGCAGAGCACCTGAAGCTGACAGGGATGCCCAACGGGCATATCCTCGACTGCGCCCGCTATCTGTCGGAAAAGAACATACCCGTGTGGATAAGGCAGGTGCAGATACCGACCATCACCCAGACAGAGCAGCAACTGGAGCAGCTGCACCGCTTTGTGGCCACCCTGAACAACGTGAAGAAGGTGGAACTGCTGCCCTACCACACCATGGGATTATATAAATGGAAGGAACTGGGAATGGAGTACCCACTGAAACACTTGAACGAAGGATGAAAAAAGAAAACACCTCACAACTGATTATCAGGACAGGCAACGGCTCACTGTCCTTTTCCCACCTCAACACCGAAGAGGTGTCGCTACCCATTTGCTATGTGCCCTATACTCTGAACAACGGAATTTCCATGGCAGCCAACCTGCGGGAGGCATTCAAGGAAGAGGTGCAGGGACAGGAAGCCTATGCCTCGGTGTCGGTGATGGTGGATTCGCCGGTGATGATGACTCCCATAGACGCCTTCGACGAAGGGCAGTGCGCGGCACTCTATGCCCACTGCATGACGACGGGCGACAACGAGGCGGTGATGCACACCGTGCTGCCTACCCTGCACACCGTAGCTGTGTTTGCCATCAACAAAGACCTCAAGATGGTGGTGACCGACCGTTACCCACAAGCACGTTTCTTCAGTGCGGCAGCCCCCGTATGGCGCTACATGCACCACCACAACACCGCAGGAAAGAAGAACAGGCTATACACCTACTTCCACAACAATGGGGTGGATGTGTTCCAGTTCGCACCCAACAGGTTCAGATTCTTCAACCACTTCCCGTTGGGAGATGCGCACAACGATGCCGACCGCGCTGCTGACGCCATCTACTACCTGATGGGCACATGGACGCAACTGCAACTCAATGCCGAGGAGGATGAACTGTACATCTCGGGCAACATGCCCAACCGGCAATGGGGCATGGAGGAGCTGCACCGCTTCCTGCACAAGGTATATCACATCAACCCCACCGCCATATTCAACCGGCACGCCGTGACGCGCATCGAAGGGATGCCGCTCGACCTGATGGCGATATGGGCAAAAGCCTGAACCGCCCCATGAAACACGCCCTCATCGCCCTGCTAATGACCTGCACGGCAACAACCGCCATGGCACAGACCTCCTTCACCTACCAAGGAGAGAAGAAGACTACAGGCAAATACTGTCTGCTGGTGAACGACTCACACACCTCAGCCGAGGACTTCATCTTTGCCACCCCCGCCGAAGCGCTGCGACATGCCGGGGAGAAGGCTGAGAGCGACACCACATGGACCGAGATATACATCATGCCCTCAGTATATTGGCTGGACAACCCCGATGACGATGCGGTGAGATACCCCGCACCAGGTGAGGGCACGCCCTATGCACTGACCGTAAAGGCACACCACATCAGGATGACGGGCATGGGCGAGCGGGCGGAAGACGTGGTGCTGGCTTGCAACAGAGGACAGACACAGGGAGCCTACGGCAACTTCACCCTGTTCCACTTTCTGGGCAGTCATGTGCAGGCGCAGCACATCACCTTCGGCAACTACTGCAACGTGGACTTGGTTTATCCGCGCGACCCGCGGAAGAACAGGAGCAAACGGAAGGAAGCCATCGTACAGGCACAGATAGCCATCTGCGAGGGCGACCACTACCAGCTCTCCGACTGCCGCTTCATCTCACGACTGAACCTGTGCCCCTTTGTGGGTGCCAGGCACACCACCTTCGACAACTGCTATTTCGAATGTACCGACGACGCCCTCTGCGGAACGGGCATATACAGGCACTGCCGTTTCACGCTGTACAGTGGCAAGCCTTTCTATTCCACCGACAAGGAGCAGGGGGCTGTGCTCACCGACTGTGACATACACAGCAAGACGCAGGGCACACAATATCTTACCAAAGCGAGCGGTCCCATCGTGCTGGAGCGTTGCCGATGGACGAGTGACGACAAGAACCTGAAGATATGGTGGACGAAGCGTGCCGACCCCAGGCATCGCTGCGTGATGAAAGACTGCACCCTAAACGGACAACCGCTCATAGTGCCCCAACCCACCGAAACGCTGCCGCTGACTCTGCCGGCATTCCCCCTGGCTGTGCAGACAGAGACTGTGCCGGGAGGATGGACAATAGACTGCCACAAACCTACCGACACCATGGCATACGACTGGCAGCCGGACAACAGCCGCAGTGCCTGGGGATGGGCAGAGGGAGTGGACGGCGCAGAAGGGCGATGGGGACTGGTGCAGCTGCAAAAGGGGGCGCGACTGATGTTCACCCCGCGCCACGAGGAGAAGCCCTGCACATCGCAGACCTGTACGGTGACCCTCTATCCCTGCAAGGGAGCAGGACAGGGCTTCGGCTCCGCCACCGGACAATACCTTGACCTCTGCATCAAGTTTGACACCCGCACGCTCACGGGCTACGGGTTGCGCATCGTGCGCACGCCCGAACACGACCATGCGGTAGAAGTGGTCATCATGGAATACAAGGACGGAGAGACAAGCCCTGTCTCACAGCCCGAGGTTTGCCGTATCTACAAAGGAGAATGCCGCATCACCCTCACGGCAAAAGACTCACTATTCACTGCCCTCATCGAGAACCCCGGCATGAACGCCTCGCAGACGCTGTCGGCCACCATGCCCCACCCCAACCTCTTCTCAGGCTTCCACCTGCAACACACGGGCAGCACCGGACCGTCGGGCACCGTGGTGGGAGAGATAAGGATGGTGAATGGTGAAGGTATCATTCGTAACTCTTTATTTTGAAAAGCACCGCGTGTTCGAGAGTAAGCGGTTTGTTATGGGCAAAGAAGACGGTGCCGTCTGCGGGGGATTTCACCTCTTCAAGCAAACTGCAGTCGTAGGGATTGAGGATATGGGCAAGGACATCTCCCTGCTTCACCTGTATGCCTGCCTCGGCCATACGGTAGAAGATGCCTGCCTGATGCGCCTTGACATTCACCAGCAGTTCTTCGGCAAACACCTCTGACTCATAGCCCACACCTGCGGTGCGGGTGGCTATCACCCCCCTCTTTTTCATCATTCGCAGGATTGCCTCAATGGTCTGGTTGCTCAACTGCTTGTCAATGCCGTCGGTCTTGCCTGCATATACCGAGAACGCCTTGACGCCCCAAATCTGCCAGTTGTAGTTGAGCAGGGTGGTATCGAATGGCCTCGGCTTGCGGGTGGTGACGAAAGGAAAACCGAACATACGCGCCGTTTCCACATCCTCATAAGAGGTGCTGAGCATACGCACATGGGGCACGAAGTCGCCAGGCATATAAAAACTCGCCAACTGTATTCCATATTTAAAATCCTTGATGCGCCCGAACAGGGCGGCAGCAATACGCTGGGTTGTCTCGCCCTTGTCATATCCCGGGAACATACGGTTGATATCGGTGCCGTCCATGGTCCAAAAACGTTTTGACACATTCATGGAGAAGGGGTTGCACGAGGGGATGACCAAGATGCGATGCCCCTCCATCACCCCCTGCTGACGCTCTATGCGCTGCAATTCCGACACCAGACGCGCACAGATATACTGCTGCCCTATCTCGTCGCCGCGCATGGTGCCTACTATTGCCACGGTGTTTTCACCCTCGCCAAACCAATAGCCCTCTATCTTGAACAAGCCACGGTAAGGTGACTTCATTTCAAACAAAATCTCTTTTTTCATCTTGATTGTCTCGATGGCGGAACCGCACATTATCGTACATATACGACGGAACCCGCCTTGTCTGATTTCTACCAATAGGCATCTCCCTATGCCCGTTTTTCCTCTTCCATTCTGAACACTCGTGCCATGAGCGAACCCTCATAGACAATGGGATAGGCACGGATAGTAAACAGGTAGCCCTGTACAGGAGAGATGACCCTGCTGAGCACCACACCCGTGAGCGGTTCCACTATCTGACCTATCTCCTCGCCTGCCGCCACTATCACGCCGCACTTGAGTTCGGTGATGAACACCCCGGAAGTGGTGGCATTGAGGAACTCCACACGGTCGCCCTTGCACACCAGCGGCTTGGCAAGCGTTGCGGCAGTGACGGCAAGCTCGCCCTCCCACACCCCGAGATGATGCATCAGATGGAAGATGCCGTCCACCAACCGATAGCACATCTTGTGGTTGATGCGCTGCCCCACTCCCATCTCCGCCACCAGACAGGGCGTGCCCGTGGAGTTGAGCGAATGCGCCAAGGTGGCTTCGAGTACGGTGGCTGCATCATGAATCCATATAAAATCAATGTTGAGCTGCCTTGCCAACGGCACCAGACGTTCTTCGTCAAGCACATTGATGCGCACCTGCGGCGTTTCGCGCAGATACAGGTTGCTGGAGTGTATGTCAATCACAAGGTCGGCACCTTTCAGGTCCTCGATAATGGCGTATGCCATCTGCTCTGCCACCGACCCGTCCTTGTCGCCGGGGAAGATGCGGTTCATATCCAAATCGAAATTGGGGATGCCGCGCTGAATGGTGTCGATACCCAAGGGATTGAGTGCGGGATATATCTCCACACTGCCATGAATATCAGCAACACGGGCTGCCAGACGGCGTGCCATCTCATAGCACACCATCTGCCCCTCCAATTCATCACCGTGAGTACCGGTGACGATGCACACCCTTTTTCCCGGATGATTTCCGCGAATTACGTTTTTCTTGATGGAGAGATGCTCGTCTATCGGCAACTCCGTGGATGTTACAGTATGTATCACAGTTCTTTCAGTATTACGTTGATTTGAGTTTGCTCTTGCGCCGCCCCCATATACAGTCCTCTGCTCACCGAACAGTCGGCGGCATCACGCCCATGGGCAATGGCTACATATCCGTATTCGATGCGGCAGTCATTGGTAGGATCCCACCCCATCCATCGGTAGCCGTCGTACACCTCCACCCAGGCATGGGTCTCTCCTGTTCCCTCCACAAAGCCACACGCATAGCGAGCAGGAATGCCATAAACACGGCACAGGGCTATCATCCAATGGGCATAATCCTGACATACGCCCCGCCGCAACAGGCATATCTCACTGGCAGGGGTGTGGATAGTGGTGGAAAACGGGCGATACTCCATCCGGGCATACACTCTGTGGCAAAGCGCATCAGCCAGCTGCACCACGTCTCCGGGCATCGCTGCCGCAGGATGCTCCTCAAGCCACCGGGATGCCTGCTCCACAGTGAGCGAGGTAAGCGGTGTGGGTACAGTGTAAACGGCAGGCACGATGCCTTCGTCATGCCTTACGTATGACTGCATCTCCAGTACGCCGGTGCTCACGTATGCCAGAGTGGAGTGCGCATCGCGCTGGGAGCCATAGACAATCCGGTTGCCAAAGGCGTCGCTGCCGCTACGCACGGAGAAGCCTGGAGAGAGGATGAACGACTCCTGAATGACGCGCATATATCCTCCATTCCTTGGCTGACAGCGCAACAGGATATCGTGGTTGGTTATCGGTTGACTGAAACTTACGATAGTGCGGTAAACATACAAATACTGCTTCATAAGCGGATTCTGATGGTTAGCGGGGTTTTCAGCGGGTTTACACCCTCACCAGCAGGTTCACGTACTTAATCAGCTTGCCTTTGAATTCCGTATCCGACAGGTCGAAATGCTCTGGCGTTATCATGCCGTCAAGTTGGGCGCTGATGTGGTCATCAATGGCTCCACTCATCTCTGCGGAGTATCTCTTGAGCGAATCGTAAGCCAGCAGCACCCTGCGGTAGGGATAGCCGAAGCGCAACTGCATGTCCAGGTTTTCCACATTACGCCCCATCATCATGATATTCAGGGCCTGATGGTTTTGCAGACGCTGTTCTGCAGAACCCCAAAAGGCGAGTGACCAGTCGATGACTGGTTGCAGATGACTGATGTTGAGGGCTACCTCTTTCTTGCACTTACGCAGATGCGCCACACTCATTTCCAGATAACTCAGCGTTTCCGACATGATATCCTCTCTCAGCAAGATGGCATTGTCCATGGCGAAGCGCTGCGCCGAGAGCACCGACGAGGGGTTGCCCTCATCGTAAAGCATACCATAGGTAAACTCGTCGTTGCTGCTGTATGTACCCGAGGCGTTCAGCTTCTGCCACAACGAGGTGTAATAGTCGGGATCACCGTCAATCATTTCATCAAAACACTTGTTCAGTTGGTGCAGGGTAAGATACACCCTGCTCTCGTATCTGCCCAGCCAATACAGCCTGTTGGCCTTGGTGGCAGAGATAATGTCACTTTTCACCATAGTCTTTTTTCCTTGTTCTTTCCTATTGTTGTCTGCATCAGTCTTCAGCCATCACCCATGTGTCCTTGAATCCGCCGCCCTGCGAGGAGTTGACCACGAAAGAGTCGGGATTACGCGAGAAGCGGGTGAGTCCGCTTTTCCACACCTTCGTCTGTTTGCCTGTCACCACAAAGGCACGCAGGTCGGCCTTGCGCCACACCAGCCGGTCGCCCTCCAGTATCTCCAGGTCCTTGAAATCAATCACCTCCTGTGCTATCCAGCGCCTCGGGTATTTCACAATCAGCTGGCGCAGCTCCTCCAGTTTCTCCGCCGGAAGGTCGGATCCGAAGACCACTCCGTAACCACCCGCCTCGCTCACGTCCTTGATGACGAGGTCGCCTATATGGCTCATCACATAGTCATAATCCTCTTTGAAATAGGGAAGATAGGTGGGCGCATTCTGCAGTATGGACTCTTCACCAAGATAGTACTTCACCATCTTAGGCACAAAATAATAGATGCCCTTGTCGTCTGCCACTCCATTGCCGATAGCATTGAGCAGTGCCACATTGCCGCTGCGGTACGCCTGCATGATATTGGGCACTCCCAGCAGCGACGAGGGTTCAAAGGTCATAGGATCCAGATATTCGTCACTGATGCGCCGGTAGATACTGCCCACCCTGATTTTCTCCTTATACATTCCTCCATAATACACCTTGTTGTCTTCCACAAACAGGTCGCCGGGGTATGCCAAGGTGGCACCTGTCTTTTCCGCAA
Source organism: Prevotella sp. (assembly GCA_051878715.1). Lineage (GTDB taxonomy): Bacteria > Bacteroidota > Bacteroidia > Bacteroidales > Bacteroidaceae > Prevotella. The sequence continues at coordinate 20,714 of JBJEKQ010000120.1, forward strand.
AGTAGGAATGTTCAAAGAAAGCCGAGTTGTAACGCCCCGGAGTGAGTATCACCGCAATACCGCGATGTTCGTTCATGTCGTCCATCATCTCGCGCAGCAGGTCGGCATAGTCCCGGTTGTCAGCCACGGCATTGGCAGAGAAAGTGTAGGGCGACACCTTACGGGTAATCTTGCGGGCAATCATGGGATAGCTGGCTCCCGAGGGGATACGCAGGTTGTCTTCCAATACATACCACTGCCCGTTTTTCCCCTCCACCAAATCAATGCCGGAGATATGGGAATAGACGCGGGCGGTAGGATTGATCCCCTCGCACACGGGCATGTACCCCTTGGAGGAATAGACAAATTCCTCAGGCACCACGCCATCCTTGATTATCCGTTTGTCGTGGTACACATCCCACAAAAACATGTTAAGGGCATCTACCCTTTGCTTCAATCCCCGCTCCAGATAATCCCAATCCTTCTTGCTGATAATGCGGGGCACAGAGTCGAAAGGAAACAACTGCTCGTGGAACACGCCTTTCTTGTACACGCCGAAGCGTACGCCAAACCGTTCCAACATCTTGTTCACGGTGTCTCTGCTGTCTGTCAGTTCCTTGATGTTTACTGTCATTTTTTCCTTGTTTGTGTTGTTTAAGCGGAGTGGCACCGTAAAGACGCCCACCGCCATTTGTTAGTCAGAACTATATCGAATTGTCAAAATGATACCTAATCCATTGCAAATATAATCATTTTGTAAATCAAAACAAATATTTTCAATACTTTTTGTTATCATATTACTTTAGATATTATACATTTTATCACTTTCAGCATGTTTTTCTTTCACTTTATTCTCCACAAGGCTGCATAAGTAACAGATTGAAAGTATCGGAATGTCGCCTTTTCAAAAGAATTTCATTACCTTTGCATTGCCCATGCACAAGACGGGTGGTGTGGAACCAAAGAAGGAGAAAAGGAACATGAGAATTATCACCGGACAATACAAAGGGCGCAGATTCGAGATACCGCGCACTTTCAAGGCAAGACCTACAACGGATTTTGCCAAAGAGAACATCTTCAATGTACTGAATGCTTACATTGACTTTGAAGACTGCAAGGCACTCGACCTTTTCTCGGGCACAGGAAGCATCACGCTGGAACTGCTGTCAAGAGGATGCCGGCAGGTGACAAGCATTGAAGCCGACCGCGACCATCACCGCTTCATCACCCAGTGCCTGCGTGCCCTGGACACCGACAAATGCCTTCCCTTACGTGCCGACGTGTTCCGGTTCATCAAGAACTGCAGGGAATCTTTTGACTTTATCTTCGCCGACCCGCCATACGCCTTGAAAGAGCTGGCAGAACTGCCCACACTTGTGCTTGACAAGCAGATGCTGGCACCCGACGGAATCTTTGTGCTGGAGCACGGCAAGGACAACGACTTCTCCGCCCATCCACGATTTGCAGAGCACAGGAGTTATGGCAGCGTGAACTTCAGCATCTTCAGATAATCCTAATCCAGCCAACAGAGGGTATGATAATCGCATTGTTCCCACTAATCCCGGCTTGCTCAAACTTCCATTAGAACAGATATATCAAGGTGGAGAGTCTAAGGCTCGTAACCAAAGAATGCAGAATATGTTCCGCATGATTGGGTATGGAGAGAACCTCGGCTCAGGATTTCCACTCATACAGAACGCATGAAAGCATTGGATAAAGCCCGAATTGGTAGAACAACCAGAACTGATGCAGCTCAAACTGACTTTGTTTTTTGAGAATGACCCAATAAAAGCATGTTCTTCCAAAAACTGCCGACAACGCCTTTAACGCTTTGAAACGATTACGGAATTTTCGGGTTGTCTCGTTGCTTGCCGGACACCGGAAAACATTTCTGTGAACGGATTTAACAACCCATAAGAGGAAAAAGAGGATAACCGTACTTGCAAAACTGATTTTTCTAATAAAGTTTGGCGGTTTCGGGGAAAGGCATTATATTTGCGTACCGATTTTGGTACACAATATAAACGATAAGAGCTATGGCAGTCATTCAGATTACGTCAAGAGAATTTCGGGAGAAGCAAGCATCCATGTTTGCACTCGCCGACAATGGGGAGCAGGTGGTAATCAGGCGCAGGGGAAAAATCTCCTATATGCTGACCCCCGTTTACGAAGAGGATTTTGTCCTTTCCCAAGAGCTTGAAGAGAGGCTCGAAGAGGGTCGCAGACAATACAGAGAGGGCAATGTCACGGCCTGCACTACAAAGGAGGAACTTAACCAATTCCTGGAAACGCTATGAGCTTGTATAAGATTGAATTTACCCAAATAGCGATAAAAACCGTATCGAAATACAAGAAATCCAATCCTGTGCAGTACAAGAAGCTCGTCAAGCTGCTTAATGAGTTGATGGAGCATCCGAGGACAGGCACCGGACACCCCGAGCCACTTAAATCAGGCGATTCGACAACCTATTCCAGAAGAATATCAAAAAACGACCGCCTGATTTATGACATCTATGAGGAGAAAGTTACCGTGTTGGTCCTGACTGTAGAGGGGCATTACAGCGACAAATGACCTCTGGCATCTTCAGATAATCCCGGTTCTGCCCGCCACAAGTTCTGTCGTCCTTTTATCGCTTTTCAGCAATCTGCCACAGGCAGTTTGCGGTTGGGGTTTTCCTTGGCACCCAGCTCCACCAATTCCTTGCCTTTCTTCATCACGCTCTGCGCTCCCACCGACAGTTTGTTGTTGGCGTAATCATAGGCTTTCTGTACCTTGACTATTGCCTCGCCCACATCATTGTAACGCTTGGCAAAATCGCCCAGGCGGTCGATGAGTTGCTCTGCCAATCCAAAAACCTTCTGCTGATTTTCCGCCTGGGTATATTGCACCCATGCTATGTGGATGATGTGCAGAATGCCCAGCAGGTTCTGCTCGCCGCAGATAAACACCTTGCGCTCAAAGGCGTCACGCCACAGGGTTGCATCATTGGCGAGTGCCAGTTGCAGTGACGACTCAAACGGAACGAACATGATAACGAAGTCTATGGCGTGGCGCGGCGCACGGATATACTTGCTGTAGTCCTTGCGTGCCAACTCGTTGACATGACTGCGCACACTGCGCAGGTGCTCCTGCAGATACTGCTCTTTCTCTGCGGCATCGGCAGCGTTGACATAGCGTTCGTATGCCACCAGCGACACCTTGGAGTCGATGACCGCATCCTGTCCCTGCGGATAGTGCAGTATCACATCGGGCTGCATCTCCTTGCCCGTTTCATCATTCTTGATATTCTTGCCAAGTTCGTCGCGCAGGCGTGCCTGCACCTCATAATGTATTCCTTCGGTCAGTCCCTGACTGGCAAGAAGGTCACCAAGGATAATCTCGCCCATATTACCCGCCACCTTATTGTCTTTTCTCAGCACGTTTGCCAAGGAGGCTGCACGCTCGCCTATCTCGCGGTTACTCTCCACCATCAGCCTTATCTGCTCTCTGAACGAGGCGGAATGTCCTGCCTGCTCCTTGGCATTCTCGTTAAGGGCACGCCTCATCTCTTCCATGGCATCCTGCAGCGGTTTGGTGATATGCTGCATACCTTCTACATTCTGTTCGTTCAGTTTGGCGGTGTTCTGTTCCAGCAGTTGACGCGCCACATTGGTCATCTGTTGCCGTGCCGTTTCCAGTTGCTCTTCAAACTGCTCCTTGCGCAGCTGACTTTCCTTGGCAAACTGCTCATCACGGATGCGTGCCAGTTCGGCTGCCTGCCTTTTCAGCATCTCCACCTCTTTTGCCGATGCCTCTGCGGCGGCATGCAGGGTTCTGTTCTCGGTTTCCAGCGCCTTTGTTTGCTCTGTCATTCGCTCCAGCTGCTGCACGTACAAGTCCTGACGCGCCTTGGCTGCCTCCAGCTCGCTCTCCAGTCTGAAGCGCATCTCCACCTGTTGCTGCAACAGTCCGATGCGTTTCGCCATGATACGCTGCACCACAAAGCCGGCCACAGCCATCCCTACCAGCAATCCCACTATTAACAAAAGTATTTCCATTCTTATCTGCTTTTATATGTTTCTACAGCAATTCAATAAATATCAGTCGTGTTGCCGGTACGCCTCTGTACACACAAAGACTCCGCCTCCGCCCACGACAGTGTGAAAAACAGCCTGATGATGCTGCAACACGGTCTTCAGGTCCCTGCGGATTCCCTCGCCAGTAAGTTTCAGCAGACTTTCCTTGATGGTCCATAGTTTGGCGAAAGCCATGTCGGGAGCAGGCGACTGCATCACCCGATGCAGTTCCTCTTCATTAAGCACATAGCGCGCCAGCGATTCATTGAAAGGGCGCACACGCTCCACATCCACCCCCACAGGACTGTCAAACACGGCACATGCCACAGCCTCCTTACAGTGACTGATGCTGAAATGCAGCTGCGGATGGTGTGGCAGATAAGGTTTCCCGCCTTCGTGCCATGCCAGCAGAGGCTGTTCGGTGATACCGTATTCCGCAACAAGTGCCCGGCACAACAGGCGATAGGCTGCCACAGAAAGCCGCCGGTCGAGTTCATTCTTGTAACGCAATGCCTGCTCTCTGCGCTGGGGTGTCACGCTGCAGAGTGCCTCTTGCAGGTCAAAATCGTTGATATGGGTATCAATATACAGCATCTTCCAAAATTGTCTTTGTTTCTTTGTCTCTTTCACTGCCCCACCGTGTCCACATCGCCATTGGTTTGCCGCTCGTTCCAGTTGACCAGATACAGATGACCGGTGGCACGGGTAAAGGCAGTGTACAGCCAATGCAGGTAAGACGGGGTGAGCATCTCGGGAGTCATGTAACCTTGATCCACATAGACATGCTCCCACTGTCCGCCCTGCGCCTTATGACAAGTGACGGCATAGCCGAACTTTATCTGCAGGGCATTATAATAGATGTCGTTCTTTATTTTCTCTATCCTGTCGCGTTTCAGCGGGATATAGGCATAGTCTTCCATCACTCCGTCGTAAAGCATCTGCTGCTGCACTGAAGTGAGTGCCGGAGCCTCTGTGGTGAGCGAGTCAAGTACGGCGGTGCAGTTGAGTTGCCGGTCGTCATAATCAGGGAATATGAGCGTAAGATCTACGAACTTCAATCCATAAAAACTGCGGTGATTGCGCACCCTGCTCACCCTCACCCTGTCGCCATTGGCTATGAATGCCAGTTTCTGTGCCGTGCTGTTTTCCTCCACTCCCTCTGCCGCTGCCCAGTAATAGTTGTTTTTCACCACCATCAGCATGTCACCCGACGAGATTTCCTCTTCACAGTCAAGCACCCGGGCACGGATGCCCTGGTTATAGATATTTGCCCGCTTGTTGCTTCGGGTCACCACTATCGTCTCGTCCTGCCCCACCCGCGCATAGCTGTCTGCCAGTGTTTCTATCAGGTCATTGCCCCGCACCGCACTGATGTCGGCAAAGCCTCTGAAGGTAATGCGCGGCAGGGCTGTCAGCTCGTCGTGCTCCACCAGTCTGCGTATGGCTGTGGCATTGGCAAGGATGCCCGACTGCATACTCTGGCGCAGCACCTCGCTGAGGGTAGCCTCAAACACCTCCATGCCATACTCTTCGAGCACCTGACGCTGCAATGCCGGACTCTGTTCCTGCTCCACCGGAGGCAGCTGCGCACTGTCGCCTATGAACAGCAGCCGGCAGTTGTTGCCCGAATACACATACTGCACCAGATCATCGAGCAGCCGTCCCTGTCCGAAGAGGGCATCAGCATACCCGTCATTGGATATCATGGAACTTTCATCCACTATGAATAATGTATTGCTTGCCTTGTTGGGTGCCAATGTGAAGGCAGAGAATGTGGCAGCCTGCTTCTGTCGGTAGATAATACGGTGGACAGTATAGGCGGCATGACCAGAATAAAGGGCAAACACTTTGGCAGCCCTGCCTGTGGGTGCCAGCAGCACCTGCCTGATGCCCAGCATGGAGAGAGCCTTGACAAAGGCTGCTGCCAGCGAAGTCTTGCCGGTACCCGCACTGCCCCGCAGTATCATGGTCGCCATAGACGAGGGCGAACACATGAAACGGGCAAACACATCCACCGCCTGTTGCTGTGAAGACGTGGGTTCGTAGCGGAAGGCTTGCGCTACACGGTAAGCAAGGGTCTCTGGCTGTAGCATCGCTGCAAAGGTAACGTAAAGGAACGAGAAAGCACCGACAGCCTCAAATTTTTTCATTATTTTTTGTATTGTCTGTGATTTAACGTACCTTTGCAAAATGTTTGAGAATAGTTTTGACTTGTTGAGTCATATCAAATATCCCGATGATTTGCGCCAACTGAAGTTAGAGCAGCTTCCGCAGGTTTGCGAAGAATTGCGCAAAGACATCGTCAAAGAGTTGTCGGTCAATCCCGGTCATCTGGCATCAAGTCTGGGTGTGGTTGAGATTACGGTAGCTCTGCATTATGTGTTCAACACTCCCCACGACCGCATCGTGTGGGATGTAGGGCATCAGGCCTACGGACATAAGATTCTTACCGGAAGACGCGATACCTTCTGCACCAACAGAAAACTACACGGCATCATGCCATTCCCCTCTCCCAAGGAGAGCGAATACGACTCCTTTGCCTGCGGTCATGCCTCCAACTCCATCTCGGCAGCACTGGGTATGGCTGTTGCTCTGCACGAAAGCGACCAGCACGTGGTGGCAGTCATCGGCGACGGCGCCATGAGCGGAGGGCTGGCTTTCGAGGGACTGAACAACGCATGTGCCACCCCCAACAACATGCTCATTATACTGAACGACAACAACATGAGCATCGACCGCAGCGTGGGCGGCATGAAGGAATACCTGCTGAGACTGAACACCAACAAGACTTACAACGCGCTGCGCTTCAAAGTATCGAAATGGCTGCACGACAGAGGTTATCTGGAAGATGATCGCCGCAAGGGCATCATCCGACTGAGCAATGCGCTGAAATCAGCCATCAGCCACCAGCAGAATATCTTTGAAGGACTTGACATCCGCTATTTCGGACCCTTTGACGGGCACAACATCATAGAACTGGTGCGCATACTGAACCAACTGAAGGACATGCAGGGCCCCAAACTGCTGCATCTGCACACCATCAAGGGAAAAGGATATGCTCCTGCCGAAGAGGAAGCCACCCTGTGGCACGCACCGGGCAAGTTTGACGTTGACACCGGCGAACGGATTGTACACGACAGCACCGGCGAACCGCCGCGCTTTCAGGATGTATTCGGTCATACTCTGCTGGAGCTGGCAGAACAGAACCCGCGCATCGTGGGAGTGACACCCGCCATGCCCACGGGCTGCTCCATGAACATTATGATGGAGGCAATGCCGCAGCGCACCTTTGACGTGGGTATCGCCGAGGGACACGCCCTCACGTTCTCTGGCGGAATGGCAAAAGAGGGAAGAATACCTTTCTGCAACATCTACAGCGCTTTCGCACAGCGTGCCTACGACAATCTGATTCATGACGTGGCACTGCTCAACCTGCCGGTGGTACTGTGTCTGGACCGTGCAGGACTGGTAGGCGAAGACGGACCTACCCACCATGGGGCCTTTGATATGGCTGCCCTGCGCCCGGTGCCCAACCTGACCATTGCCTCGCCTATGGACGAACACGAACTGAGACGGCTGATGTTCACCGCACAGCAGACAAACCAGGGACCGTTTGTGATACGCTATCCCCGCGGCAAGGGCGTATGCCCGCAATGGCAATGCCCGCTGGAGGCGGTAGAGGTGGGTACAGGCAGGTGCATCAAGGAAGGCTCCTCTAAGTTGGCTGTGATGACCATCGGTCCCATCGGCAACACTGCCCTGCAGGCCATCCATGAGGTGGAAAAGCAGCGGCAAGGCACTCATCCCGGCATTGCCCATTATGACCTGCGCTTTCTGAAGCCACTCGACGAGAAACTACTGCATCATATCGCCGCCCACCACACCCATCTCATTACCGTAGAAGACGGAGTAAGACAGGGAGGAATGGGCTCGGCAGTCATGGAATGGATGAACGACCACGGATACATGCTTCACGTCACACGCTTAGGCTTGCCCGACTCCTTTGTAGAGCACGGCACCGTGGCACAACTGCAGCATATCGTGGGAATAGACCAAGAGGGCATTATGAACGCCATCCGCTCCGCAGTCAGGGATATTTCATAACCAATTTCCATCACCTATGAAAATCATTATTGCCGGTGCAGGTGCCGTGGGCACCCATCTTGCCAAACTCTTGTCGAGAGACCATCAGGACTGCGTGCTGGTGGATGAAGACGAGAACCGCCTGGAAGGTCTGGACACAGAGTATGACATCATGACACTGCAAGGCTCACCTACCAGTATAAAGACACTGAAAGAGGCGGGAGCGGAACATGCCGAACTGTTTGTCGGAGTAACTCCCGACGAGAGCATCAACATGAACGCCTGCATTCTGGCACATGCCCTGGGCGCACGCAAGACGGTGGCCCGCATCGACAACTACGAATACCTTGCGCCGCAACTGGATTCCTTTTTCAAGAACATGGGCATCGACTCGCTCATCTACCCTGAAGTGCTGGCGGCCATCGACATCAACAACGGACTCAAGATGAGTTGGGTGAGACAGCGATGGGATGTACACGGAGGAGCACTGGTGATGCTGGGAGTGAAGCTGAGGGAAACCTGCGAGATACTCAACCAGCCGCTCAAGCAGCTGTGTACACCCTCAGACCCCTACTACATCGTGGCTGTAAAGAGAGGAGACGACACCCTGATACCTGGCGGTAACGACGAACTGCGCGTGGGCGACCTCACCTACTTCATGACCACACGCGAATATATACCCTATATCCGCAAAATCTGCGGAAAAGAGCACTATGCCGACGTGAAGAACGTGATTATCATGGGAGGCAGCAAGACCACCGTACGCGCCGCACTCACAGCTCCCGACTACATGAACATCAAAATCATCGAGAAAGACGAAAGGCGCTGCGAGAAACTGAACACGCTGCTCAGTGACTCTAACACCATCGTGATACACGGAGACGGACGCGACACCAACTTGCTCACCGAAGAGGGAATCGACAACACACAGGCATTCGTGGCACTGACAGAGAATGCCGAGACCAATATCCTGGCGTGTCTCACCGCCAAGAAGATGGGAGTAAGGAAAACCATCGCGCTGGTAGAGAATCTGGACTACGTGAGCATGGCAGAGAGCCTGGATATAGGTACCATCATCAACAAGAAGACGATTGCCGCAAGCCATATCTACCAGATGATGCTGGATGCCAACGTGAGCAACCTGCGCTCGCTGATGATGGTGGATTCTGATGTGGCGGAGTTTGTGGCAGAGAAAGGTTCTGCCGTCACCAAGCACGCCGTGAAAGATTTAGGACTCCCCTTTGGCGTGACCATCGGTGGACTGGTGCGCGACAACCAGGGTATGCTGGTCAACGGTCTCTCGCGCATCGAAGCCGGCGACAGCGTGATGGTGTTCTGCCACGAACACAACCTGAAAAAGGTGGAACGCTTCTTCAAGCCCAGCAGCTGGAGCATTTTCTAAACAGTATCAGGAACATTGATTCACAGGCATTACAAGAATGGTCAATTATCATCTCGTATCGAAAATTATCGGACAACTGCTCCTGCTCGAATGTGTCATCATGCTGTTCTGCTGGGGCGTTTCAGTGGGCTACGGCGAAGATGACAGCATGCCCTTCCTGCTGTCATCCATCTTCACTGCCGGCGGAGGCATCCTGTTCAAGTTCTTCGGCAGGAACTCTGGCAACAACATGAGCCGGCGAGATGCCTACTTAGTGGTGACAGTGGCTTGGCTCATCTTCAGTGCTTTCGGCATGCTTCCCTTCCTCATCGGCGGCTATATCACCAATGTGACCGATGCCTATTTTGAAACCATGTCGGGCTTTACAACCACAGGTGCCACCATACTCGATGATGTGGAGCATCTGCCCCACGGCATCCTGTTCTGGCGCTCGCTCACACAGTGGATTGGCGGCTTGGGCATCCTGTTCTTCACCATTGCCATCCTGCCCTCTATGACAGGCGGCAGCATGAAGGTCTTTTCCGCCGAAGTGACGGGCCCTTTCAAATCGAAGATGCACCCGCGCCTCAGCACCAGTGCCAAATGGCTGTGGTCTATCTATCTGGCACTCACCATCGCCTGCATCGCCTGCTACCACATCGCAGGCATGGACTGGTTCGACGGCATCAACTACGCCATGACCACCACCGCCACCGGCGGCTTTGCCCCCCACAACGACAGTACCGCCTATTTCATCTCACCGGCGATAGAATACATCAGTATCCTTTTCCAGTTCCTGTCAGGCATCAACTTCGTGCTGCTCTATGCAGTGGTGTTCAAGGCGCAGTTCTCCAACCTGTTCAACAACTCCGAGTTCCGCCTGTACCTGGGCTTTGTAATCATTTCCACCCTTACCATCATGGGTATGCTGATGAACTCGCTCGACTACGGACTTGAGCGCGCCTTCCGCAGTGCACTGTTCCAGGTGGTATCGTTCATCACCACCACAGGCCTGTTCAACGACGATGCCGGACAGTGGCCCCATCTCACGTGGATAATCCTGGGCTGTTGCATGTTCTCCGGAGCATGTGCCGGTTCCACCAGCGGAGGTTTCAAGTGCATCCGTATCACCATGATACTGAAGGTGCTGCGCAACGAGTTCCGCCACATCCTGCATCCCAGTGCCGTGCTGCCCGTCAAAATCAACGGCATGGCAGTGGCTCCGTCAAGGATAGGCACCCTGCTGGCTTTCGGCACGGTATATGTGCTGATGTGCATCATCACATCAAGCATCATGATAGTCTGGGGGGTAGATCACACCAATGCCATCACCATCGCCTTGAGCTGCGTAAGTAACGTAGGTCCTACACTGGGCACAGAGATTGGTCCGGTGATGTCGTGGAGCATACTGCCCGACGCCGTGAAATGGATTTGCTCTTTCCTGATGCTGATGGGGCGTCTGGAGATTATCACCGTACTGATACTCTTCAGTCGGAGCTACTGGAAAGAGAACTGACAGGGGCATTCTCATCCAGCCTGTTCTGTATCGTTTCCCTGATTTGCAGAAACTGCTCACACCTGGCATAGCCCTGGTTGCGCTTCATGGCTCTTTTCACGTCATCAAGACTATTCTCATAGCACGCCATCTCGTTGTACATCTGCGTGCGGTGGATGGCCGTGCGGTGGATTTCACTCTCACGCTCCAGACGCAACCGGTTGCACACCTTGATGACCAGCGGCGTCACCACAGCGTCCATAAGATGATGGCCCTGCATATACAGGTACGTGTTCTGAGGCGTGACACCCAGCCCCGACAGCTCTTTCTTCAACGTTTCGTATGCAGACAGGGCAGACGGATAATGACGCTGCATGAAGAGCACCTTGCGCTGCACCTTTTGCCTCAGATGCGCCAATGCCAGTTGGGGCTTCTGCACATCCATCCCTCCCAGTTCCACCGCCTTGCAGTAGTCAGAGATTGAAAACTCTCCGTAATGACAACTGCGGTATGCCCATACCGACCACACGAAGAGGGGATAACAGATTTCCGAATACTCTTTGAAGAAACCTTCAAAGTCAAAGATGCGATGGTCGTTAAGGGTAACCATCACACAGAGGTCGTGCAGGGAGGGGGCATAGCACTGGAAATTCTCGATAGCATAGACATAGGTGTGAAACACATAGGGATTCTTCAGCACCTTGCGCGAGGTGGGAGATGCCCCCTGCAGCAGATAGTCGTAATCGGCATCCACACAGGCTATCATGTCCTTGCCGGAACCGTTATCAACCACGCTCATCAGTGCCGACTTCTTGCCACGTCCCAGTCCTTCCTTTCTCGCGGGAAGCATCACCTCGAAATACCTTTTGTCGTTCTCCAATGCGCCAAGCACCATACGCCAGAAGAACACATCATCGTAACTCTCCACATAAGCCACGATTCTGCGCCTCTGGTCCTTTGCCTTCATGGCATTGGCTGCCTCAAAGTACCGGCTGTTGACGTTTTCGTATAATTTCTTCGACAAAACGCTTCTTTAATTTAAGTGGTGATGTCACTCACCTCTGTCACATGGTCCATCCATCCGTTCATGATGACGGCAGGCGAATGGGTGGTGAGCACTATCTGCACATGGGGGTTAAGCTCCATAATCATGTCTATCAGCTGCTGCTGCCAGTCGATGTGCAGGCTCACCTCAGGTTCGTCCATGAACAGCACATAGGGTTTGCTGTCCTCAATCAGCACTGTGAGCAGTATGGCAAGCATCTGCTTCTCTCCGCTGGACAACTGGTAGCAGGTAATCACCTCGCCCATCTGGGTGAAAGCGATTTCGTTCTGCGTGCGTATCAGGCGCTTGCCCGTCTCCGCAAAAAGGCGGTCAATGATATCCTGAAACAGCTTCTTGGGGGCAGACACCCTGCCTGCCTGCTCTGCGGCATCGGTATCTCCCTGTTGCAGGATGGCGATGATACGGTTTCCCATGTTCACCTGATAGTCAAGATATTTGCGCTGCAACTGGTACAGCTGCCAGTCCAGTTCAGTTGCCACGGGTGCATCCACTATCTTGTTGACCACATCCCCCTGCATCAGCGGACGGTCGAAACTGCGGATTACATCATACCGGATGCGTCCGGCATCCTCGGGAAACACCTTTATTTTCACACCTGGGAGGATGTTGTCAGAGAGTTCTCCACCGGGCAGAAGGGTGCGCAACACCTTGTTCAATATGGTACTCTTGCCCACCCCATTGATACCGCTGAGGATGTTCACCTTAGGATCCAGTTCCCACACGATGTGCTTACGGCCGCTCCACAGCGAGTCAATCTCTATGCGCGAAATGTAGTCTGCGTATTTTTGAACCATGGAATCTGTTTTAGAATGGTATTATTTCTGCATCTTTGTATATTGCAAATATATGAATTATCCCAATAATTGTGTACTTTTGCATCGGTTTTTTAACAACATTAAGTTGAATATGGATAACAAAAGAGTACTTTTGGCACATCTGTCGATGTTTTCCGCCTGTGCATTCTGGGGATTGATGGCTCCCTTGGGCAAGGACGCCATGGCACACGGACTCACCGGCATCGACATGGTGAGTTTCCGCGTGGGCGGAGCGTGCATCCTGTTTTGGCTCACCTCGCTGTTTGTGCCTCACGAAAAAGTGTGCGGGCGCGACAAACTGCTGCTTGCGGGTGCAGCCCTGTTCGGACTGGTATGCAACCAATGCTGCTACACCATAGGTCTGAGCATCACCTCGCCCATCAATGCCAGCATCGTCACCACCAGCATGCCCATCTTTGCCATGCTGCTGTCGGCACTCATACTGAAGGAGCCTATCACAGGCAAGAAGGCGACAGGCGTGTTCATGGGATGCAGCGGAGCCTTGATACTGATACTCACCAGTGCCCACAGCGGCAGTAACAAGGTGGGCGACATCCGGGGCGACCTGCTCTGTCTGTTTGCACAGTTCTCCTTTGCCCTATACCTGTCATTGTTCCGCGACCTGATACGCCGTTACTCCGTATTCACCATCAACAAGTGGATGTTCCTGTATGCCTGTTTCCTTGTGCTGCCGTTCTCCCAGCACTCGCTGCGCCAGATAGCATGGACGGAAATAAGCGCTGCCACCTGGCTTGAAGCCGCCTATGTGGTGGTGATAGGCACCTATTTTTCCTATATCCTCACCATGATAGGCCAGCACACGCTACGCCCCACCGTGGTCAGCGTTTACAACTATGTGCAGCCCATCGTCAGTGTGATTGTCAGTGTATGCATGGGTATCGGCATATTGCGTTGGAGCCATGCCCTGGCTGTCATTCTGGTGTTCTCTGGCGTGCGACTGGTAACCAAGTCCAAGAGCAGAAGGGACATGGAGAAAGAGCGGGCGAAACAATCCGTTTTCCCATCAACCGGCAAGGACTGACCATACTGTCGATTGCTTGAGTGACGGGAAAAACAACTTAGTTGGGTTCCTGTAATTCCCACCATCCGGTGACAGAACAGAATGTTTGTTTGTATCTTGTGACAAGATTGGCTGCACTCGGAAGTACAAAACACACTGTTATTTTGATATTTCACATATATTCACTACCTTTGCAGCCGAATCGTTGGTTTTGCAATGATTCAGAGTGATTTTGCAATAGAGACGGTTCATTGTCAATTCTTCGGGCTTGCAGTAGGTCTTATGGCGACTTAGGTTTGGATGGTTGCTCAATCAGCATCACGTCTTATTAAATGGTAATTTATATTCCTTTGGGTGCTGAAGGAAAGAAACACTGTTATGAAAAAATTTATGATTGCAGCATTGGTGGCATCTTCATCACTGCTGGTATCGAGTTGCTATTGTGACAAGATGGCTGTTGGAAACATTTCTAACGACGAACCACTCGTGCACGTCAAGAGTGAGCGCAACCACCATTTCATTGGTGGACTGGTTGTAAAACATGACAAGGTGGAAAACCATCTGCCTGGTGTAAAGGACTACGTCGTTGAGAGGAAAATCACATTCTGGGACGCTTTCGCCTCAGGCATCACATTCGGTATCTACACCCCGAGTACCACCAAATTCTATGTACCCAAGAGCAACCCGAATGTAGTTGTTGAGAAACAGAAGTTCCAAAGCAAGGCTTATCAGGGAACACTGAAGAAGTAGGCTTTTGCCAGTTGGCTTTATAGGGCTTTCCTCTTTCAACATAAACCGTATTTGATATGATGGCATTATTGCCGTTATCAACTTCATAAAATCAGTTGTCAAGTGAAGGCCCCATTCAGTTGGCAAGTGGAAATCCTATCCGCTTGCCAACTGTTTTCTTTTCTGATTTAACGTGAGTTCGACATAAGGAAGTTGTTCGAAAAAATTGTGGGAGTGAGATATTTTTTGTAAATTATAGGTGCTACTCACGTTAACATTATTGCCCAATAAAATCATTTCGTCACATTTTACATAAAATTGGCTGCGGTTAACTCCGTTGAATATCGGATGCCATCAGATAGTCAATGTGCAGAGGTTTGATGCCGTTTGCCCAAAGCCATTCTTCAAAATCCATCGAGTACATATTTACAATATCCTCAAATCCCACTGGGATGGATGCTTCCACTTCTTCCATCTGCTCTTCACGGCTTTTGTAGCCGTTCACACCAAGCAACGACCCTGTACACAT
This sequence comes from Prevotella sp., assembly GCA_051878715.1. Taxonomy (GTDB): domain Bacteria; phylum Bacteroidota; class Bacteroidia; order Bacteroidales; family Bacteroidaceae; genus Prevotella. The sequence goes on from JBJEKQ010000120.1 coordinate 35,868, forward strand.
CACCTCGAACCTTCCGTCTAAATAGAAATATTTCAACGAGCCACGTGCCCGTGGGCAATCCTGTATTTCGTCGAAAATGAAACATGTATTCCCTGCTTCAATATCCACATCTGGCATGGCTGCTGTTATGCGCATGATGATATCATCCACATTGAGGTTGGGGGTGAAAAACTTCTTGTAATCCGGATGCTCCCTAAAATCCAAATAAACAATATGCTTGAAATGCTTTCTTGCAAAGTCAACCACACTGCTTGTTTTTCCGCATTGGCGTACTCCCTTTACTACAATAGGCTTGTGCGATGGGGATTTTAGCCACAACTGAAATACCGATTCAATCTTCCTTATATACATGTACTACACGTTTTAATATCGAGTTTATAGATAAATTTACACGTTTTATGGGCGACTTTTACGATTAAGCCACACGTTTTACGGGCGACTTTTTATGCAAAGATACGATTAAGCGAACGAAATAAAAAGTAATTCACTTTTTTTTGACCTCAACTGAAAAAGGTTGTCACTTTTAGGAGAGTCACAAACTTAAATGGTTATTACAATAATGAAAAAGGAAACAGTCAATGAAGATACCTGCGTTGGGCAACGCAGGTATCTTCATGAACAAACGCAGATACCTTCATGAGCCAATGAAGGTATCTGCGTTTTTTTGCCTGTTTTTCCTGCCTGTGAGTCAAGTATGCCTCACCTCTGAACATAGGGGTTTCTTTATCAACCAGCGGGAGCCATAAGCACCCACTATAACGCTGTGAGCGTGTCACATTGATATAATGTTGTCAAGGGTAATTTCGAAGACAAGCACGCTGCCACCCTTGATACCGCTGTAGTCGCTGCTGCCATAACCCAAGGCAGAGGGAACATACACTTTCCAGTGGTCGCCACGGGTCATGTTCATCAAGGCAGTACCCACACCAACCACCAGATTGTTCACACCCATCCGCGAAGGTTTTACCAAGCGGCGGTCGAGCGGCGGATAGTAACTACGGTCGAACACAGCCCCCTCGGGATAGGAAGTGGTAGGTATCAGACGACCGATATAGTGCATATCCACACTATCGGTATATATCGGTTTGATATCTTTCAGTGCCTCATCCACCTTCAGGTTTTCGTCCTTGGGCAATACATTGACTATGATATAATCCTCTGCCGCCCCCTGCTTGTCGGCAGGCTTTGTCCAAGCCTTGAGCACCCGCCAGTCTGTGCGCTCTGGACTTCCGGCAAGCAAGGCATTGACAGAATCCATGAGATGATGGTAATAATCGGTGTTGCGTTCAGCCCAATTCTCATACTCATCCGGGGCTTCCGTGTCCTTACTGCAGGAGGCAAGCATCGTAAACACGCACAGCAGTAGCAGAGAGCCGACTTTTCCCAGCGAGGATTCAGTGACAGAGAGATGTTTCATATTCATTGTTTTTGCAATAATGAAGCCAGACTAACCTTGTCGTGCAGCAGTGCCACCAGTTGGCTGATGGGCACGCGCTCCTGCTGCATGGTGTCACGGTGACGCAGTGTCACGCAGTTGTCGTTCAGCGTATCGTGATCTACAGTGGCACAGTAGGGGGTTCCGATGGCATCCTGACGGCGATAGCGCTTGCCGATAGAATCCTTCTCGTCGTAGCGGCAGTTGAAGTGGAACTTCAGTTGACTGATAATCTCCTGTGCCTTTTCGGGCAGTCCGTCTTTCTTCACCAAAGGCATCACCGCCAGTTTTACGGGAGCAAGGGCAGCAGGCAGACGCAGCACCACGCGGCTCTCGCCATTCTCCAACTGCTCCTCGGTATATGCGTGACACATCACGGAGAGGAACATGCGATCGACACCGATACTGGTCTCGATAACATACGGAGTGTAACTCTCGTTGGTCTGCGGGTCAAAATACTTGATGCTCTTGCCCGAGAACTTCTCATGCTGAGACAGGTCGAAGTTGGTGCGGCTGTGGATGCCCTCCACCTCCTTGAAACCAAAAGGCATGTGGAACTCGATATCGGTGGCTGCATTGGCATAGTGCGCCAGCTTGTCGTGGTCGTGGAAGCGGTAGTTCTCTGCCCCGAATCCCAGTGCCTGGTGCCATGCCATACGGGTCTGCTTCCACTGCTCGAACCACTGGAGTTCAGTGCCCGGCTTCACGAAATACTGCATCTCCATCTGCTCGAACTCGCGCATACGGAAGATAAACTGGCGTGCCACTATCTCGTTGCGGAACGCCTTGCCTATCTGTGCGATACCGAAAGGAATCTTCATTCTGCCCGTCTTCTGCACATTGAGATAGTTGACAAAGATGCCCTGTGCCGTTTCAGGACGGAGATATACCTTCATGGACGCATCGGCGCTGGCACCCATCTCGGTGGAGAACATCAAGTTGAACTGGCGCACGTCTGTCCAGTTCTTTGTACCGCTGATGGGATCTACTATTTCCTCATCCAGGATAATCTGCTTCAGTGCTTCAAGGTCGGGACCCTGCATGGCTGCGGCATAACGTTCGTGCAACGCATCGCGCCTGGCTTTTGCTTCCTTCACGCGCTCGCTGGTCTCCATATATTTCTCTTCATCGAAAGAGTCTCCGAAACGTTTGCGCGCCTTTTCCACCTCTTTCTGGATTTTCTCATCGTATTTGGCAATCTGATCTTCTATCAGCACATCGGCGCGATAGCGTTTCTTGGAGTCACGGTTGTCGATGAGGGGGTCGTTGAACGCGTCAACATGACCACTGGCTTTCCAGATGGTGGGGTGCATGAAGATGGCGGAGTCGATGCCCACAATATTATCATGCAGAAGCACCATGCTCTGCCACCAGTATTGCTTGATGTTGTTTTTCAGTTCCACTCCGTTCTGCCCGTAGTCATATACAGCTCCCAGGCCATCGTAAATCTCACTGCTGGGGAATACAAAACCATATTCCTTGCAGTGCGAAACGATTTTCTTAAATACGTCCTCTTGTGCCATTTTCAAAAACTTTATTACTTTATTGCGGGTGTCATTCAAGCAGGCACCCACCTTATTATGGCTGCAAAGGTAACGTTTTTTTATGATACCGTCGTACAATTGCTGTGAAAAAAGCAAAAATCACTCCTGCACAGGCACTTCAAGCACAAAGCGTGCTCCCTGCCTTGCATAGGTAGTATCGAGTACCAGCGTGCCGCCCATACGGCGGGCAATGGTGCGTGCCAAAGTAAGTCCCAGTCCTGCACCGGGCACATAGTCGTTCAGCTTGCAGAAGCGCTCGAAGATGCGTTCGGCATCTTCAGCAGAGATACCCTTTCCGTGGTCGGTCACCGACACTCTGACCTTGCGGGAGGCGACATCCAAAGAGGTAAGCACCTCCACTCCGCCCTTTCCGGCAAACTTCAGGGCATTGTCCACCAAGGCATGCACCACACGACTCATGGGTGCCAAAGAGATATGGAAGACAGTATCTGAGGGTTCCTCTATACGGAAAGCGACACGCTCTGCCCCCTCAAGACTCACGCAGTCGGCACTGAAAGCGGCACTCAACTGTAATACCGTCAGTTCCATCGGTGCCTCCAAGATTTTCCCTGCATCATAGTCAGAGAGTTCTATCAGGGTGTTGAGCATATCGGTAAGATGGTGTGTCTGCTCCATGATAACGTCACGGAAAGTTATCTTCTCTTCATCAGAGATTTCCTGCGTACTGTCAGTGAGCAGCTGTACAAAACCGGATATCTGGTTAAGCGGAGTGCGTATCTCATGGCTCATGTTGCGGATAAACGAGTTTTTTATCTCCTGTGCCTGCTCGGTCATTTTGCGCGCATTGTCGAGCATGGAATCCTCCTTCATCTGAATACGGTCATACCACTTGATATATTCAGTGGGAGTGAGTCCATAACGACGCTCGAACATTCTGCTGAATGTCTTCGCACTGGAGAAACCGACCTTAGCCGCCACCTCATCCAGCGAGGAGCATGATGATAACTTGAGCAGCTTCAGTGCCTGCCGCATTCTCTGCTCGTTGACATATTTCTCCATCTGTTTGCCCCGCAATTCACCTGTCCTGATGTTTTCCGTCTGTGCCATGTTGATGCGTCTCAGCTGGATAAGTTCCTCCTGTTGTTCCATCATCTGTTCGATGGAGCGCACGGTGGCCTTGTTGCGACGGCGTATCTTGCGACTATACAGAAACACCGTCACCGCCAGTATCACCAGCAACAGCAGTACGGCAGTGCCGCCCACTATCATCGCCCTCTGCCTGCCCAGTTCTGCATCCAGTTCCTTGAGCTTCAGTTCCTTCTCGGCAGTCTGGAAAATCGCAGCCTGCTCTGCCACCTGATCTTTCCTTTCCCTGTACATCAACGAGTCGTTCAGAGCAACTTGCCTGGCAGCCACCTCTGCTGCCTCCTTGTATCTGCCCAGTCCGTACAGGGCCTTGTACTCATTTTTCAGCACCACACTCACGAAATAGTGGCTACACGTATCCTTCGACTGTTCAATATACTTTTTCTCTGGCAACACACTCTGCAGAGCCTCCTTGTAACGATGGGTCATGTTCAGGTAGGATGCCACTTGGATAACGTTGGAATGTATGGAAGAGTCCATCATGGACATTGCCTTCTCGTAATACTCCTCTGCACGTGACTGATAACCCGAAGAATAGAACACACGGGCAGCCAGGCCGCAGATTTCTATCTCGCGCTGCTGGACCAGACTGAGTATGGTATTTTCCGATTTCCGCATGCTGTCAAGTGTGGCTACCGCTTCCGGAATCAGTTCCATTGCCTCCTTCTGCCTGCCTAAATGCCCTGTCATCATGTCAATCTTTATAAGCTGACAGTACAGCATTTCCTGGGCATCGTCAAAGTTGGCTCCTCTGCTTTTCATACATTCTGCGTAGAGGCTGATACTTTGGTCCAGATATTCAATGCTTTCCTCTCGCATTCCCATGTCCTGATAAACTATAGCCACACTCTGCAGAAAGCCCGCCTGGATCGACTTTGCGCCACGGCTCACAGCAAATTCCAGACCCTTGCGCGCCCCGAACAAGGCATCGGAATACAAGCCCGAAGCCAAGCTGGCAGCACAATACAAGTTGAGCACTTTCATAATCTGGAGGGTATCTTGAGATGTCAACGCACTCTCATAACTCTTCTTGGCATAGTCTGCAGCTATATTGAAACGCTGGAACGCATTGAAATACACCAGCGAGCGCAGTTGGTTGACATCTACAGGAGAAAGCAGATTCCTCTTTTCTGCAGTATCCACCAGTGCCAATGCCTTGTAAGGAGAATCCACATGTATATGGTGGATGTATTCGTATGTGTAGATGCTATCAGTAACCGGAAGAGCCTTTGATTCCAAACGTTTTCCGCCACCGCACGCCATCATACACACTGCCATGGCAACAAGCAGTACCAACGGCAAACTATGCATGGACTTCATTTTTTTGAATATTTGTACAAATGTAAGGTTATGGGATATAGTTCTTATACTATCGCTGCAAAATTACATTTTTTTTTGATGCAAACAATTATCTGCCCATTATTTTTTGACTTACGCCCCTTTCATTTTTCCTTGGTGAATAACCAAGGCGGGTTCCATAAAGTCACATCATCCCTGTAAATGCGGTTTTTAGGGCATATTCGTTTGGCTGTTGCAGAAAATTGAGTAAATTTGCAGCGAACGACTGATCTATTACCTATGAGCGACGATACAATCAAAGAAGAACTTCAGGAGGAAGAGACACACTCCGACTACACACCGGCTGACAGGTTTGACGCCTCGGTGGTGCACCATCTCAGCGGCATGTACCAGAACTGGTTTCTCGACTATGCCTCGTATGTGATACTGGAGCGTGCCGTGCCCCATATCGACGACGGTCTGAAACCCGTGCAGCGCCGCATCCTGCACTCCATGAAGCGCATGGACGACGGCAGATACAACAAGGTGGCGAACATCGTGGGGCACACCATGCAGTTTCACCCCCACGGTGACGCTTCCATCGGCGATGCCCTGGTGCAGATAGGACAAAAGGAATTGCTGGTTGACACTCAGGGTAACTGGGGAAACATCCTCACCGGAGACCGTGCCGCCGCTCCCCGATACATTGAAGCACGTCTCTCCAAGTTTGCATTGGACACGGTATTCAATGCCAAGACCACGGAGTGGAAACTCTCTTACGACGGCAGGAACAAGGAGCCAATCACCCTGCCCGTGAAGTTTCCGCTACTGCTCACACAGGGGGCTGAAGGCATTGCAGTAGGTCTGTCATCAAAGATTCTGCCCCACAACTTCTGCGAAGTGTGCCAGGCAGCCATCAGTTATCTGCACGGTGAGCCATTCACCCTTTATCCCGACTTCCCTACCGGTGGCAGCATTGATGTGTCGAAATACAACGACGGACAGCGCGGAGGTGTGGTAAAGGTGAGGGCGAAGATAGAGAAACGCGACAACAAGACACTCGCCGTCACGGAAATACCCTACGGAAAGACTACATCCACCCTCATCGACTCCATACTGAAAGCCATTGAAAAAGGCAAGATAAAGGTGCGCAAGGTGGACGACAACACGGCGGCAGAAGTGGAGATACTGGTGCATCTGGCTCCGGGAGTGTCGAGCGACAAAACGCTGGACGCCCTCTACGCCTTCTCTGACTGCGAGATAAACATATCGCCTAACTGCTGTGTGATAGACGACAACAAGCCCCACTTCCTTACGGTGAGCGACGTGCTGAGACACGCCACCGACCGCACCAGGCAACTCATCAAGCAGGAACTGGAGATAAGACGCGGCGAACTGCTGGAGCAACTGCATTTTGCCTCGCTCGAAAAAATATTCATCGAAGAGCGCATCTACAAAGACCGCAAGTTTGAGCAGGCACCCAATGTGGATGCCGTGTGCGAGCATATCGACGAACGGCTCACCCCCTTCTATCCCCAGCTGGTGCGCGAGGTGACCAAGGAAGACATTCTGCGACTTCTGGAAATCAAGATGCAGCGCATTCTGAAGTTCAACAAGGAGAAGGCAGACGAACTGATGGCACGGCTGAAAGGCGAGATTGACGGCATAGAGCGCGACCTGGACAATCTGGTGGAAGTGACCGCCAAATGGTTCCAGTCGCTGATAGACAAATACGGCAAAGCATTCCCACGCAAGACGGAGATAAGAAACTTCGACACCATTGCCGCCACTACCGTGGTGGAAGCCAACGAAAAACTCTACATCAACCGCAACGACGGTTTCGTGGGTACAGGACTGAAGAAAGACGAGTATGTGTGCAACTGTTCCGACATCGACGATATCATCATCTTCTACAAGGACGGCAACTGCAAGATAGTGAAGGTGGCAGACAAGATATTTGTGGGCAAGAACATCCTGCACGTACAGGTGTTCAAGCGCAACGACAAGCGCACCGTTTACAACATGGTGTATCGCAGCGGGAAAAAAGGTCCCTACTACATCAAGCGATTCTGCATCTCGTCCATCACCCGCGACAGATTGTACAACCTGACCAAAGGGGTGCCAGGCTCCAAGGTGATGTATTTCACCGCCAACCCCAACGGAGAGGCTGAGGTTATCAAAGCCACCCTGGAACCCACAGCCACGGTGATGCGTCGCAGAGCAAGCATCTTCCTGGAAAAGGATTTCTCTGAAGTGCCCATCCGCGGGCGCGACTCGCAAGGCTCCCTGTTTACCAAGAAAGAGGTGAACCGCATAGGACTGAAGAGTCACGGACACTCTACCCTGGGTGGCAGAATGGTGTGGTTCGACCCCGATGTCAACAGGCTGAACTACGATGAGCATGGTACCCTGCTGGGCGAGTTCAACGATGGAGATCTGATATTGGTGGTATTGCAGGACGGCTCGTTCTATACTACCAACTTCGACGTGAACAACCACTACGAAGACAATATACTGCGCATAGAGAAATTCAAGCCTTCCAAGGTATGGACCTCCGTAATCCACGACTACGACAATGGCGGCTACCCCTTCATCAAGCGCTTCTGCATGGAAAGTTCCAAGAAGAAGTTGAGTATCATGGGCGAGAACAAGCGCAACCAACTGGCTCTGCTCACCGACACAGCCTACCCCATGCTGCAGATTACCTTTGGCGGAAACGACGCCAAACACGAGCCTATGCAGGTGGATGTGGACGAGTTCTGCGTGCTGAGAAGCTACAAGACCCGAGGCAGAAGACTGACCGTACTACAGGTGGAATCCGTTGAGGAGCTGGAGCCCAAGTTCGTTCCTGAACCTGCGGAGAAAGAGGACAACGGGAACGAGGAGGCAACGGCAGGCGCAGCACCGGAGAACCTGGATCCGGACGCAGGCAAGTCAGAACAACAGATTATCGACGAGATGACAGGACAACTCAACCTGTTTGACTAATCCCCACTCCCATGTATCTCATCCCACTGCTTTCCATCGCCCTGTGCACACTTCTCTGCATCCCTCTGCGTGCGGAAGCACAGTCTGCCGACAGTGTGTCCCTACCCTACAAAGAGACCACCTATATGGTGGGCCTTGGCCCCACCAAGGTGCTCGACACCTACCTGTCGGCTGAGCATTTCAGCGGCACAGGCTTCAGCTTCCTCTCAGGCACGGCACGCCACCGCACCCATCGCCGGTGGTACACCTTGCTGCAGCACCAGGCATCTGCAGCCACCACTTGCGACCGTAGTCACGACATCAAGATGCTGGAAGCCTGCTACCGCTTCACGGCGGCACGTCTCAGGAAATGGCAGCCTTGGCAAACGCCCCTCATCCTGGAGGCAGGAGGAGCCATAGGTGCCAACATCGGAGCACTATACAACACGCTGGGAGGCAACAACCCCGGACAGGCACGCTTAGGACTGCATCTCATGCCTGTGGTGGCTGCCGGATGGCACACGCTTATAGCCGGTCGAAAGGCGGGCATACGGGCGGAAGCCGAATTGCCTTTGGCAGGCGTGATGTTCAGCCCCAACTACGGACAGTCGTACTACGAGATTTTCTCACGGGGCAACAACGACCACAACATTGTACCCACCACCTTTGTCAGCGCCCCCAATTTCCGGTTACAGCTGATGTTCAACTACCAGGTTGCCAGGCGTTGCGCATTACAGATAGGCTATTTGGGCGACTTCCGACAAGCCTCTGTCAACCAGTTGAAACAGCACATCTATTCACACCGGTGTATGGTGGGTGTCATCATCTCACCCAAATAATCCCTCTTTCCGCCATGCGCATATCCACACTTCCCTCCCGCTTCATATTCTTCCTGTGTACCCTGCTCTGCATATCCTGTATCGACGAAGAGGAAATGCCCAACACGCCCAAAGGCAATTTCGATGCCCTGTGGAAGATTCTCGACGAACACTATTGCTTTTTTGATTACAAGAAAGAAGTCTATGGACTGGACTGGAACGAGATATATGCCACCTATGCCCCACGGGTAAACGAAAAGATGAACAGCACCCAACTGTTTGAGGTGTGCAGCGACATGCTGTCACAGCTGCGCGACGGGCATGTCAACCTTTCCACCTCCTACGATTTCGCACGCTACTGGAGTTGGTACGAGGACTATCCCGCCAACTTCAGCGAACTGCTGTGGAGACAATACATGGGTACCGATTACAAGATAGCCTCATCGCTGAAATACAAAGTGCTGCCCAACAACGTGGGTTATATCTACTATGAAAGTTTCACCAGCAGTTTCGGAGAGGGCAATCTGGACGAGGTACTTGCCTCCTTCATGCTGTGTCGCGGACTGATTATCGACGTGCGCAACAACAGCGGCGGAATGCTTACCAATGCAGAAAAACTGGCGGCACGCTTTGTCAACGAGCCTACACTGGTAGGCTATATGCAGCACAAGACCGGCAAAGGCCATCAAGATTTCTCCAGCATGGAGGAACAGTGGCTGCAACCCTCTGAGAATGTGCGCTGGCACAAGCGTGTATGCGTGCTTACCAACCGCAAGGTATATAGTGCCGCCAATGAGTTTGTGAAATACATGAAGGCGTTGCCGCAGACCATCATCGTGGGAGATCAGACAGGCGGCGGTGCGGGCATGCCCTTTTGCAACTCTCTGCCCAACGGCTGGGCGGTACGCTTCTCTGCCTGTCCCATGTACGACAAGGACAAGAACAGCACAGAGTTCGGCATCGCCCCTCATTACAAGGTGGATATCACGGAGAAAGACTACCTCGAAAACAATGACGCCATTTTGGAATTTGCCGCCAAATTATTTGAGAATTGAAAAAATATAGCTACCTTTGCAACCACTTATCATGCGCTTGTGGCGAAATTGGTAGACGCGCCAGACTTAGGATCTGGTGATTTCGGTCGTGTAGGTTCGAGTCCTATCAGGCGCACACACAGAATGTAATTGTCTGACTGCAGACGGTTACATTTTTGTTTTGGTGATGGTGAAAAAAATCTTCTTAAACCACACACTGTCTCCCCATGCCCTATCCCCGAAAAAAGAAGTAGCAGGCGGCACCTGCACCAAGAAGCAGGAGCAACAGGATGCTCTTGATGAAACAGCCTGCCACCTTCTTGGCCACAAGAACACATGCCACCACAGCCACAAACGCGAGAATATAGAATGTAAAATCAGACACCGCCATAAAACAGGAACAAACAGGGAGGGAATACCGTCAAAAGAGTTTAAGGAACGCAGGGGGAATAAGTGTGTCAAACTCCATGCGCTCATTGGTGACAGGATGCACAAAATGCAGCATATAGGCATGCAGGCACAGGCGATTCAGCGGATTGGCACCATTACCGTACTTCACATCGCCACACACGGGGTGCATCATATCGGCAGTATGCACACGTATCTGGTTTTTCCTGCCTGTTTCCAGTTTGAACTCCACCAGAGAGAACTCGGTGGTACGCCTTAGAACCCGGAAGTGGGTCACCGCGTATTTTCCTCCGTTATCCACCGGCGATGAGTAGGTATAGTATGCCTTGTTGTCCTTCAACCAGTTGGCTATAGTGCCTTCATCGTCCTCCATTTTGCCGCACACTACAGCCACATACCTGCGGTCGTACACTATGTCGTGCCAGTGGTGTTCCAGAATCTGTTCCGTATCCATGTCCTTGGCATAGACCATCAGTCCGCTGGTATCCCTGTCAAGACGGTGTACCACATGCGCCCTGCATTTCTGTCCGCTTTTCTTAAAATAGTCGTCCAGCACGCTTTTCACATTGAGCGACGAATGACCTGCAGCCATTGACAGGATGCCCGCATGTTTTTCCACCACCACAATCCACCTGTCTTCATACACGATATTGACATAACGGCTCTTGAATATCTCCTTGTTTCTCTTTGTCTTGCTCACAGATATCCTGGCACCCACAGGCAGAGGGTAGTCAAACTGGGTCACGGTTTTGCCGTTTACCTTGATGCCCTGTCCCCTGAGCGTGGCTTTGATTTTACTCCTGGTGTCCTTGACATGGGCAAGCAGAAAAGCCAACAGGGTGCTCTCTTCCGTTACCTGATAATGGTCGTAATCGTTGGCAGACTGGTTGCGGGAATTGTATCTCATTATCTGAAGTGTAATTTTCATGCAAAAGTACATAAAAATCCGCAAGACGGCAGTCTTCTCCGCTTGTTAAATCGTGTTAAAGATTATACCTGTAAAGAGCCTTTGTTTCAAGAATTATTCGTAACTTCGCGTCGCGAAACTCGGCCAGAGTCTGTTACACAAGGCTCGTACAATACAGGGTAACAGACAAATAACAGAAACATCATTATGAATAGGACTACGATGGGGGTACTGCTGATGGCAGCACTTGCGATGCCGTGTACTGCCCAAAGGAAAGACACGCTGACACTCCGTCATCTGTTTTCACTGGCTGAAGATCAGAGTACCAGCATGATGGCATTCAGGACTGCCATGGAGAGTGCCGCTCAAGAGATTGACATCGCCAAAACACAACGCCTGCCCGAACTGAGCACCGAGCTGAGCGTAGGCTATCTGGGAGACGGAGTACTGACCGACCGCGAACTGGATTCATGGCAACACATTGACAACCCACATTTCACCAACAATTTTGCCCTCAAGGCGCAGCAGATTATCTACAGCGGAGGTGCCATAAGCAGCAGCATCCACATTGCGGAGAAAGGCAAGGAGATGGCTGCACTCGACTATGAGCGCAACCGGCAGGACGTGCGCTTCGCCATAGCATCAGGCTATCTGGACCTGTGCCGGCTCCAGAACAGAGGTCAGGTGATTGCCAAGAACATCGAACTGGCGGAGACACTGATTGCCAACATCCGCTCGCGACATGCACAGGGCACTGCCCTAAAGACCGATGTCACCCGCTATCTGCTGCATCTGCAGGAACTGCAACTGCAACAGACGAAGATAGACGACGGCAGGAAAATCATCTGTACGCAGATGGCAATACTGCTCCATCTGCCAACCCAAGACCTGTTTTATGCCGACTCCGGTTCCGAAGCAGATGCACAGCAGATGATGAACGAGGCACAATGGCAGGCACTGGCAGGCGGCAACAAGAGCATCAGGCAGAGCGAACTCAACACTGAAATATGTACGGAGAAAGTGCGCCTGGAAAAGAGTGCCCGCTACCCCAAGGTGTCGGCTTTTGCCGAACTGCATTTCGACGGGCCCATCACCATCGAGGTGCCTGTCATCGACAAGAACTTCGGTTATTGGTTTGCAGGCATCGGGGTGAGCTACAACCTGTCATCACTCTACAAGAACCAGCGGCGTATCAACAAGGCGAACACGCAGCTGCGCCTTAGCAAAGAGCACACCCTGGAGATGCGGGAACAGGTGGAAAACAGGGTGCAAGCCACCTACTCCACCTATCTCACGGCACACAAGGAACTGCAGACACAACTCAAAGCCGTACAACTGGCCAACGAGAACTACGAGGTGGTGCGCAACCGCTACATCAACGGTCTGGCACTTCTCACCGACATGCTTGACGCCTCCAACGCAAAACTCAGCGCCGAGCTTGCAGCCTCTGATGCCGCCATCAATATCCTGTTCAACTATTACCAACTCCAATATATTTGTCACACATTATGAAACGCAGCACAAAACGAATCGTATATAACATCATTGTCTTCAGCATGCTCCTGGCAGGCATCTGCATTGTATGTTACAAGTTCTTCCATTTCGGCAATACGGAATATACCGACAACGCCACCGTTTGCCAGCACATCACTCCTGTGTGCACGCGAGTGCCGGGATATATCCGCGAGATACGCTTTCAGGAAAACCAAAAGGTGAAGGCAGGCGATACACTGGTCATCATTGAGGATGCCGAGTTCTCCCTGCAACTGGCACAGGCAGAGGCAGCCCTCTGTGATGCGCAGGCAGCCTGCCGCGCCACAGCCGCAGGCATCTCAGCCACCGAGAGCAGCATCGGTGCAGGCAACGCCTCCATCGCAGAGGCAAAGGTACAGATGGAGAATGCTGCCAAAGAGGAAGCGAGATATGCCGCACTGCTGCGCGAAGACGCTGTCACCGCACAGCAGTACGACCATGTACGCACAGCATACATCGCTGCCAAAGCCCGGTATGAGCGGGCGGCACACGGCAGGAACTCTACCGAGAGAATCAAGAAAGAACAGGGCATGCGCCAGGAACAGGCACAGGCAGCCATCGCCCTGTGTGAAGCCAGCGTGCGACTGGCAAGGCTCAACCTGTCATACTGCGCCATCCTTGCCACCAGTGACGGTGTAACAGGCAGAAAAGACATCCACGTAGGACAACTGGTACAGACAGGACAAAACATGGTTAATCTGGTGGACGAGAACGAGATGTGGGTGCAGGCCAACTACAGGGAGTCGCAGATGGCACACATCAAGGCGGGGGCAAAGGTGAGGATTACCGCCGATGCCGTGCCTGATGTGGAATACACAGGCACGGTGGAATCACTTGCCGATGCCACAGGCTCCGCCTTTTCATCCCTGCCTTCCGACAATGCCACAGGCAACTTTGTCAAGGTAGAACAGCGGATTCCCGTGAGAATCTCGCTGCAAGGGAATCCTGCAGACCTGCTGCAACGGCTGAAGGCAGGATATAATGTGCAATGCTATGTAGAGAAACAATGAGCAGGTCTGACGAGTTTTCCATGCCTATGGTCAGGGAAGTGGTTCCCAAACGCCTCCGACCGTGGATATATCTGCTGATTGCATTTTGTTTCCAGGTTTCGGGAGCACGCTACCTGGGAGCACTCAATGAGATTGTAGGTTCGCAGGCTCAGATGCGCGAAGACGTGCTGATGTGCGTTTACTGCAATTTGGCAGGCATGGCTCTGTGGTTTCCCATGCTGTTCCGCATGAAGTTCAGGTTCACCAACAAGACACTTCTTACCGGCGCCTCCGTCACCGTCATCATCACCAACCTGCTCATCGGCTATGTCACGTGGCTGCCTTTACTGTGGCTGCTGTGCCTCATCGAGGGCATCGCCAAGATACAGGGCACCTTTGAATGTATGTCAAACATCCAGCTATGGATGACCCCGCGCCGCGACATGACGGTATTCTTCCCCCTGCTGCATATCGTAATCCTCACGGGGATGAACACGCAGGACTTGCTCTCGGCATGGTGGGGCGCACTGGGGCAATGGCAGATGATGCACTGGACCATCATTGCCCTGCAATGCGGCGTACTGCTGTTTGTACTCACCTGCGTCAGGCACTTCCGCTTCATGCACCTGCCGCTCTACGGCATCGACTGGACCTCCATGATACTGTGGGCATCCCTGCTGATGCAGGTGGCTTATCTGCTGGACTATGCCGACTGGTATTCCTGGTACAACCACAGTACGGTGTGGTATCTCACGGGCACCATCCTCATCAACATGGCTGCCCTGCTGCACCGCATGGTACATGTGCGCCATCCCTACATCAATCCCAAGGTGTTCAGCGGTTTCAGATACGTAAAGCAGATTCTGCTGCTCATCTGCTTCGTGGAATGTCTGCTGTGCACGGAATATATCCTGGAAGAGATTTTTCTGGAAGAGGTGATGCACTACTCCACGCTGGTCAATGCCTCCCTTGACTGGCCGGTGTGGACAGGCAACATCTGCGGCTGCCTGTTCTCGCTGTTCTGGCTTCAGAAGGTGATGCGCATGTCGTTCATCCGTCTGGGAATCATCGGTTCAGTGATGCTGCTGGCATACCTGTGGATGATGTACCACATCGTTTCGCCCCATATCAGCAAGGAGATGCTCTACCTTCCGCTGTTCTGCCGGGGCTTTGCCTATACCACGCTCAGTATCATGTTCATGTCGTCACTGAATAGTGTCATGGACTTCCACCATTTCTTCCAGGGACTGTCTGTATTCAACATGCTGCACATGATGGTGGGCGGTTGTGTGGGCTGTGCCCTCTATGCCAAGATGCTGGGACACTATGTGGCAGAGGCTTTCGGCAAATACACGGCACCAGCCCTGTGGCTGCACAGTGCCGCCCCCATCGGCGGAGAGGACATGGTGTCAGAGATGTTGCTGATAGGCATCAAAACCATCTACGGATGGGCTTGCTGGGGCTGCGTTGCACTCATCATCGGTTTCTTCCTGCTCGACTCCCCCATCCGCCGCCACCGTTCGTACATGCTGCCCTGGCAGTATGTGGGCGAGATGCTGAAGAAGCACATCTCCACCTGACATACGGCTGGCACACACGGTCAATGACCACACGGACAACATATTAACCTATTTACAATACAAAATCTAAAAAGCATGTCAAAGATTGTAGAACAACAAATCGAAAAGAGCCTGCAGCTCATCGAAGGGATGAAAAAGAACATCCATGTACTGGAAAAACATGGCGTGAAAGTAGAAGAACTGGAAAACATGCGCCGGCAACTGGGAGAATTGGGCGAGGCAAACAAGGAGTGCGAGGCTCTGCACGTGAAGCTCTCCGAGAGAATCAAGCACATGAACAGTTTGATGAAGGAAGCCAAGGATGCTTACATTGCACAGAAACAGATTGTCAAGTTCAACTACCCGCAGGAGCAATGGATTTGCTTCGGAGTAAGCGACAAGAAGTAATCTCCTGTAATCCATCGGATTCAGAACGGCAAAACGACAAGGACAGGAAGCACTGACGCGCTTCCTGTCCTTGTCGTTTTTTCTGGTTTACATTCAGTATTTCAGTGATGGTATAAGTAATGATTAAAAATCACTTATTTCAGCGTAAAGTATGCCGTGCCACGCACATCCGCCACGCTGGCACATACGTAAGCCTTGAACTTGCCCGGCTCAGCCACCCACCGATGCTCCTTCTCTGAGAAGAACTTCAAGTCATCGGCATGGATGGTGAATCTCACCGTCCTGGTCTCTCCCGGCTTCAACGACACCTTGGCAAAGTTCTTCAGTTCCTTGGCAGGCCTGTCTATGCTGCATTCCTCGTCACCGATGTAGAGCTGCACGGTTTCCTTGCCCTCACGCTTGCCCGTGTTGGTGATGTCAACACTCAGTTCTATGCTGCCGCCGGCATCCATCTCCGCAGCGTTGAGCACGGGTTTGCCGTATCTGAAGGTAGTGTAACTGAGTCCGAAACCGAAGGGATACCGCACAGCCACCTTCTTGGTGTCAAACCAGCGGTAGCCCACATAGATACCCTCTTTATAATACACCTGCCTGTCCACTCCGGGATAACCCTCCCTGCCATACTGGAAGCAGGGGAAGTCCTGCTGTTCCTTGGCAAAGGTGACGGGCAGTTTGCCACTGGGATTGACAGCACCCGAAAGCACATCACCCAGCGTGGCACCCGACATGGAGCCAAGATACCAGCAGTGTACAAAGGCTGCCACCTTGTCTGCCCACGGTGTGGCGAAGGGGTTGCCTCCGTAGGTCACCACCACAATGTTCTTCTGCACCTTGGCAAGACGGGCGATGAGTTCGCTCTGTCCGTATGACAGTTCATAGCTCTCGCGGTCTCCGTCCTCACAGTCCTGCCGGTGGTTCTTGTTCAGTCCGCCTATAAATATGACCAGGTCCGCCTGCCTTGCCTTCTCCACGGCATCGTTATGCAGCGAGTCCTGTCTGGCAGCACTCAGTTTATCTACCCTGCCATAGTACGCCTTGCCCGAGTAATAGCCCTGGGCATAGGTTATCTTGTCGCCATAGAGAGCCTGCAGTCCGCTGAGAGGCGATATGTCGAACTTGGTTTTCAGTTCCGACGAACCGCCCGCATCGCTCATGTTGCGCACGGCATTCTCGCCCACCACCAGGATGCGGCGGTATTTCGAGGCGTCCAAAGGCAGTATGTCCTTCTGGTTCCGGAGCAGTACGATGCCCTCCTGCCCCACCTCGCGGCACACCTCATAGTGGGCTTCGGAGCACATCATGCCCTGCGTGCGGCGCGGTCCCATCACGGTGCGGAAGATGGTGCGCAACACACGGGCAGCCTTTTCGTCCACCACCTCCATCGGTATCTTGCCGCTTTTCACCGCATTCTCGTAGGCATTGGCAAGATGGTAGTAGTCATATCCCTTGCTGCGGTCTTCCGTCTTTCCGTTGGTATCGGTGCCCATCTCGATGTCCAGGCCTCCGGTGGCAGCCTCCCAAGTGTGGTGCGCACCGCCCCAGTCACTGATGACGGCACCGTCGAAGCCCCACTGTTTCTTCAGTATCTTGTTGAGCAGGGAGTCGTTTTCGCAGCACCACACATTGTTCCACTTGTTATAAGAGCCCATGATGGTCCACAGCCCGCCCTGTTGCACCGCTTTCTTGAAAGCAGGCAGATAGATTTCGTTGACAGCGCGCTCGCTCACGTTGACGTTGGTGTTCCAGCGCCCCACCTCCTGGTTGTTCAGGAAGAAATGCTTCAGGCAGCAGGCGATGCCGTTGGCCTGTGCATTCTGGATATAGGGCACTACTATCTCGCCTGCCAGATAAGGGTCTTCGCCAGTATATTCAAAACTGCGTCCGCTCAATGGCATACGGGCGATGTTGCAGCCCGGCCCCAGCATGATATTCTTGTCACGATAGGCAAACTCTTCGCTCACGGCATTGCCGTAACGCCCCGACAGTTCGCGGTTCCAGGTGGCAGCCAGACAGGTGAGCGAAGGGAATGCCACGCAGGAGTCATTGGTCCATTTGGCATAGTTCCACGAGTTCCAGTCCACTTCGGCGCGTATGCCGTGGGGACCGTCGGCCATGTTGAGCTGCTTGATGCCCAACCGGGGTACTCCTGGTGATGTGAACTTACTCTGTGCGTGGACAATCTGCACCTTTTCGTGGAGGGTCATCCTGCCTAACGCGTCTTTTACACGACTCTCCAACGGAGCCTGAGGGTCAAGATAGACCTGTCCTCCGGCAGCCGCAGCCGAGGCAGCAAACAATGCTATGGTCAGTAATCTTTTCATGTCTGTTATCTTTGTTTTTCGTTATCGTTATTTTCGGTGGCAGTTTACGGAACCTGCCTATAGTCGGCGTCTTACGGAAACCGCCTGTATCACTTATCCAGCTTCACGACGGTCTTCTTTCCGCTGTATTCCACCGTTTTCCGTTTCAGGCCATCCGCACCTCCCAGTACCAGCGATGCGTCGTCTGGCTCCGGTTGCGGTTGCACGTCCCCGCCTACCCACACCACATGGAAGACGCGCTGCTGCAGCATACCCTCGAAACTGCCTTTGCGCTCGCCTATGGTGAGTGTTTTCCGGCGGTTATCGTAGGTCAGTTCGATGGTAGCGTATGCTCCCCGCTCATAATTATAGTTGGTTCCTTCGTCCTCATAGAGTTCAAACCTGCCGTCGGCACCGGCAAACACATACAGGGTCATCTCCTCAGGCTGTTTCTCATCACTCCACTCCATCTCCGGTCCCACAGGCAGAATGGCACCTTCGGGAACGAACACGGGGATGCGCCTGTAGGGAGCTTCCGCCTCTATCTCGTTTCCTCCCTGATAATGCCTGCCTGTAAACAGGTCGTACCATCCGCACTGCCCGGGCAGATACACCTTCCGGCGATAGCATCGGTAGGCACTGACGGGACAAGCCATCAGCGAGGGTCCGAACATCCACTGGTCACTGATGTCCAATACCCGGGCATCAGAGGCAAAGTCCATGGCGAGCCCCCTGAGCATGGTATAATCATGGTGGTGCACCCATCCCGCCATGGAGTAGAGGTAGGGCATCAGGCGGTAGCGCAAGCGGTCGTAAGCCACGATGGTCTGGTAGGCAGGATGGTGCTCGGGGGCTATGTTCCATACCTCACGCAGGGGCCACTGCCCGTGGGTACGGTACAGGGGGATGAAGCACCCGAACTGGTTCCACCGGGCCTGCAGCTCGCGCCACTCTTTCAGGTCTTCGTTTTCCCTGCCGGTCTTGTCAAACAGTTTCTGCGCCCTGACATACCTGTTTTCCACACAGAAACCTCCCTGATCCATTCCCCAGAAAGGCACTCCCGACATGGAGAAGTTAAGCCCTGCTGTCATCTGTGCACGCATGTCCTCCCAGCGTGTACCTATATCGCCGCTCCAAGTGGCTGTGCTGTAACGCTGCAACCCGGCAAACCCGCTTCGGGTAAGCAGGAACACACGCTTGTCGGGATTCACGCTGCGCTGCCCGTTGTAGATGGCATCGGCATTCACTATGCTGTAGGCGTTGAAGTATTCGTCGCTGGTGCCCAGGGCGGTAGGTCCGCACAGTTGCTTGCGGTAATCCATCGGCGTACAGTCGCGCACATTGGGTTCCGAGGCATCCATCCACCACGCATCCACCGCCTGGCTGAACCTGGAGAACAGACAGCTGTCCATCTGCTGCCAGAACAGTTTGCGGGCCCCTGCGGAATAGGCGTCATAGAAGGAGCCTACATATCCAGGTCCCACCCAGTCGCGTATGCTGTCGGCCACGGCCTGCCGGTACATCCATCCCTTGGCGTCGAGTGCCTTGTAGTGGCTGGTGTTACAGTAGAACTTGGGCCACACCGAAATCATGAACCTGCCATGCTGCTCATGCACCTTGTCGAGCATTGCCTGCGGGTCTGGAAAGCGCGACGGCTCAAACTCATGGCTGCCCCACTGGTCGTCTGCCCAGTAGTTCCAGTCCTGCACGATATTGTCAACGGGTATGTGGCGGCGTCTGAACTCTGCCAGCGTTTCCTCTATCTCGCGCTGTGTCTTGTAGCGCTCCCGGCTCTGCCAGAAGCCCAGTGCCCATTTGGGCATCACCTGTGCCTTACCCGTAAGCGTGCGGTAGCCGCCTATCACCTCATCCATGCTGTCTCCGCAGATGAAGTAATAGTCCATGTATCTTGCCATCTCGCTCCAGATGCTCACCCGGTTCTGCTGTTCCCTGCTTTGTGGCTCAGCCACCCTCAACCCACAGTACGACACGTCTCCGTCGGGTTTCCACTCTATGCGCAGTGCCGTCTTTCTGCCCTTTACCAGCGGCAGTGTGAACTTGTAGGCATTGGGATTCCATGCGGTGCGCCAGCGTTCAGCCACCACCTCCTTGCCGTCGGCAAGCACCCTCACATAGCCTGCATAGTAGAGGATGAAGCGGTAATCCGCCGTGGCTTTCGGTTCGATGCTTCCCTCATATACCACCTGTCCGCCGTTGAGCCTTATCTCCTGCGGCAGCAGTCCTATCACCCGCGAGTGTTCAAAGTAGATGGAATCCTCCCTTCTCACCACCTGTTTGCCGTTCTTGTCGGTATAGGTGCCGGTAAGGGCTCCGGGCGTGCCTTGTTTGTCGTAGAGCGCAAACACGCGGTGCAGTTGCCTGTAACCGGCGGGATTGCCCCATCTGCCGTATGAATAGCTGTCCCAAAGCAGTCCGTACCCCCGGGTGCTCACCACAAAGGGGACAGACACCTTGGTGTTGTACTGGAAGAGTTCCTCGTCTTTCCCCTTGTAGTTCATCTCTTCCGACTGGTGCTGTCCCAATCCGTAGAAAGCCTCATCGTCGTTGCCCTCAAACTGTGCATGCCATGTATAGCCTGTTCTGTCTTCCTCTGAGATACGGCTCAGGTCGCCCTGCTTCCCCCAGTTCAGTTCTCCGGGTGCCGAGGGGGTATAGCCGGGCGGCAGCAGGGTCTGTGCCGACACGTATTTCGAGAAGGTCTTGCCTCCTTTGGCAATCTCCTGCAGATACACTTTTCCCGTAATAATATCTGTAAAGGTGAGGCTGCCGCTCCGTTTGTCCACCGCCACTTTAAGGCGCCGGGTGGAGAGCACCGCCTGATTGTCGCTCTCGCTCATCTGCCAGGGGGTGGAGTTCCGGCGCGCTTCGGGCACTATTATCAAACTGCTCTTTTCCGCAAATGTGGCATCGGGGGTAGCCTCTACTCTCACCACCCTGTCATTGACCACAGACAACCTTATTGTCCTAACCTCTCCCGGCATAGCATTGTCTATGCTCACCACCATGCCACGGACGGTCTTCTCCACACCTGCCCACAGCGCTTGCGAACAGGTTGCCGCCATCACCGCGACAATCAATATCTGTCTATACATCGTTTATTATAAGGTTAACGTCGTACAAAGTAAAAACACTCCTTCCACTCCATCTTGTCGAGGTCATATCCCTTGATTTGCACATCATTCAAATGCCATACTGCGGCAGTTTCATCCTCTACATATCTGTTCGTTTTCCTCACTCAAGTGGTACATTGACAGGCATGTTGTCATATCCAATTGCAAAGATAGTGCAAAAAAAACGGTTCAAAGAAAAAAGTGGACAGTACTTTTTTCACAATGCCCTGTTAATTTAACTTTCGCAAGTAATGGAAGTTAAAGGAGTGAATCGTCAGGTGATGATTGCCGATGTGCAGGAACTTAATTCCCTGTTCACTATGATTGCCTACCATTCGGGCAAACAATTCTCTTACATAACTAATATTTTTTCAGGTAAACACCTGCTTTTAGTATCAAATTTGTATCTTTGCGGCAAAAAGACAAATATTAGCTTCAATAAAACAATAAAATGATTATGAAATCGACCACAAAGAACTACACATGTAGCCTCTTTAATGCTAAGGCATTAGGGGGGGGGGGGGTATTAGTAAATTAGGCAGACTTAGTCTGTTTGTTTTGTTCTCATTCTTCCTTGCGGCATTGCCCGCATCGGCGCAGGATGTTGTGCAGGCGTCGGTGACGATTGACACCGAGGGTTATTCAACGCTTAACTACAAGCTGCTAAGCGACAATACGGCTACGGTTCTTGGCGCTACTGATGATGATGATATAACTGCGCTGAATATCCCTGCCACCGTGACATACGAAGGGCAGGAGTATAAAGTTACGATAATCGGTACAAGTGCTTTTTCAGGTCAAACCTCACTCACGTCTGTCAGTGGCGGTGCGAATATCACGGCAATCTATGACTATGCTTTCCAGTACTGTCCCGGTCTTACGGGTGATATAGTACTAAATAACACAGTGACAGTTATTGGCCAAAGTGCGTTTTATGGATGTGGCGATGGAAAGCTCAATTTGACATTCAACAATCTTAACTGTGGTTCTATTTATGCAGGGACATTCAATAATTTTAATGGCACTGTGACCTTGAATGGTGTTGTAAAAACAATATCCTCACGTGCTTTCAATAATATTGATAATGAATGTTTTCAAGTAATTGCCAATCTCAGTGGAATAACTAAAATTGGCGAAAATACGTTTTATAGAATTACAGGCGGTAACATCTCCTTGGAATTAAACAATGCCAATATTAACTCTTACGCTTTTTTCGCTTGTAGTGCCAATATAAAGATTTCAGGAACGATTAGTAGCATTAGTTCGTATGCATTTAATCAGATTAGTGGTAGTATAGAGCAACCATTTACTGTTGAGATATATAATTCCGAACCTCCAACGGCGGGTGGTAATCCATTTGAAGATTGTATGTATTTCTATGTTTACGTTCCTGAGTCGTTGGTGTCAGATTATATGAATGCCAGCGGATGGTCGAATTTGTCATTTTCTGCCTTAACCGACGACCACGCCAAAACAATCGACGGTGTCAAATATGCCGTAAAGAGCGACGGAACATCTTTTGAAGTGATTGGAACCACCAAGGACGGTGCCGTATTTGCCGACGGCATAATCAACATTGCCGACAATCTCTACGGAATACCCGTCACTTCAATCAGGAGTAGTGCCTTCAGCGGACTCGACGTAATAAACTATATCTATGTGCCCGAAGCAAGATATGAGGCAATTTATGCCAATGCCGGCGGATATGAGAACGAGGTGTATGTATATGGAGGTAAGGTGGATATTACTGATGGCGACAATACCGTGTTGCAGGTAAGCGACCACACCATCTATCAGCCGGGCGACATCACTTACAGCCGCACCTTCGCCACCGAAGGACAGTATGCCACCATGTGCCTGCCCATCGACCTCCCCATGACTGTTGCACAGGAGAAGTTTGAGCAGGTATATGTGCCGCAGGGCAACATCATCCACAACACCTCCACCGGCAAGTATATACTGATGCTGCTCAATCCCGAAGGCGAGACAATACCTGCCGGTACGCCGTTCTTCGTGAAGACCAGCGCCTCCGAGGTGACGCTAACGAACGAAAAAGTATATTTTATCACCGCAACGCCAGTAACAACACCTCTGACCGTGGTTGACTGGGACGGCAATTCGGGACTCATGACGCAATGCACCGACATCAACGTGACATGCTGCGGCACCCTCGCCGCCCGCACCGACTTCGACGACACCTGTTACACCTTCAACACCGACGGTTCGTTCGGCAACCAGCGTGACGACTCCAACTTCCCTGCCTACCGAATGTACCTCACCATCACGGGCACTGACAATCAGACAGCCCCTGCCAGCATGTCTATCGGCATCTTCGGTGACGACGACAACACCACGGGCATCATGGAGCTTGTGCCTGCACCCATGAAGGTGTCTGCCGTGAAGGGCATCTACACCATCGACGGACGCGCCGTAAATGGCGCTCTTAACAAGGGGCTATATATCGTGAATGGAAAGAAGGTGGTGGTGGAATAGAAAATAACTCCCCCAATATAATAACAATTAGAAAATATACGACTATGAAGAAAAGAAAGTATGAAACACCAGCAATGAAGCTGTATGACATGTTGCCAACGCAGATATTGGCAGGAAGTGAAAAATATCCAGGCACAGGAGGTGACGGTGACCAAGGAGGCTACGCCAGCCTCACCCATCCTTACACCGACGGCATAATGGCTTAAAAAAAGACACTTTACAAACGAAGCCGCTTTCATCGAGGGATGAAGGCGGCTTCGTATCTTATGCAGCCTTTATTATTTCAAAGGCTATAACTCTCTTACCATATACGTGCCCTCGTCTCGGGGGTGAGATACAGGATGTTGCCAAACTTCACATCATACAGTTCGTACCAGCGGCGATGTTCATCACCACACCATTTACGCGCTCCTTAGGCAGGGAATGCACATCTTGCTCCAGCATCAGACTCGCATAGGATGCCGTATATTTGGCACGCCATTGTTCGGCATAGCCCTTGCACAACTCAAATATAATCCGTGCCTAAAAAGAAATCCGTGTAAATCCGTGTTTTCCGTGCCTAAAACTGTGAAAAGACAGTTAGCTTTTTCCCATACTCACGACATTTTGCCGCCCTTCGTTCCCATTCCCCCTATTTTTTTGTACATTTGCAAAAACGACAAGGCTGAAATGAAACTGACACCATACACCAAGAGAAAGAACGATGTCATCAATGCAGGTAAGGGCAAATCCATTGTTATTGACTCTGCGCCAAGCCTTTACATGCAGTTGGAGGCTGCTTGCGATAGTGGTATGTCCGACAAGGACAGATACGATATAATCAGGAATGTTTTCCGTCATACGGTGGAGCAGGCGATTGCTGATTGTCCAATCGCCTTTGTCGGTTTTTTCTCAAAAGTGGATTACTGTATCAAGGAATACAAAATACCTTATACAATAGCCAATCTGGTACAACTGGCACGCAAGAACTTGTTTCCGAAACCGAGCAGCGAGCAGGAACAATCCGACGAAGACCTTGCCAAACTTTTTCCTCATAATCTGAAAGCGGCAGCCCTGCTTGTGTATTACGTGTGTGGCAAGGAGGAAATCCCGGAGTCATTAAAGGACAATTTCCCACGGGCAGACAGGAAAAACACTTGGGGCAAGTTTAGTGAGAATGTCTTGCGTGTTGTTGTCGAGCGTTGGGATGAACATTATATATGGGCAACAGAAGAGGAGAACAATACGACGTTGCAGATATGCTATGACAGTGAAAACAAGGTGCTTACACTTGACGGCAAGGCGGATTGGTCGTATCTGAACACCATATTATGGGCAGGGGCGCAGCTTAATCTCGTCCGCATACGTAAGGATGAGCGCGGAGAGGTTTATATGCCCGAACTTATCATACTTGAGCCAGACTATCTTGTAAACATTACAACGATAGCCGCTTGCTTTGAGTCATACGCCGAGTCGCCGTTCGTAAATCTTATAAACAAGATAAAGCCGAGTCCAAACATCCAACCGATACATCTGGGAAATCTTTCCGGTCAATTCCTTGACGACACAATACATGACCGCCGTATCGCCTTTGAAGACAGCTTAAAGGAGTTTGTCAACAAGAATGCGCTGAACATGATTTCATGTCAGGAACTCATTGACAATTATGCCAAGTTCAAGGAAGACGCCCGACAGCAGAAACGCAACATCGAGAAACTTATAGGCATCGACTTGCCTAAGTCGATAGGGGAGTATGATAAGAAGGAAGTGGTGCTCGAACCATCGTTTTTTAGTGAGGTGCTGGGCATCCAGGGACGTCTTGACTTTCTGTATCAACAAGGGGAGGACGTAATCATCATAGAACAGAAATCAGGAAATGGAGAGTTTGTGCCTTACGGTCAGAACTCCGTCGTTCCTATTCCAAAAGAAACACATAAGGTGCAGTTGATGTTATATCGCGCCCTGTTTAATTACGAGTTTCAGAAATATGCCGAAAACCTCAAACACACAATGCTCCTTTATTCAAAATATTCGGAGGGCTTGCTGCGTATGGGAAACGAGCAGCAGCTGCTGCTTCGGGCAATAAAAATGCGCAATCTGATAGCGTGGAGTGAGATATTTTATGCCAAGGAAGGAGTGGACATCCTGACAACCCTTACTCCTGAAAAACTAAATCAAAAGCGCCTGTCGGGACGTTTGTGGGAAAATTACGTTAAACCACAACTGTCAGGACTTCTTGCTCCCATTGCCTCAGCCTCAGAACTTGAACGCATGTATTACTTGCGTTTTTTCCGCTTTCTCGAAAACGAGCAGCTGCTTGCCAAAGTGGGCAACAAGCAGAAGGAAGATTCCGGTTTTGCAACGATATGGAACGACAGACTTGAAGACAAGAAGATTGCCGGCAATATTTATGATGGCCTGTCCATTGCCGGATTCCTGTATGAAGACAACCACGAGACATCTGTAACTGGCGTAAAACTCCGTTTTGACTCACCGCAGTCAGTAGATACGACGAATTTCCGTGTCGGCGACATCGTGATACTCTATCCATATAATTACAATGGCAAGACAAGGATTCCCAATGCGTGCGCCCAGATGGTTCATCGTGCCTCCATAGTTGACATGCGTGAGGATATTATAGAGTTGCGTTTGCGTAACAGTCAGACTGACAGAAAGACAATAGAAAACAAGCCCGAAGGCACGCTTTGGACCATAGAGCATGATATGTTTGAGTCGATGACAGGCTCGTTATACAGTGCCATGCACTCATTCCTGTCCGCCCCGAAACCGCGCCGCGACCTTCTGCTTTCGCAACGCTTGCCGGAATACGATACCTCAATAAAGCGCAAGGGGGAATACGGGTATTTCAACACTCTCGTGGAACATGCCAAACAGGCAAAAGACCTGTTCCTCATCATCGGGCCTCCGGGAACGGGCAAGACCTCATACGGTCTTGTCAACCTGCTCAAAGAGGAATTGCTGGAAGAAGGTGCAAATGTGTTGCTCCTTTCATACACCAACCGTGCGGTTGACGAGATATGCGGCAAACTGGTGGACATAAAGAATGATAATCCCGACTTCGACTTTATACGTATAGGATCTGACTTGTCCTGTTCAAAGGAATATCGCGAATATCTGCTCAGTTCCAGGTTGTCGCAACTGCATGACGGCAACGCAGCCAACAGGCTTATTCTTTCTACAAGGGTGTTCTGTGGAACAACAGCTGCGCTCAATGCCAACATGTCCCTGTTGCGGATAAAGCATTTCAGTCTTGCCATCGTGGATGAGTCGTCGCAGATTCTTGAACCGCATCTTATAGGACTGCTCAGTGCCAAAGATGAAAACCGTTGCAGTATCGCAAAATTCATACTCATAGGCGACCACAAGCAATTACCTGCGGTTGTCCAGCAGCCACCCGAGGAATCCATTGTGACAGAACCGGAACTCAAAGCCATCAATCTCACCGATTGCCGCTTGTCATTGTTTGAACGTCTGTTGACGCAGTTCAAGACTCCCGATGGATATGACGGGCGATTTGTATATATGCTTACGAGGCAGGGGCGTATGCATAAGGACATTGCGGAGTTCCCTAACCAAGCTTTCTATGGCAATAAACTTGATATCGTACCGCTTGGCCATCAGCAACTTGCGAATGTCCGTAAAGACACAGCCAATGGCATCATAGCCATGCTTACCACTCATCGTATAAGTTTTGTTGCGGCAATACCGCCGGCTCTGTCGCCTTCTGCCAAGACAAATGCCTTTGAGGCGCGGATGATAGCCGCCACCGTCCATGCCATATATGAGCTGACGTCCGACTGTTTTGAGCCGGAAAAGACAGTAGGTGTCATTGTACCTTACCGCAACCAGATTTCAACAATCCGTAACGAGGTGGACAAGTACAACATCCCTCGTCTTCATGACATCACCATCGACACAGTTGAACGCTACCAAGGCAGCCAGCGTGACTATATCATCTATGGTTTCACAATCCAACAGCGATACCAACTCAACTTCCTCACGAACAACGTGTTTGAGGAGGATGGGCAGATAATAGACCGTAAGCTGAATGTCGCTATGACCCGTGCCCGCTTGGGTCTTGTGCTCATAGGCAATCCTGTGCTTCTCAATATGAACTTCACTTTCACCAAGCTCATGGAGTTTGTGCAGAGCAGGGGTGGATATTTTGATGTTCCACTTGAAGATTATTGCGACGGGAATTTCATGGTACCACACGATGTGTATCAAAACCCTACCAGCCAACCTGCTTCTCCCCAATAATGCTTCTGATACAAAATTATCCCAAATCGGTCATTAGCGTTATGATGATAACTGCCTGTATTTTTGAACAGATGTTTCTTCGTTTTGAGGGCGCAATGGGGTTCCATTGTAACCGATAAACGGAAAGACAGATGACAAAAAGAAAGCATGTTTGCGCATAACAGCCTAATGGAGGTGTGTCAAAATGCACACCTCCTTGTCAAAGCTATGTCATGTTGGCTTTTGGGCACTTTATCTCCATAAAAAAGCTGGTGCCAACTGAACAGGGTATTCAGTTGAAAACTGAACAGGGTATTCAGTTGACAACTGAACAGGGCATTCAGTTGCTAACTGAACAGGGCATTCAGTTGACAACTGAACAGGGCATTCAGTTGACAACTGAACAGGGCATTCAGTTGCTAACTGAACAGGGCATTCAGTTGACAAGTGAACAGGGCATTCAGTTGGCAAGTGAACAGAGTATTCAGTTGGCAAGTGAATACGATGGGCACAAAAACATCATCTTGTGAGTGAGAATTTCAGACTAAAGCCGAAGTCGTGTGTAGTGGTGGGATAAGAACTGCTGGAGAGCAACGGTGTGTTGGTCTGCCTGTCATAATAGGCACTCAGAGTGAGCAGTTTGGACAATGTATAATCTGCCATGAACGACATTTTGAAGGCGGTATTGCCGCTGCTTGCCGAACTGGTGACGGTAGCAATATCCCTGGTGATAGCAGCCTGCTTGCGATAAGAGATGTCAAGTCGCATGTTCAGGTCGTGGTTCACCCCCGATGTTCCGCTACGCTTGGTGGCAGTCTGGTTCTGCTGGTTATCGGCATTGTTGCCCTTTCCTTTCTGCGCCCCACGTATCTTGCGGGAAGCACCGGAACCAAACAGGTTGAAGTTGCTTATCTTGTAGCCCAGTCCTATTACCCAGTCCTTGCTCAACGCCTCACTTATCTGCACACTGGTAGTGCTTAGGGTGAGCACACGGGTAGTGCGGTATTCCACCTTACAGGTAAGGTTGTTCTGCAGTGTCACATCCACTCCAAGCAGCGGCGAGAACGCCTCGTTGATACTCACCGTACTCACGTTGTACATACTGCTGGGGATGGGATTGCCCGTGGTAGTCTCCTTGATGAAGCCCAATCCGTTCATATACTCCTGCCAGGTGCTAAACGAGGCATAGCTGCCCACGGCAAACACACTCTTGTAGCCATGATTGAGATTGACACTCTTGAAATGATCACGCAGCCACGGCAGTTTGCCCAGACCGCTGTAACGGATGGTCCAGTTGGGCAACATGCGCCTGAGCGAGGGGAAAATGTCAAGCACCGACGAACCACCCGACGAGGTGTAAGCCGAAAGGAAGGCAGGAATCAGCACATCGGCACTATAGGCATTCACCTGTCCATACTGCGGATTATAGGTGGTGCCGCCTATATTCACACCATCAGCCAGTACTGTACCGGCAGGATATACGGCCCCCTCGTAACGTGCCTGCACCTTCTGTCGGAAGCCCTCGATGCTCTGGCAGAATTTCTCAAAGGTAGGAGAATGATAGCCATTGTTGGCGTCACCCATACCTTCGAGTGCACTGCCCAGACTCCAGGTAGTCATGGTGAAGCTGCCGCTGTGGGTGGTGGGCATTCCCGCATACATATACTGTATGCTGTGCGAGTTGCTGGTGGTACGACTGGCATTGAGGTCAATCTTCAGGTCACGCACAGGTTCCAGAGTCATGCGTATCTGCAAGTCTTCCGAAGCGGTAGAGGTGGCAGGTGTCGCCACACTGTCGGCACACAGCAGCCATCCGTTGTCATAACTCTTGTTGATATAGCTGTCGTCAATCAGACCAAAGGCGAAGTCAAGACCCGGCGCCATCACATCACCCGTACGCTGTCCGAAGGCATCGCCCACATTGGGCAGGAAGCCCGGCAGGGTCATGGCATACTGGTTGCGGTAAGAGAGGCTCACATTGCGTACCATCATCAGGAAACGGGCAGCATACTGCGCAGGACTGTACCACCACTGATTTTCAAGAGGTTCTTTGGGAGTGATGCTCAGCTTGATGCTCACCGAGTCACGGTTTTTGATGATTATCTTGTTGGCATCCACCACCTTGTATTTCACATCATAGGCCTTACCGTCCTGCGTGCGTGCGCTCACTGTCAGCCGTTTGCTCTTCTTGTTGTGCGCCACGGTAATGGTAGTATCCAGCTTGAGGGTAATCTCCTTTTGGAACGTATTCTTGTTTTTGGGAAGTTCCTTGTTTTCCTTTTCCAGCGCCTTGCCGTTTTTGTCTGCAAGATTGTCTTGCTGCATCATCTTATTGGCACGCACGTCTATCGGCTTGGCAGCCTTCTTGCTTTGAGTTTTCTTAACCGTAGCTTTCTTGAAGCGTTCATTGGTCTTCTTCAGGAAGGGGATGTTGTTGTACAGCGTTTCCATGTTGAAGGTACCGTTGATATTGAGCGTACGATGGCTGGTGATGGTATTGCCCAATGTGGAGCCATCGTTCAACTCGGTACCGCGTACCCACGAATAGTTGGCAGTGTAGTTGGCATCAGCATTCACCCAGTTGAAAAT
Organism: Prevotella sp.; assembly: GCA_051878715.1. Taxonomy (GTDB): domain Bacteria; phylum Bacteroidota; class Bacteroidia; order Bacteroidales; family Bacteroidaceae; genus Prevotella. The sequence goes on from JBJEKQ010000120.1 coordinate 66,607, forward strand.
GGGCAGTTTGTTGAGCGGCAACTTATAAGACGCATTGAAGGTCTGCTGGTAATCCAAGGGAGTACCCAGATTGCGGATGCTGTGCCACACAGAGTCTTTCCATATCTGATACTGTTCAGGATAGAGGTCCTTGTTCACCGGTCCGTCGGCGGTTTCTATCTCAGCATGGGTGGCTGACTGGAAGTCGAGATGCAGGTTCTTGGTGAGGTCCCAGCGCAGGGCAAACTCACGGTTCCACAGGAACTGCTGACTGAACGAGAGGGGCAGTGTGCTCTCGCCCACTCCACTCTGCAGCGTTTCCATGTCGCGCTCCTGCAGTTCATAATAGCTGCGCGTTATCTCGCTGTTGAACGATATGTTCTGCGGCAGATAATTGAATCCTATGTCTTTCGGGAAAGCCAGCCACTTGCTCTTTCCCTTGAGTTTCTTGAACGGCTCAAAGGTCTTGTACACCGGACTGTAAGTATAGTTGAGCGAACCTTTCCACTGGTCTTCCTTTTCATATACAGTAGTTTCACCGGAGGTATAGCGGTGTGAATGGCTGTAGCTGAACGAGAAGTTGGCAGGGTCGTAGGGCATGGGGTGACGCTTTGTCTTGATGCCTACCCTCACATTGGACAGCGAGAAGTTGGTGTTGGTGGTACGGGTCACTGCCAACGACTCTATGCTGTCTTTCTCATGTTTGTCGGCAGCGGCATCCAGTGCATCAGACAGTTCCATATCGCTGTCCAGCGGATTGTACTTGGGCCGCGTTTCCTCCTTGGTGACAGAGTAGTAAAGAGGTGCTGTCACCTGTGCCTTGTCAGGGAAGAACTTGCCCAGCTCCAGATTGGCTGTAAAACTGTAGGTCTTGTAGTCGTCCATAGAGCGCTGTGCCAACGACTCTTCCAGTCCGCCAAAGCCCTCTGTGACCATCTTTCCCGTGAGGTTAATCGTACCGAAATCCGAGAGCTGCATGTTCAGTGCACCACTGGCAGCCCATCCGCCCTTGTTATTGAACTCGCGCAGGCGCAGTTCGTTGACCCATATCTCACCCGACTTCTCCTGATTGGTGAGGTTGCGCACACCTATCATCATGGTCTTCACCTCGCCCAGTGTGGGATTGCCCATCACGGAGATACGGTGTGAGGGATTGTCACTGCTATATTCAGAATACTCCCTGGTGTAGGCGGCTCCGCCCACTGCCTTTGCCTTGTTGCGTGCCTTCTTGATGGCAGTAAAGGCGGTCAGGTCTATGTCAAGCATATTCTCCTGCGGCCACACCGACACACGGTCTTCCTGTGAATAATGCCCGGCAGGTGTTATCTTCAGGGGAATTTCGTATTCATAATAATTGTTCTTGTAGTCGCTTCCCAGACGTACAAACACAGCCAGCTGGTCGTTTTGCAAGTTGGTGGTGTTCTGCTGGAAGGCGTTGGCATGCACAAACATCTGCAGGCGCCTGTACTGGCGCAGATCAAGGTTGGTCTTCTTATACACCGCCTTTGCATCTCCCTTGCCCATGTTCTTTACGATGAGGCACATCGCCTGCTCATTGCTCTCTACCAGCTGCGGCTGCGAGGGGTCGGTCACTCGGCTGATGCCCGGTGGCAGCACGTAGTTCACGGGCAGTTTGTCGGTATATTCCTCGATATTCACATTGCTCACCTCCATGGTGGCTGTACCGGCAGAGGCGGCAGCAAGCTCGTTGGTGTAGGTGCGCCATTCGCCCCTGACCAAGTCAAGACTGCCGAAACGAAGCACGATGGGCAGTTCAAAATTGGTGAGGAACATACGCATGAAGCGGATGGAGCTGAAGTCGCTGATGGAGCCGACCTTGGTGCGGCGGGCGTCGTTGAGGGGAATGCGGAACTTGTACCACTTCACTTTCTCGGTCTTTCCGTTGCGCAGGCGGGTACTGGTCTCGCGCACATCGGCAATGTAATTGTTGCCCACGTTGTTCTCGTTGAGGTCCTCAGGACGTATGCTCACCTTGTATTCAAAGTAGCGTTCGTACTCATTGAGGGTGAAGTCCTGATTGATATCCTCCACATCGGGAGTGGTTTTGTAAGAGGTGTCGTAACTCTCGTTGTTATTGTCGTTGTCGGGAGAGTTGCCCTGCGGGTTGTTGATGCGTTTGTAGCGCTCCAGAATAGTAGTCTGCGCCTGGTCAAAATCAGAACCGCGGTAGTAATGGTAATTGTCGTTGGCAGGGTCTATGCTCCATGCCTGTCGGATGCTGTCGTTGGTGATGGTGCTTACAAAATTGTTGAAGGTGGCATAGGACTCAAAACTGCGCTCCTCCTCGTCGTTCAGTCCGTTGAGTCCCACATCCTGCTTGGCTCTTGACCCCGATGTGGTTGCAAAGGCATAGGTCTGTGTCGCCTGCACGGGAATCTTTCCCCACTGCGTGGTGGTGAAACTGCTGGTACCATC